>JBBRVD010000012.1:0-40084 GCA_038247175.1 Burkholderiales bacterium | reverse complement strand
TGGCGAACTGCGGCGCGCACCAGTCCAGCGTCAGTGAACGTTCGCACAAGGCCCCCAGGGCGTCGAGCGTGGCCAGCGCTTGTGCGATCGCGGTCAGTGTGGGCACATGCGCCTGCAGCTGGTCCAGCACTTGCTCATAGAGCAACTTCTCGCGCACCAGTGCGCGTTCCCGCGCACTGAGCGCCTTGTCCTCGAAGGCCTTGAGTTCGGGCGTGATGAAACGCTCGGCGTTCTTGAGCGTCTGGCGGCGCCGATAGTCGGCGGGTACCTTGTCGGCCTGGCCCTGCGTGACTTCGATGTAGAAGCCGTGCACCTTGTTGAACTGCACGCGCAGGTTGCCGATACCGGTGCGGGTGCGTTCGCGTTGCTCCAGCGCGAGCAGGAAACCGTCGCAGTTGTCCTGGATCGCACGCAGCTCGTCGAGTTCGGTGTCGAAACCGGTGGCGATGACGCCGCCCTCGCGCACCAGTGCGGATGGCGTCTCCTGGATCGCGGCGCGCAGCAGTTCGGCGCAGCCGGCAGGCGGCGTCAACGCCTGTCCGAGTTGCACCAGCCAGCCGTCCTGGTCCAGTACCAGTGGCGCCATCTGCGCGGTCTTGTCCAGCGTCGCATGCAAGGCGACCAGTTCGCGCGGGCGCACCTGGCGCAGTGCGATGCGTGCGCTGATGCGTTCGATGTCGGTGCTGCCCTTGATTGCGGCACGCAGTTCCTGCCACCGGCCATCGCGCAACCGCGTGATCGCGCCCAGCCGCTGGCGCGCGGCGCTGCGCTCGCGCCGGGGTTCGAGCAACCAGCGCTTGAGCAGGCGGCTGCCCATGCCGGTCAGGCAGGTGACCAGCAACGAGAACAGAGTTGGCGCCGGGTCGCCACGCAGTGTCTGCGTCAGCTCCAGGTTGCGCCGGGTCGCCAGCGGCAGCTGCACCAGGTCGCCGTTGCGTTGCACGGTAATGCCCTGCACATGGCTCAGCGGCCGGCCTTGGGTGTGTTCGGCATAACCCAGCAGCGCAGCCGCGGCGGCGTGTGCCAGGACTTGCTGCTGGGCGTCCCACGCGGCCAGGCTGGCGACCTTGAACAACTCCAGCAACTTGCGCAACCCCAGCGCCGGATCGAACTGCCAGTGCGCGCGAGTCGTTGCCGCTACGCCGTGCGCCGCGCACCAGCCCTTGAGCTGGCTCTCGAACGACGGCGTGACATCGGCGCTATAGATCAGCTCGCTTGGGCCCGCGCGCACGATCCAGTCGCCGACCTCATCCGGCGTGCATTCGGCGAACTGCAACTGCGCCTGCGTGACGCTGATCCAGGCCAGGCCGCACTGGTTGCGCGACCCCTGGTGCACCGCCATCAGCACCGACTCGGACTTGTCGGACAGCAGTTCAGCATCGGTCAAGGTTCCGGGCGTCATGACCCGCACCACCTTGCGCTCGACCGGTCCCTTGGCGGTTGCCACATCGCCGACCTGCTCGCAAATCGCCACCGACTCGCCGAGCTTGATCAGCCGGGACAGGTAGGACTCGATCGAATGGAACGGCACGCCGGCCATCACCACCGGCTCGCCCGCCGACTGGCCGCGCCGTGTCAGCGTGATGTCGAGCAGGCGCGCGGCCTTTTCGGCGTCGGCGTAGAACACCTCGTAGAAGTCGCCCATGCGGTAAAGCACCAGCGTGTCGGGGTGCTCGGCCTTGATGCGCAGGTACTGCTGCATCATGGGGGTGTGGGCGGAGAGGTCGGTGGCGATCGGGGCGGGGGAGGGATTGTCTTTTTGCATCAATGACTATCGCAATCATCGACGGGCAGCAGATAAGTTGGCCGTCAGATATGTAGAAATTATCGGCGTCTGATTCCTGAGATTCGGAATGTCACGGGTTGTTGGCAAACCGTCGACTGGGCCGCTGGTTCTGGATCTGGATCTGGATCAGTATGTTGTGACCCGTTGCTTCAGCGGGGTTGCGTGTGCTGCCGACGTCGACCAGGATGCACTCGCCAATAATGAAACTCGATTCGCCTGAGGCTAGAAAGCGCGCCAATTTCGACCCGTCTTGCCCTGTGACAGGGTGGCTTATCGGGCCTTCCCATAGCGTTCGTTCAGCCCAATGTTGCGACCATTTCAATTTTCGGTGCGATGGCCTGGACCATTTTTTGAATCCCATGCCCGGGGTTGATCTGTCTGATCGAGACGATTAAGCCCAACCGTTCCAGCATGCCAATGTCCTTGGTAATAGCAGAGCGATTGCGATGCAATCGGCTGGTCAAATCGTTGATGGTCATTGGCTCTTCCAAGATTTCGAGCATCAGACGCCGGCGCGACTCCGACAAAACCGTAAACATCCGCTGGGGGTCTTCAAAGGACAGCGTGATCTTCCCATCAAAGGCCTTCCCCTGATCGGCCTTGCGGGCCGCCGCTATTGCGCGCGCGAAAAACTCTGCTGAATCCCCTGTGCGAACAGAAACTTTGGTCATGATTTCTTTCTCCGGTTCAATTTGACGATCTCTGTCCACTCCTGCTGGAAGCGCTCCAGTGTTGCCTCATAACTGACGAATTCAACGGCCTGAACCTTGCCCATGAAATGGCGGTGGTGATAGTTGTGCGCATTGTCAAACCCCAATACGCGACCGTTGTCACCCTGGTGTATGGCATGGTTGACATAGGCCATGTTGTACCGGGTCACCACAGTTTGGCCGTTCAGTCGATAACCCCAGACTTCATAACTCAGCAACCCACCACCTGACTTCGCTTTGAGTTCGAATCGCTCTTGCTCCAACAAGGTTTCCCGGGTCGTTTTTGCCATGGGTTTCTGTCAACAGGTGTGCCGTATCCTAGCACACCTGTTGACAGTGCTCAACGGGTTCTTTGCGTGCGTAAGCCGCAGGCAGGGCTCGTGCCGAGTCATCTAGTCCTCCAATCTGGAGCCAAAAGTGAATTTGGCCTCAGCAAAGCCGCATGAATGCTTGCATACCAAAGTACTGCTGCATCATGGGGGTGTGGGCGGAGAGGTCGGTGGCGGTTGCTACGGTTGATGGGTTGTCTTTTTGCATCGATGATTCAGTTGCGTACAGGACGTACACAAAACGGTCGGTCGTCTGGAATCTCGGAATTATCGGCGCCTGGCCCGTCGGGTTCGGCAGATCTCGCGTATTCGGACAACCGTCAATTGCCCGACATGTGCTTGGTTGGGATCCGCAGATTCCGACTTGCCACTTCTGCCGGAGTTTGCAATATTGCTAATGTCCTCTGGCGCCCTTTGGTGCGCGCTGGCGCGAGATGGCTTTTGGCGCCTGTGTCTCAAGCTGCTGCGCTGCCTTGGACAAGCCGGAAAACACAGAATCGACCACCCTTTGTGAGAACCCGGCAGGTATTTGCCGTTGTACCTGCTCTATGGCCAAGGGTGTCTTCTCAATGAGTTCGCGCACAAGTTCCTCAGCATCCACGCCGTAACCCACCAGCTTTGCGGTGCTACTGAAGTGCCGGCGCAATACGGTGTGCATCAGATAGTGCCGATTCTTGCCTTGCAGTGCCATGGCCAGCTTGATTTCCTGGTCGGCCCATTGGTTGGGCCCCGACCCCATGACAGGATAGGCCGACATCACGTCGTATACGGGCGTGAGGTGAAATCGGCTCGCCGCGTCAGCTAGCAACTGGATGGAAAAATTCTTGGCATGTCCGTCAGGCGCGCGCAGCATCCAGAACAGGATTTGAGAAGCCATGACGGTCCGCATGTCCTCCTGTGCTTTGGCCGATTGCCGCAGGATCGGGAAAATCTGCTTGAGCCCAGGGCCGCCGTCGCTTTCGTACTTGAGCATGGGAGATGTTCCCGTTGCCTGGCAGAAGTCCTCTTGCACCAGGCGCAGCAGAGTCTCGCCCGAGGCCGAGAGCCGCCGGTCAAAGCGTTCGACATTGAGCACACGTTGTTGTCCGAAGGTGGCGATTTCCACATTCGCCGTCGGCAGTCCGTAGGCGCGCAGTAGTGTCATGCACAGCCACTCGTTGTCCACGGAGGTGCTGAAGTCCGCGCGACGCCCTCCCACCATGCCAATGGGCAGCTTGAAAATATGAGTGGTCGGTGTTGTGCCCCGAGGCTTGTGCCACTTGCCCTCCCACCACAGGTACGCATCTTTTTCCTGGGCTCCGGCGAGGGAGATGCGGAAGTCGTCTGCAGGGTCCGGGCCGGCGCCAAGGTACCCAGGCGATGCAACCTCCAGCAAGTGGCGCTCGATGTCCTCATCTGTCAGCTCGACTCCGTCTATCGTGTCCCAGCCCGTTGGGTCCTCGTCTTCTGCGAGCAACTGAATAGCGCCTGCGCAGTCGCGCCCGATAGCGCGCAGCAAATCGAACGGCTCGAGCGAGCCCGTCTTGAACCGCAGGGCTACTCGCTTTCTGATGTCAGTGCTATCTGGCAGCAAATTGTCAAAGTAGTTGGCAACGCTGTCGCCCTTGATGGGTTCGCCATGCATGTTGAAGGGAAGGGATAGCGATAGCGGGCGGCCCAGCGCAGAGTCCTGCCAGGCGCGCTCGTACTGCAGTTCCATATTCCCGCGCGTGGGAGTCGTCCAGCGGCCTACGCACTGGCCGTTGGCCCAAAGAACCAGTGTTTGACCCTGCGACTTGCGCCTCATGTCACCACTCGACTTTCGTGTCGGAGTCAGTCAATGTGCTGCGCTCACCGAGATGCATTTCCATGCCAACCACCGAGCACCAGGCTAAAAGCTGCTTGAAACTTATCTCATCGGGGTGTAGTTCCAGGTACGAGATCCGGTTTTGGCTGAGCCCCAGCCGACTGGCCACGGATGCCTGGCTCAGCTTGCGCCTGTTCCGGGCAGCCTTGAGCAACTGGCCCACTTGCAATGCGGTGACCAAGGGTTGCGCTGCAGGCTGATCCCGTGACTGCGCGACCGGGCGGGCGCAAGATGGGACTTTTGGGACGGAAGTCATGGAAGCGGGTCAAAAAGTATCTGATCTTCAGCTAAGTGAAATTTAGCTGTAGTGCAGATATATGTCAATCATCCGGCATTCAGCTAACGGCTGATTAGCTGATGTACCATTAACCTGAGCTGTATTTCCCGAGCGTCCTGACCCGTTCTTTGCTTGTCCGTGGGGCTGGGACAGTCACCATCATCCCTCTGCACAAATACCCGCCCTGCAAACGGACAAGGCTAACAGGGGCTGTTACCCGGGCTTACGGACAGTGCTCCTGGCGACAGACGTGCCGCCAACGGTAGTGCAACATTCGTTCTGTAATTTCCCCGACCATTGAAACTGAACCTGTTTGGAAGTTTCTGGTTTTGGGATTTTTAAAATCAGGCCCCTGCCAGGCCGCCGGAGGCCCCCCCCCGACGACTGACTCGCAAGCCTGGACCGACACAGAAAGAACGTTTTTATCATGGCTCAACGAACCCAACTTGATGACAGCAACCACCCGCTGCACGAAGCCTATGCCTGCCTGCTTGCCAACGGTCTGGATGGTGCTGGCGAGGCCTTGCGCATCCTGGTCAATGAGGCCTCCCGCATTGAGCGTGCCCAGCACCTCCAGGCCACGCCCGAAGCGAAGGACTGACCCTGGTCACCAATAAGGTTGGCGAGTTCGTGCGAGTGCCAGGTCTATTGGTGGAGAACTGGGTCGCGTCGTTGAACTGATCCTCCATTCGCTCCCTGAATCGACGCCTCAAACAGGCGTTGTCCCCAGAAAGCTGATTCCAAATGGCTTTGCTGACCTCGCCGAGACAGGGAGGAGGGCGTTGCTTCGCCGTATTCCTGCCCGGCAATTGAGGGCACTGGATGGGGAATGGACGGCCGACGTTACAAATCGACCAATGAAGAGCCGCTAGCAATAAGTCACCCTTCGGTAGTGCTGCATCATCGGCGCGTCGGCGTGTCGGCGGAGCGGTCGGTCGTCACGTCAAATGCCACTCATCATTGCATCCATCGCGGCAACAATTTCGCTGGCAAACCGTTTCAACGATTGCACGTCGGTCTTCAACAAGCTTTTTGGCAGGGGAGCGGCTTCGAACGGAAGCAGCATCAGCTGCAGCCCCTGCACCTGAAACATCGGGCACAGGCTGCGCGGCACGTCACTCGACGCCAATGGTGAAATGGCCAGTGGAACCACCATCCTGGTTGCAAGGCTGCCCAGCAAGTCACTCTGTATATCGACAACGAAAGGGTATTGCTCGCGCATTCTCGGGCTGGGGTTGGGGTAGACGTCGAACTGCATTTACCAGACCCGCAGGTCGTCGCACCAGAGGCCGTGTTTCTCGAATCGCGCGTTTTGTTCTTCGATCCAGGCTTTGTGGGTCTGATCGAACACCTTCTTTTGCTGTTTCAGAGACTTGCCCTGGCTGCTCAAACTCAGCGCGTCGAATTGGTCTGCCGACAGAATGACCGTGTCAATTCGCCCGTCCTTCTCGACGAACACGGGCTCGGTCTTGGCGTGGGTGCACATGGCACCGAAACGATTCTTGGCTTGTGTGGCGGATACGCGCATGGTCGTACTCCTTTGGGACGTAATGGCCATTTTAGCCATCGGTCGGTTCGCCGCTGATCTGGCATGAAAGGCCGCGTCGAATTGGCGTAGCCGGTACCAAGGCCTAAACGGCTTGGCGAATCAGGCTTTCAGCCGGAATTCCCAAGCCCGTGTGCTGGCACCAGACCATGGCCACGGTCAACGGATGTTTTCGGTTGAGTAGCTCGTACACCCTGTTGAATTGGCCAAGTATGGGCTGCAGTTCTTTCGGCTTGAGCCCTTGTTGATCCAACCGGAATTGGATGGCCTCGCCCGGATCGCGCAAATCCACCGGGCTTGAACCGCCCCGGCCCCGTCAGGCTGCCTTGCGCAACGGCTGCGCTGCCATCGCTTCGAGTTGCTTGCGGATCTTGTAGGCGTGCGTTGACGTATCCATCGCCACGTCGGCCCAGCTCAAGCTCTGGCCCTTCTTCACCGGGCGCAAGACCTTGACGTCGTGGGCCAACCCCAGCGGCAACCCGCCGGCGCTAAACGATGCCTCGGCCGGCAGCAACTTGCCCCAGACGGTGTAACCGCCCTCGCCGTCGAGCAGTTCGCCCGGTGCCAGGTCGCGCTTGGCCGTGGCAACGACGTCCGCGTTCCAGCAGGTCGCCACACCGGTCGCCTCGCCGCGCAGGGCAACCGATGCGACCGACATGCCCACCTCCAGGCCGATCAGATGCCATCGCTTGTACAGCGTGAAGTAGCGCCCGCTCGGGTCAGTGTGCGCGTTGTACTCCTCGAAGCAATTCTTGATGTAGTCGGTCTCTGCCTCGACCGTGACCCACACGCCCATGCGGATGTCATAGGGAATCGCACGGCCGTTGGCCTCCAGCGAGGAAATCACCTCGACCATGCCCTTGCGCTCGAGCACACCACCTTCGGCGATCGGGCGGGTGACGAAAGGAATGTCTTCGACGCTGGCTGGCGGGTACAACAGCCCGTTGGACGGTACCGTCAAGCCCGTGGCGTTGGCAACGGCCGTGCATTCGATGGCCGGCTTGGAGCCGTCCAGGAAGCTGTTGAACATCTTGGGGTTGAGCCCACCGCGTGTTGCCTGTTCGGGGCTCAACCCGTAGTTGCCCCAGACCGTCTCGGGAGTGGACTCGCAGAAATGCGGCAGCCATTTGTGCCCGCGACCGGCCGCCACCACCGGAAACCCGCAGGTCCGGGCCCAATCAACCAGATCGCAGATCAGCGCGGGCTGATCGCCGAAGGCCAGCGAGTAAACCACGTTCGCTTCCTGCGCCTTGCGCGCCAGCAAGGGCCCGCAAAAAGCGTCTGCCTCAACCGTCACGTTGACAACATGTTTGCCGTACGCAAACGCCTCCAGGCAGTGGTCGACCGCGGCAATCGGGTGGCCGGTGCATTCGACGATGACGTCAATCGCCGGATGGCGCACCAGCGCCTGCCAGTCGTCGGCTATGTGTGTGCCACCGGTCTTGAGTGCTTCGTCGAGGGTCTTTGCCTGTGTGCGCTTCGTGTCCCATCCCACGCGTGCCAGATTGGCGCGTGCCGCGTCGGGTGAAAGGTCGGCAATGCCCACCAGATGCACACCCGGGGTGCGCGGAATCTGCGCCAGGTACATGGAGCCGAACTTGCCGGCGCCTATCAGTCCGATGCGGATCGAATTGCCCTGGGCCGCGCGCCGCTGCAGTTGCGCAAAAAGACTCATTGGAGTTCCCTCCGTCCGGCGCACTGCGCAGCCGAGCGGCTTGGGAGCGGCCCGGCGGCGCTCATGCCGCCTCCTTCATGTCGGCAAATGGCACTGACGAGGTCTGCAGCGCGCTGGCCGGCATGCCGCTTTTCCACGGCACGGCTACCGGGTAGTCCTTGCGCAGGCAGTCGTCCGGCAGGCAGTCAATGGGCGTGAAATCGCGGTGCGCGATATATTCCGGCCGCTTGTAGCGCCGGATATGGTTGCTCACCGCGCACAAACTCAGGTAGACGCTGACGCGATTCCACGGCGACAGATTGCTGCTCGACGCATGCACCAGGCAGCTGTGGAACAGGATCATCGAGCCGGCCGGGCCTTTGGGCGAGACGATACCGCCGTTCTTGCCGCCGGCACGTTCGACCAACTGGCGGATCAACGCGTTGTCGACAGTCCACAAGGGGTAGCTGGTGGTCGTCAGGTCATGCCGTGCGTCAACGACACCCTTCCTGTGGCTGCCGGGGATGAACATCAGCGGCCCGTTGAAGTCGTTGACGTCGTCCAGAAAAATGGCCACGTTCATCGCCCGTTCAGTCGGCATCATGTCATCGTTCAGCCAGGTTCCGTAGTCCTGGTGCCACTGCCATACGTCGCCCTCGAACGCCATCTTGCCGTTGATCTTGAACTGGTGCATGTACAGCTTCTCGCCGAACAGTGCTTCGACCGGTTCGATCATGCGTGGATGCCGTGCCAGCCGCGCGAACGGTTCACTGACGAGGTGCGCGGCAAAATTCGTGCGTACCGCGTCCTTGTCCTTCTCGCGCACGTTAAACACCTCGCGCCGGCTGTACAGCTCGGGTACGGCAGCGTTCAGGGTATCGATCTCCTCGGGCTTGAATAACCCGGGAAAGAAAAGGTAACCATCGCGCTCGAATTGCTGCAGTTGTTCGGTGGTCAGTGTCATCGGGTCTCTCCGGGTGTGTTGGCCATTACGCCAGCCAACAGGTGGCTCATGCGGGTTCCGGGGTTGGCGCTTTCAGCGTGATCGGCGATCAGGCCTGCCGGGTGTTCGCCGTTGCGGATCCGCGCAGCGTCAGTCTCCTTGGAGGCGGACTTGCCATTCTAGTCAGCGGCGGAACAGTCTGCCTTCGGCCGTATCGAGCGGAGCGTCGGCGCCATGGCGCCATGGCGCCGTGGCGCACTGACGCATGACGCGCAACCATGGCAAGACACGTCATCCTCCTACAGAGTCTGACGGCCCTGGACGGCAGCAGGGCCTGTCTGAGCGGTGTACTTTGGGGCTGAACATGTTTCAACGTTTTGCAATAACGCGCATCGCACCCAGCCGAGCTCAAGTTCAAGGAGTTTTACTATGACCAGTTCCGCCAATCCATCCAAGTTGTACGACGCCGAACCCAATCGGGACCCGATCACGGGAGCGCCGGGCGCGCACCCGGTTGGCACCGGCCTCGGTGCGGTGGTCGGCGGCGCACTGGCGGGGGCGCTGACCGGTTCCACCGCCGGGCCGGCCGGTACCATTATTGGAACCGCGCTAGGTGCCATCGTCGGCGGATTGGCCGGCAAGAGCGTTGCTGAGTCCGTCGACCCCACCATCGAGGTCGACTACTGGCGCGAGAATTTCAACGAACGATCGTATGCGCCGCAATCGCCCGGTTTCGACGTCTACGCGCCGGCCTACCACTACGGGGTCACGTCCTATCTCCAGCACGCAGGCCGGCGATTCGACGATATGGAGGTGGAACTGGGGCAAGGCTGGGTGCAGGCGCGGGGTACGTCAGATCTCGAATGGGCGCATGCACGCCTGGCCGCACGCGATGCGTGGCAGCGGCTGGCAGAACGGTCCGAGCCCGCCTAGCGCCACCGAACCCATCCTGCAGCGACACATGCAGGAAACGCAACGATCATCTGACAACAACCGACATCACGTCCAGCCCATCAGCCCAGGCTACCGACCAATCGTATTGGTCATACGTTGGTTACGGCGCGCCGCACCAGCGCCATGGCACCGCTGAAATCCAGCATGGGCGCTTCGATGTGCCAGGCAATGGCCGACGGGTTGAGCCCCTCGGTAGTCAATTGATCGGCGAATCCATTGCATTTCAGACAAATATTCTGTTGGCAGGCGAAGATACTCGGAATCGGTTCAACGATATCGCCAAGCCATGAACAAGTTGTCTGCCCTGCCGACTCCCCTCACCACGCCGACCCCGCTGCGCGCCGCGATCACCGCCGCCGCCCGCACGCCCGAACCCGAACTGCTGCCTGGCCTGCTGGCCGCAGCCACCCTGGCGCCGCCCCAGGCCGAGGCCGCGCAGGCGCTGGCCTTGCGTATAGCCCGCGGCGTGCGCGAACGCGCCCGCGCCAATGGCCGCGCGGGACTGGTGCAGGGCCTGCTGCAGGAGTTCGCGCTCAGCTCGCAGGAGGGCGTTGCGCTGATGTGCCTGGCCGAGGCGCTGCTGCGCATCCCCGATGCGGCTACGCGTGATGCGCTGATCCGCGACAAGATTGGCGACGGCGACTGGCAGAGCCACCTGGGCCGCAGCTCGTCGCTGTTCGTCAATGCCGCTTCCTGGGGCCTGCTGCTGACCGGCAAGCTGGTGTCGACGCACAGCGACAACCGCTTGTCGAGCACCTTGCGACAGGTGGTTGCGCGTGGCGGGGAGCCGCTGATCCGCCGTGGCGTGGACATGGCGATGCGCATGATGGGCGAGCAGTTCGTCACTGGCGAGACGATCACACAGGCGCTGCAGAATGCGCAGCCACGCGAGGCGCAGGGTTTTCGCTATTCCTACGACATGCTGGGCGAGGCGGCGATGACGGCCGACGATGCCCGGCATTACCAGGCGGCCTACGCGAACGCGATCGACGCCATTGGCGCCGCTGCCGCCGGGCGGGGCGTTATCGACGGCCCCGGCATCTCGATCAAGCTATCGGCCTTGCACCCGCGGTACGCGCGCGCGAAGGTGGCACGGGTCATGAATGAGCTGTATCCGCGGTTGCTGGCCCTCGCGCAACAGGCCCGCGACCTGGACATCGGCATGAACATCGACGCCGAGGAGGCCGATCGGCTCGAGATTTCGCTCGACCTGCTCGAGCGCCTGGCTTTCGAGCCTTCACTTGCCGGTTGGAACGGCCTGGGTTTCGTGATCCAGGCCTACCAGAAGCGATGCCCGGCCGTGGTCGACTTTGTCGTCGACCTGGCACGGCGCAGCGGCCACCGGCTGATGATCCGCCTGGTCAAGGGCGCTTATTGGGACAGCGAGATCAAACGGGCTCAGCTCGATGGCCAGTCCGGCTACCCGGTCTACACCCGCAAGCCGTATACCGATGTGGCTTATATCGTCTGCGCGAAAAAGCTGCTGGCCGCTACCGACGCCGTGTTCCCGCAGTTCGCCACGCACAACGCACAGACGCTGGCATCGATCCTGGCCATCGCCGGCGACGACTTCGAAAGCGGGCAATACGAGTTCCAGTGCCTGCACGGCATGGGCGAGCCGCTGTACGAGCAGGTCGTGGGGCCGGTGGCCGCCGGCAAGCTGGGTCGGCCCTGTCGCATCTACGCGCCGGTCGGTCTGCACGACACCCTGCTGGCCTATCTGGTGCGGCGTCTGCTGGAGAACGGGGCCAACTCGTCGTTCGTGAACCGCATTGCGGATGAGAACGTGCCTCTGGCCGAACTCGCGCAGGACCCGGTGCTGACAGTGCGGGCCATGGCCGAACAGGACGGCGTAGTGGGGTTGCCGCATCCAGCCATCCCGTTGCCGCGCCAACTGTATGGCGCGGTTCGGCCCAATTCGCAGGGCGTCGACCTCGCTGACGAGAACACCTTGGCCGAACTGACGCAGATCTTTGCCGAGGATCGCAGGCGATGCTGGGATGCGGCGCCGCTGTTGGCACTGGATGTGCCGGCGGGCGGCGCAGCGTTGCCGGTCCGCAATCCGGCCGATTCCAGCGACGTCGTCGGCCAGGTGCGCGAGGCCACACTGGAGGAAGTCGGGCTTGCGCTGGACGCTGCCACACAGGCTGCGCCCGGCTGGGCTTCGCTTGCGCCCGGCGCACGCGCGGCCGTGCTCGATACGGCCGCCGACCGGCTCGAGTCCGACACCCTCGCGCTGTTGCCACTGCTGGTGCGCGAGGCCGGCAAGACCAGCGCCAACGCAGTGGCCGAGGTGCGTGAGGCGACGGACTTCCTGCGCTATTACGCATCCGAGATCCGGCGCGATTTCGACAACAACACGCACAAGCCACTGGGCCCGGTGGTGTGTATCAGTCCGTGGAATTTTCCGCTCGCGATCTTTACCGGCCAGGTGGCTGCGGCACTGGCCGCGGGCAACGTCGTGCTGGCCAAGCCGGCCGAACAGACACCACTGGTGGCGGCAGCGGCTGTGCGTGCGCTGCACGCGGCCGGCGTGCCGCGCGGTGCGCTGCAATTGTTGCCCGGCCGCGGCGAGACCGTGGGCGCTGCTCTGGTGGGCGACGCCCGGGTGCACGGCGTGTTGTTCACCGGTTCGACCGAAGTCGCGCGGCTGTTGCAGCGCGAACTGGCCGGCCGTTTGACGGCCCACGGCCAGGTCGTGCCGCTGATTGCCGAGACCGGGGGCCAGAATGCGATGGTGGTCGACTCGTCGGCGCTGGCCGAGCAGGCCGTGGCCGACATCGTAGCCTCGGCCTTCGACAGCAGCGGCCAGCGCTGTTCGGCGCTGCGTCTGCTGTGTGTGCAGGACGATGGTGCCGACCGGCTGCTCGAAATGCTGCAGGGCGCAGTACAGGAACTGGAGGTCGGCGATCCGCGTTATCTGGCGACCGACATCGGCCCGGTGATCGACGCCGACGCCAAGAGCATCATCGAGCGCCATGTGGCGGCGATGCAGGACCAGGGTTGCCGCGTCTGGCGTTTGCCGATGCCCACAGATGCGCCGGTTGGCCACTTCGTCGCACCGACGGTGATTGAAATCGACCGCGTGGCCGATCTCGGGCGCGAGGTGTTCGGCCCGGTGCTGCATGTGCTGCGGTATCGACGTGAGCGGCTCGACGACCTGCTGGACGCCATCAACGGTACCGGTTACGGCTTGACGCAGGGCGTACACACGCGTATCGATGAGACAGTGGCGCAGGTGGTGTCGGCCGCGCGTGCCGGCAACATCTATGTCAACCGCAACGTCGTCGGTGCGGTGGTCGGCGTGCAGCCGTTCGGTGGCGAGGGTCTGTCGGGCACGGGTCCCAAGGCGGGCGGGCCGCTGTACCTGCTGCGCCTGCTGGCACAGCGTCCGGTGCAGGCCGCGCGGATGGCGGTGGCCCATGCCGGCGCGCTGACGCGCCCGGCCGTACGTGGCTTGTCAACCGAACCGGCCCCGGGCCCATCTGCGGCGCCGGTGGCGATGGCACAGCTGCTTGCCTGGGCGCAGGCGCAGGGCAAGAACCTGCTGGCCGCGTATTGCGACCGCGCGGTGGCGGAGTCGCCGCTCGGTCGCTGGCATAGCCTGGCAGGGCCGACCGGTGAAGCCAACCTGTATGCCGTGTTGCCACGCGAAGCGGTATTGTGTCTGGCCACGCAAGGCCCGGCGGGCGACGCCGACCGGCTGCTGCAACTGGCAGCTGTGCTGGCTGCCGGCAGCCACGCAGTCTGGCCGGCGCACGCGGCTGCCTTGCGCGAGCGGCTGCCGGTCGATGTGCGTGAGCGCATCACGCTGGCACGTGACTGGACGAATGCGCACACACCGTTCGATGCCGCGCTGCATCACGGTGATGCAGCCTCGCGGCAGGCGGTGGCGGCATTGCTGGCGCAGCGGCCGGGACCGATCGTCGGCCTGACGGGCCAGGCCTCGGGCGATACCCGTATCGCGCTCGAACGGCTGGTGATCGAGCGGTCGCTCAGCATCAACACGGCCGCCGCTGGCGGCAATGCGAGCCTGATGACGCTGGATTGACCGGGTTGCATGGGTCCGGCAGGGCGCCGGTCGCCCGCGTCGCTTTGTCGCCGCCTGAAATAGGACGCTTCTTCCGGGCCAAAGGGGGCGAGCCGCAGGTGCGAAACAACCGGTGGAAAGGCCGCGGGCCAGAACTTTTTAAGAAGCGTTGGAGTGGCTGTATGGCTGGAAGGTCGAGAATAGCCGGGCTGATCAAATGAATCGACCCCATGAGCACCGAACTCGGACGCCTTGAAGACCTGCCCCCGGACCGAGACGCGAGCCTGAGCCCGTTTACCATGAATTTTTCCAACCCGAATCCGGAGAACAGCGATATGAAAAGACGACAACTGAAAAGACGACAACTGCTACAGGCTCCCGTATGGGCAACTGCGTTGGCATTGCTGGGGGTAGCAGGTCCATTGCGCGCTCAATCTTCGCGTACGGTCCGGGTGCTGGTACCCACCGGGCCCGGAGGCACCACCGATGTGATGCTGCGCACCGCAACCCGTGTGGCCGAGCCAGCGCTCGGACAGTCCGTGGTGCTCGACTACAAACCCGGTGCGGCAGGTATCCCGGCGATTCTGGCCGGGCTGGCGGCGCCGGCCGACGGCAGCACCGTGATCGGCGTGTACACCGCGCTGGCCTTCAATCCGTGGACCTACAGCAAGCTGGCGTACGACACCTTCAAGGACCTCGATCCAGTCTCGCTGCTGGTGAATATTCCGCTCGTGCTGGCGGCGGGCCCCGGCGCACCGGTGGCAACCGTGGCCGAACTCGTGGCCTATGGTCGCGCGAATCCGGGAAAGCTGACGATCGCAGCCTCGGGCCTGGGCGGCGGCTCCCATCTGGGGGGGTTGTTGCTGGCGTCCATGGGAGGCTTCGACCTCACGGTCGTGCCGTACAAAGGCGGCGCGGCGGCCCTGCCCGACGTGCTCGAAGGGCGTGTTTCGCTGATGCTCGACAGCTACCAGACCTTGCGACCCCACGCGGAAGCAGGCCGGCTGCGGCTGCTGGGCGTGTCCAGCGAGCAGCGCCAGGCGTTTGCGCCAAACCTGCCGACCGTCGCCGAGACCGTGCCCGGTTATGCGACGGCGGCTTGGCAGGGACTGGCGGTGCGCGCCGGCACGCCGCAAAGCGAGCGGGATCGGATTTCCGCTGCCTACGCGGCTGCGATGCGCGACCCGCAGGTCCGCTCCACGCTGATCGCGCAAGGACTGGAGCCAGTGGGTAGCACGCCGGCGGAATTTGCCAAGGTTATTCGAGCCGACCACGATGCCTGGGGACCGATCATCCGCAAGGCTGGACTGAAAAACGATTGAGACCTTGAAATGCCCGGCCGTTCAGCGCCCCTGGGTCTTGCGCCAGGCCGCAAAATCGTCCTTCGACTGCTGCTGCGTCGCCGGATACAGGCCGATGATCGAGCGACCCTTGTGCACCTCTTCGGTCACGAAGTCCTCGTAGGCGGTCATCTCGACCGCCTCGTCGGCGACTTCGTCGGCCAGGTGCGCGGGAATGACGAACACACCCTCCTGGTCGCCGACGATGACGTCGCCCGGAAAAACCGCCACGTCGCCGCAGCCGATCGGCACGTTGATGTCCATCGCCTGGTGCAGCGTCAGGTTGGTCGGCGCCGACGGTCGGTGGTGGTAGACCGGAAACGGCATCTCCGCCAGCTCGGGCGAGTCACGAAAACCCCCGTCGGTGACGACGCCGGCGGCGCCACGCACCATCAGCCGGGTGATCAGGATCGAGCCGGCCGATGCGGCGCGCGCATCCTTGCGGCTGTCGATGACCATCACGGCGCCGGCCGGGCATTGGTCGACCGCCACCCGTTGCGGGTGTTTCGGGTCCTGGAACACGGTGATCGGGTTCAGGTCTTCGCGCGCCGGAATATAGCGCAGCGTGTAGGCCTCGCCCACCATGGTCGCCGTCTTCGGGTTGAGCGGATGCACGTCCTGGATGAACTGGTTGCGCAGGCCGCGCTTGAACAGCGCGGTGCACAAGGTGGCGGTGCTGACCGTCTTGAGTTTGTCGCGGGTGGCGGGATTCAGGGCCATGGCAGTTCTCCTTGGGTTGTTCAGAAAATGACCGGTTCGCTCACCGGCGCGCCGAACGATGTTTCCAGGTAGTCGAAGTCGCAGCCCTTGTCGGCCTGCAGGATGTGCTGGCTGAACATATAGCCGTAACCGCGCTCGAAACGCCTGGGCGGTGGTGTCCATGCGGCCTTGCGGTTGGCCAGTTCGGCGTCGCTGATGTCCAGGTGGATCGTGCGCGCCGGCACGTCGACGCGGATGATGTCGCCATTGCGCACCAGCGCCAGCGCGCCGCCGATATAGGCCTCTGGCGACACATGCAATACGCAGGCGCCATAACTGGTGCCGCTCATGCGCGCATCCGAGATGCGCAGCATGTCGCGCACACCCTGCTTCACGAGTTTGAGCGGGATCGGCACCATGCCCCATTCCGGCATGCCCGGGCCGCCTTGCGGACCAGCGTTGCGCAGGATCAGGACATGGTCTTCGGTCACGACCAGTTCCGGGTCGTCGATGGCCTTCTTCAGGCTGGGGTAGTCGTCGAACACCATGGCCGGTCCGCTATGGCGCAGGAACTTCTCGCTGCAGGCGCTGGGCTTGATGACGCAGCCGTCGGGCGCCAGGTTGCCGCGCAGCACCGCCAAGGCACCTTCGCGGTAGATCGGGTTGTCCAGCGGACGGATCACGTCATCATTGTGGACTTCGGCACCTTCGAGGTTCTCGCGCACGGTCTTGCCCGTGACGGTCATCGCGTCCAGGTGCAACATGCCGCCATCACGCAGACGCGCCATCAGGCCGCGCATGCCGCCGGCGTAGTAGAAGTCCTCCATCAGGTATTGGCTGCCGCTGGGCCGGATGTTGGCGATCACCGGTACCTTGCGGCTGAATGCATCGAAGTCCTCCAGCGAGACCGCGCAGTGTTCGCCGGCCCGGCGCGACATCGCCACCAGGTGGATGATGGCGTTGGTCGAGCAGCCTTCGGCCATGGCCACCGTGATCGCGTTCTCGAAACTGTGGCGGCTGAAGATGCGCGCCGGGGTCAGGTCTTCCCAGACCATGTCGACGATGCGCCGGCCGCACTGGGCCGACATGCGTGGATGGTTTGCATCGGGCGCCGGAATGCTGGACGCGCCTGGCAGCGTCATGCCCAGTGCCTCGGCAATGCCCATCATCGTGGCAGCGGTGCCCATCACCATGCAGGTGCCGTGGCTGCGCGCGATGCCGCCTTCGACTTCCAGCCACTGGGTCTCGGTGATCTTGCCGGCGCGCCGTTCATCCCAGTACTTGAACGCGTCCGAGCCCGAACCCAGCGTCTTGCCTTTCCAGTTGCCGCGCAGCATCGGGCCGGCCGGCAGGTAGATGCAGGGATAACCGGCCGATATCGCTCCCATCAACAGCGCCGGCGTGGTCTTGTCGCAGCCGCCCATCAGCACGGCGCCGTCGACCGGGTGGCTACGCAGCAGTTCCTCGGTCTCGATCGCCAGCAGGTTGCGGTACAGCATGGTCGTGGGTTTGACGAAGTTCTCGGCCAGCGAGATCGCTGGCAATTCGATCGGGAAACCGCCGGCCTGCAGGATTCCGCGCTTGACGTCTTCCACGCGCTGCTTGAAATGTGAGTGGCAGTTGTTGATGTCGCTCCAGGTGTTGATGATCGCGATCACCGGTTTGCCTTGCCAGTCGGCACGCTCGTAACCCATCTGCATCGCGCGGGAACGGTGGCCGAAGGAGCGGAAATCATCGGGGGCGAACCAGCGCGCGCTGCGCAGCTGTTCGTAGGTCTTGCGGGTCATGCGGCTGGCTCCTTGTATCGGGCGGTTCGGGTACCCGAGCATAAGCGAGCCCGACAGGCTCCCGTGCGGAGAAACCGATGCTTGTCGTCTCAATCAGCCGCTTGACCGATCGCGAAACAGCCGCCCGACACCCGCGCCGCGGATTGGCCGCCATGGGTCATCGACGCGCAGCGTGCGGCCACCGGCAGGTTGTCCATGTCCTGCGCCCGCAACATGCGCCAGGACAGGTGGTCGTCGCCGCGTCAGTTCGGAATATCCTGCCAGCGCAAGGCGACGCTGTCGGGGGGTGCTGCCACTGCGCAAGGGCCCTGCCGCGCGCGCAGCCGCATGGAACCATCAGAGCGGCGCGTCGGCGTCGGCGTTGCCGGGGGCGTCCGCGGGTAGGGCGGCCGCGACCGCGGCGGCGCGTGTCATCTGCAACTTCTGGCGCACCTCGGCCTTTTCACCCGCAGAGGCGAACTTGCTGTACTTGCCCAGAATGGACACCATCTGCGCATAAATCTTGGGGTTGCCGGCCAGACATTCCTTTTGCTCCAGGAAGTTGGCGTCGCCACTGAAATTGCCGATCAGTCCGCCGGCTTCGGTGACCAGCAACGAGCCGGCGGCAACGTCCCAGGGCTGCAGGCCGGTTTCGAAAAATCCTTCGGTGAAGCCGGCGGCCACATAGGCCAGGTCCAGTGCCGCCGCACCCGGGCGGCGCAATCCGGCAGTGCGCTGCATCATGTCGCCCATCATGGCCAGGTAACGCGGGAAATCGTCGCCGGGACGGAACGGAAAGCCGGTGGAGATCAGGCTTTCTTTCATCTGAATGCGCTTGGATACCCGGAGCCGGCGGTCGTTCAGGAAGGCGCCCCGGCCCTTGGTGGCGCTGAACAGGTCGTTGCGGGTAGGGTCGTAGATCACTGCGTGTTCGACCTTGCCCTTGTGCGCCAGCGCGATGCTGACGCAATAGACCGGCAAGCCGTGGATGAAGTTGGTGGTGCCGTCCAGCGGATCGATGATCCAGGTGAATTCAGAATCGCGCGCGCCGTGCTGGTCACCGGATTCCTCGGCCAGGATGCCATGGCCGGGGAAGGCAGTGAGCAGTGTCTCGATGATGACCTTCTCGCTGGCGTGGTCGACCTCGGTCACGAAGTCGTTGACCTGCTTCTGGGAGATCCGCACCGACTCGATGTCGAGTGCTGCACGGTTGATGATGGAACCCGCTGCGCGGGCCGCCTTGACGGCGATATTGACCATCGGGTGGAGGTTGGGGGACGGCATGGTTTGTGGGTTTCGGTTCGGCTGCGGGTCAAGCCGCGCGGGCCGTACAGGAAGCAGGAGCATCGATCCGCTGCGCGATGGCCGCGGGCAAGCACGGATTTTCCCACGAAACGTGGCCTCAACCGTGCACCGCGGCGCAGCGGTTGCGGCGCTGAGACAATCTCGGTCATGCAGACCCGATTCGTACTGATCAACACCAGCCACGCCGGCAACGTGGGCGCGAGCGCGCGCGCGATGAAGGTGATGGGTTTCCATGACCTGGTGCTGGTGGCCCCGCGCTGGGCCAACGTGTTGCGGCGCGAGGAGACGATCCAGCGTGCCAGCGGCGCGCTCGATGTGCTGGCCGGGGCGCGCATCGTCGAGACACTGGACGAGGCGCTCGATGGCATCACGCATGTGCTGGCCACGGCCATGACGCCACGCGACTTCGGCCCGCCGACAATGAGTCCGCGCGACTGTTTCGCGCGCCTGACCAGCGCAGCGCCGCTGCTGCAGGCGTCCGATCAGGCCAGACGAGGCGAGCGGGCCGAGGCGCCGCAGGGCGTGGCGTTCCTGTTCGGATCGGAACGTTTCGGCATGCGCAACGAGGACGTCTACCGTTGTCACGCTGCCCTGTGTATCCCGACCAATCCGGATTTCGGCTCCCTCAACCTGGGCGCTGCGGTGCAGGTCATCGCCTACGAATGGCGCCAGGCATTGGCCGGCTACGCTGTTCAGTCCGCGGCCGTCGCACCGCAGGCGGCCGACGCGCGGGAACTGGCCGGGCTGCTGGCGCACTGGGATCAGGCATTGACCGCGATCGGTTACCTGGACCCCGCCGCACCCCGCAAGCTGATGCCGCGGCTGAACCAGCTTTTCAACCGCGCCGCTGTGACGCAGGAGGAAGTCCATATCCTCAGAGGTGTCGCCAAGGCGATGCTGCTGACGGCTGCACGCGCCAGCGAATAGACTTGGATACATGTTTGACCGTCTGCGCTCCGATATCCAGTGCATCCTCGAACGCGATCCTGCCGCGCGTAGCACGTGGGAGGTGCTGACCTGTTACCCCGGCCTGCATGCCTTGATGCTGCACCGGCCAGCGCATTGGTTCTGGACCCATGGCTTCCAATGGCTGGGGCGCTTCACCTCGCATGTCGCGCGCTGGCTGACCGGCGTCGAGATTCATCCCGGCGCCACGATCGGGCAACGCGTCTTCTTCGACCACGCGATGGGCGTGGTGGTGGGCGAGACTGCCGAGATCGGTGACGGCTGCACCATCTACCACGGGGTCACGCTGGGCGGAACTTCGTTGTACAAGGGCACAAAGCGCCACCCGACCATCGGGCGCGACGTGATCATCGGTGCCGGCGCGCAGGTGCTGGGTGGTTTCACGGTGGGCGACGGAGCCAGGATCGGCTCGAACGCGGTGGTGACCAAGCCGGTGCCGGCCGGCGCGACCGCCGTTGGCAACCCGGCGCGCATCATCCAGGCCGACTCCGATGCGAAGCGCGAGGCGGCGGCCTCGAAGATGGGCTTTTCGGCCTATGGCGTGACGCAGAACGACGATCCGCTCAGCCTGGCCCTGCGTGGCCTGATCGACAACGCGACCTCGCAGGAGCACCAGATCGCGCTGTTGTGGCAGGCCATCGGCACCTTGTCCGAGGGGCGTGCCGCTGGCGGTTGCGTACCTGCGGATGCGGCGCGCGACGGAACGTTCGAAGGCGAGAAGCTGTCCCAGCTGGTGGGTAAGTAAGCGGGCGGCTCTTGCCTCAGGTTGCCGCTGCCGGGCGCTGCGCCGACTTCGGCCGAAACGCCTTGCACACGGCGTCGTTGGTTTCCAGGTAGGGGCCACCGATCAGGTCGATGCAATAGGGCACGGCTGCAAAGATGCCGTTCACGATCGATGTGCCTTGCGCGTCGCGCAGGCCTTCGAGCGTCTCGGCGATCGCCTTGGGCTGGCCGGGCAGGTTGATGATCAGGCTCTTGCCGCGGATCACCGCCACCTGCCGTGACAGGATGGCAGTGGGGACGAACCGCAGGCTGATCTGCCGCATCTGTTCGCCGAAACCGGGCATCTCCCTGTCGGCCACCGCCAGTGTCGCCTGCGGGGTCACGTCGCGCAGCGCCGGTCCGGTGCCGCCGGTGGTCAGTATCAGTGCGCAGCCGGCATCGACCAGTTCGACGAGGGTCGCGCTGATGCGTGCCTGCTCGTCGGGGATCAACCGACGCTCGAAGATCAGGGGGTTGCGCAATGCGCGGCCCAGCCAGTCCTGTAATCCCGGCAGTCCCTTGTCCTCGTACACGCCGCTGGAGGCGCGGTCGCTGATCGATACGATACCGATGCGCACCGGGTCAGATGTCGGGTCTGCTGCTGCCATGGCTGGTCGGCTCCTCGTTGTCTTTGGGATCGTGCAATTGGGCGCGGATCAACACAAACAGCTCGCGGTAAGCCTTGCCATGGCGCGGTGTCTCGCCGGCCACGGTCGGTTTCGCGTCGCGCCGCGCCTGGCGGATCAGGGCGCGAACCTGCTGGCTGTCGGATTGCGGGTATTGCTGCACCCAGTCCGATAAAGCCGTGTCGTCGGCGACCAGCCGGTCGCGCCATTGCTCGACCTGGTGCAGCGCCAGCGCGTCGCTGGCGGAGCCGCGGTGTTGCTCGCTCAGCACGGTGCGCACGGTGTCCAGCATCGGTGGCTCGAGCTGGCGCATCAGCTTGCCGATGAACTGCATCTGGCGCCGCTTGCCTTCGAAGTTGCTGATGCGCCGCGCTTCATCGATGGCATCGATCAGCTTGTCGGGCAGCGCCAGACGCTCCATCAGGTCGATGCGCAGCGTCAGCAGGTCTTCGCCGAGCTTCTGCAACTCGGTGCTTTCGCGCTTGCGATCGGTGCGGCTGGGTTCGTCGCCTCCCTTGAGTTCGCGCTTGAGCTCGAGGTCCATATCGCTGCCTTCGGCGACGAACTGGCCGGATACGAAATAGCCTTTTTTGGGTTTGCGGGGCATGGGCGGGTGCGGTCTTGTCGGCCGGATCCGGCCTGGGTACTGTCAGCCAAGTATCATAGCTTTCCACGTGAACGAGCACCCATGAAACCACAAGCAACCACCCGGGCCGACAGCGGCTTCAGTTACGGCCAGCCATTTTTTGAAGAACTGGTGGACACCGCCTTGCGCCACGCGCATACCGTAGGGGCCAGCGACGCCGCAGCCGAAGCCTCGGAAGCCTGCGGGCTGAGTGTCTCGGTGCGCAAGGGTGAACTCGAGAATGTCGAGCGCAACCGCGACAAGTCGCTGTCGATATCGGTTTACGTCGGCCAGCGCCGCGGCAATGCGAACACGTCCGACTTCTCTACCGCCGCGATACGCCAGACGGTGCAGGCTGCCTACGATATTGCGCGGTTCACGGCCGAGGATCCGATGGCTGGACTTCCCGATGCGGCGGACATCGCGCCGGCCGGTGGCAAGGCAGACGAACTCGAATTGTTTTTCCCCTGGTCGGTGACGAGCGAGCAGGCCGCGCTGCTGGCGATGGAGTGCGAGGCCGCGGCGCTGGGCACCGACAAGCGCATCACCAACAGCGAAGGGGCCGCCGTTTCGGCCCAGCAGTCGCATTTCTTCAGCGCCCACACCCACGGTTTTCGTGGCGGTTATGCGAGTTCTCGCCATTCGATCTCGGTGTCGCCGATCGCATCAAAGGGCGAGGACATGCAGCGCGACGCCTGGTACAGCTCGATGCGCGACGCCTGCGAACTGGCCAGCCCGGTGCGGGTGGGCCGGTACGCGGCCGAGCGCGCGCGCAGTCGTCTGGGCGCGCGCAAGATCTCGACGCGCAATTGTCCGGTGTTGTTCGAGTCGCCGTTGGCGGCCGGCCTGCTGGGCGCCTTCGTGCAGGCGATCAGCGGCGGGGCCCTGTACCGCAAGAGCTCGTTCCTGCTCGACTCGCTGGGCAAGCAGGTGCTGCCCAGGCACATTGACATCGACGAGGATCCGTTCATTGTGCGTGGCAAGGGCAGTTCGCCTTTCGACGAAGAAGGCGTGCAGGTGGCGGCTCGAAAGGTGGTCGAGGCAGGCCGGGTCAAGGGCTATTTCCTGAGCAGCTACACCGCGCGCAAGCTGGGCATGCGCACCACCGGCAACGCCGGCGGCTCGCACAATCTTGTGCTGCGCTCGCGCCAGACCCAGGCCGGGGACGATCTGGACGCGATGCTGCGCAAGCTCGGCCGCGGCCTCTTCGTGACCGAACTGATGGGGCAGGGCGTGAACTATGTGACCGGCGACTATTCGCGCGGCGCCAGCGGCTTCTGGGTCGAAGACGGCCATATCGCCTATCCCGTGCACGAGATCACGATTGCCGGCAACATGAGGAACATGCTCAAGGACATCGAGGCTGTGGGCGCCGACAGCTACAACTTCGGTGCCAAGACCGTGGGTTCGATCCTGATCGGCAAGATGAAGGTGGCGGGCAGCTGATCGTGTCGCACGGCTGTTTCGTGCGGCTGGGCCGGATGGATACGCGGCGCCTCCCGAACGGGCTTGCGGCTCCTGTCAGCCGGCCAGTGCGGCCTTGACTGCCGTCGACACCTGGGCCATTTCGGCCTTGCCGGCCAGACGGGTCTTGGCCACGCCCATGATGCGGCCCATGTCGCCGGCGGCCGGTTGACGACCGAGCTCCGCCGCCAGTTCAGCCACGATGGTGTCGACAGCGCCGCGCACCGCGGACGCGTCCATGCGCTGGGGCAGGTAAGCCTCCAGCACGGCGAGTTCGGCGCTCTCCTTGTCGGCCAGGTCCTGGCGAGCGGCGCTCGTGAAAGCGGTGATCGAGTCCTTGCGCTGCTTCACCAGTTTGTCGATGATGCCGATGACTGCGGCATCGTCCAGCATGATCCGCTCGTCGACTTCCTTCTGTTTGCAGGCCGCCAGCAACAGCCGTATCGTGCCCAGGCGGGCGCTGTCCCTGGCGCGCATCGCCGTCTTCATGTCTTCGGTGACCTGTTCCTTGAGAGTCATGGTGTTTACCTCGTTTCCAAAAACGCGAAAACCCGCGTCCGGATGATCCGACGCGGGTTCATTGCACCCAGTGCAGGCCTTGCCTGGCCCCTGCAGGGGTTGCATTCAGTCCGGGGCCAGCCCCGCGATCGAAACCACAAGCCACTGGCTGTTTCACGCCCGCGTACGGGCGCAGTGGTCAGTACATTTTCTTGGGCAACTGCATCGAGCGGATGCGCTTGTAGTTGCGCTTGACTGCAGCCGCCTTCTTGCGCTTGCGCTCGGCGGTCGGCTTCTCGTAGAACTCTCTGGCGCGCAGGTCGGTCAGCAGCCCCAGTTTCTCGATGGTGCGCTTGAATCGGCGCAGCGCCACGTCGAACGGCTCGTTTTCTTTTACACGGATGGTGGTCATGGGGTTTCGGGTTCCAAAATGTGCCTGGGCAAGATCGCAGACCCGGGCTGGTATCTGCTGGTCGCCGCAACGTTGGGGCCCTTGTTGCTTCGAACAATGGGCCGGCAGTCGCCAGCAAAGCCGCAAATTATAGTGCCATTATTTATCAGGGCTGTGCCAATCGGGCAGCCAGGCCCTGTGCGCAGGCGTACGCGCTGGCCCAGGCCCACTGGAAGTTGTAGCCGCCCAGCCAGCCGGTCACATCGACCACCTCGCCGATGAAATACAGGCCGGGTTGTGTCGATTCCATGGTCTGGCTGGACAAGGCACGGGTGTCCACGCCACCGGCGGTGACCTCGGCCTTGGCGTAACCCTCGGTGCCGGTGGGTACCAGTTCCCAGCGTGCAATCTGCTCAGCCAGCGCAGCGAGCGCCTTGTCGGAGGTCTGGTCGATGGCACGGTGCCAGTCTTGCCCCAGGCGAGTATCCTGCGCAATCCAGGTCTCGGCCAGACGCGCCGGAACCAGAACCGCCAGTTCGTTACCCAGCAGTTTGCGCGAGAGTCCCTTGGCCTGCGCCAGGGTCTGCTGCATCTGCGTGTCGGGTGCCATGTCGACGCGGATCGGCGAGTTCGCACGCCAGAAGCTCGATATCTGCAGCACCGCCGGTCCGCTCAGACCGCGGTGGGTGAACAGCAGATCTTCGCGGAATCGGGTTCGATCACGTTTGGTGCCAGTCTCGATCGCCACCGGCAGCGACAGCCCGGAGAGTTCAGCGAACGGCGCCCACTGCGCCGGGTCGAATACCAGCGGCACCAGCGCCGGACGGGTCTCGACGATGTCCAGCCCGAACTGGCGGGCGATCCGATAACCGAAGTCGGTGGCACCGATTTTCGGGATCGACAAGCCACCCGTGGCCACGACCACGGCGCGGCTGCGGATCGCGCCTTGCGCGCTGCCCAGCAGGTACGCTTCGCCTTCGGTTGCCAGCGTGTGGACCGGGCAGTTCTGCCAGTGCACGACGCCGCCGGCGGCGCATTCTGTGAGCAGCATCGTGATCAGGTCCTGCGCCGAGCGGTCGCAGAACAACTGGCCCTTGTGTTTCTCGTGGTACCCGATATCGTGGCGCCGCAGCAGGTCGATGAAGTCGCCTGGCGGGTAGCCGGCCAGCGCAGAGCGACAGAACTTCGGATTCTGGCCGAGGAAGTTGTCCGGGCCCGTGGTCAGGTTGGTGAAGTTGCAGCGCCCGCCACCCGAGATGCGGATTTTCTCCGCGACCTTGTCGGTGTGGTCGACCAGCAATACCTTGAGACCGGACTGGCCCGCCACGCCGGCGCAAAACAGGCCTGCGGCGCCCGCACCGATGATGACGACATCGAAACTGTGCATGGCGGCAAGTGTAGGGCGCCGTGTTGGCGCTTGCCCTTGTCCGGCAGTGGTTTGTCGTCTTGTGCCGCGAAACTACGGGCCTCGGGCCGAGGCCAACCAGGCGCCTCGTGCGTCGCCCGGCATCGGCATCGGCAACGACCGCGCCAGCGCAGCCGCGCGAGCGACCTCGCCCACGACGATGATGGCCGGGCTGGTGATGTTCTCGCGCGCCAGCGCCTGTGCCAGTTGACCGAGCTCTGTGACGCAACCGCGCTGTTCGGGCAAGCTCGCGTTCTGCACCACGGCCACCGGGGTGTGCGCTGGCAGACCGGTCAGCAGACCGTCCTGCAGTTGCCGCGCGCCCGCCACGCCCATGTAGATCACCAGCGTCAGGTGGGCATCGCGCGCCATGGCGGCCAGGGCACGCCAGTCGGTCTGCACGCCGCCACGCCTGGCATGGCCGGTGATGAACACGACGCCTTGCGCATGGTCGCGGTGGGTCAGTGGCACGCCGACGGCCGTGGCCGCCGCCAAGCCTGCCGTGATTCCGTTGATCACGTCGACGTCGATGCCGGCCGCGCGCAGGTGCTCCATCTCTTCGCCACCGCGTCCGAAGATGAACGGGTCGCCACCCTTGAGCCGCACCACGGCTTCGCCGTCGCGGGCGGCGGTGAGCATCATTTTTTCGATGAAGGCCTGCGGCGTGGATCGGCAGCCGCCGCGTTTGCCTACGTACACGATGCGGGCACCGGGGCTGGCCAGCGCGACGATGGCGTCGCCGACCAGGTCGTCGACCAGCAGCAGGCTGGCCTGCGCGATCGCCCGCGCGGCCTTGACCGTCAGCAGGTCCGGGTCACCCGGTCCTGCGCCCACCAGCGTGACTCGGCCTGGGTTCATGCTGCACTCCTTCGCAACTGTTTTTCGGCTTGCACGATGTGCACGACCTGGGTGGCGATCGGCTCCGGCACCGGGGTGTCGCCGGCCAGTACTGCCTGGATATAGCGGGCCGTGCTGGCCGGATCGATGGCCCGCGGCAACTCCGGAAGGCTGTCCAGGGAACCGGTCTGGGCCTGTTGCAGGGTTTGCGGTGCACCGCGCAGGAACAACTCCATCTTCGGTTGGCGCCGCGCGTCGGCCACCGCCTCGCCTTCGGTACCGCGCAGCAGCAACGCGCTCGAGCCCATCAGCTTGAACGTCTCGGCCATCGACACCGCGTATTCCGGGTGTGTGTAGCTGCTGACCAGCAGGTTGCTGCCTTCGCCCGGATTCATCAGTTTGACCAGGCTGTGCGCCGGATTGCGCAACCCGACCACGCGGCGCACCTCCAGCAGACGGTGCAGGCCCGGGCACAGCAGCGCGGTCGGCGTAAAGACGACCGTGCCCTCGGCTACTGGGCCGATGCTGGACGCCGGCGCGATGTCCAGCGCTGCGAACACATCGGCGGTGAATACCCGGGTCGATTCGCTGGCTGCGCCATGGACCAGCACACGCAGTCCTGCGCGCGCCAGCAGCAACGCCAGAAGCGGGGTCAGCAGCGGCAATTTGCGCGCGCCGTTGTAACTCGGGATCACGATCAGCGGCCGGTCCGCTGCCGGAACCGGATGCAAGCGCTGGTAGGTCGCATCCAGGAAACCAGCCATCTCCTGTGCGGTTTCGCCCTTGATACGCATCGCCAGGCAGAACGCGCCGATCTCCAGATCGGTCACCATGCCATCGAGTACCTGACCGAACAGGTCTTGCGCCTGTTCGCGCGACAAGGCGCGGGCACCGTCCTTGCCGCGCCCGATCTCCTTGATGTATTTGGCGATCGCCATCGCAAGATTGTCCCGGATCGTTGATGACGACGGGTTATGAGCTTATACGGCGACCGGCGACCGCACGACACTGCAGTGCGTGCGATCCCCTTGCACCTAAACTTCAGGCCAGATGCAGAAAGACAACTCCGAATTGCGGGTCCTGGGAATCGAATCGTCGTGCGACGAGACCGGCGTGGCATTGGTGCGGGCGCAACACGGCGCGGTGCCGGTACTGCTGGCCCATGCCTTGCACAGCCAGATCGACATGCATCAGGCCTATGGCGGTGTGGTGCCGGAGTTGGCCAGTCGCGACCATATCCGTCGCGTGTTGCCGCTGGTGCGCCAGGTGTTGCAGGCGGCCGATTACAGGCTGACCCAGATCGAAGTGGTGGCCTATACCCGCGGCCCCGGGCTGGCGGGAGCCTTGCTGGTGGGCGCGGCGATCGCGTGTGGGCTCGGGGCTGCACTGGGCAGGCCGGTGCTCGGCGTGCACCATCTGGAGGGACATCTGTTGTCGCCTTTCCTGAGTGCCGACCCGCCGCGGTTCCCGTTCGTGGCCTTGCTGGTGTCCGGCGGCCATACCCAGTTGATGCGGGTCGACGGTGTCGGTTGTTACAGCCTGCTCGGCGAGAGCATCGACGACGCCGCGGGGGAGGCGTTCGACAAGTCGGCCAAGCTGATGGGTCTGCCATACCCGGGTGGGCCGGCGTTGTCGCGGCTGGCGCAGCAGGGCAATCCGTCGGCATTCCGGCTGCCGCGGCCGCTGCTGCACAGTGGCAACCTGGACTTCTCCTTTGCCGGCCTGAAGACCGCGGTCATGGTGCAGGCGCGCAAGCTGGTGGCCGCGCACGGCCTGGCCGAAGGCCTGCCGCTCGATCGGGCGATGGCGCAACTGCCCGGTCCGTTGCGCGCCGATCTTGCGGCATCGACCGAGGCTGCCATCGTGGAGGTTCTGGTCAAGAAGTCGATGGCTGCGACGGCCCGGTCGGGACTCGATCGCCTGGTGGTTGCCGGCGGCGTCGGTGCGAACCGCCTGCTGCGTGAGCAATTGGACGCAGCCGCCCACCAGCGCGGCGTGCGGGTGCATTATCCGGAGCTGGACCTGTGCACCGACAATGGGGCCATGATTGCTCTGGCTGGCGCGATGCGCTTGCAGGCGGGCTGCCAACAGGCCAGTACCGACTACGCGTTCGACGTTCGTCCGCGCTGGCCACTCGAGCAGTTGTAGCGCCCGTCCGGGCGGCGCTCAGTGGATCGCCAGTGGGGTCACCCGGCTTTGTGCCGGCTGCTTGACCAGTCGCAGCGTCAAGACCCCATTTTCCAGCTTGGCGCTGCTGCTGGCCACCGCAATGTCCTGTGGCAGCTGATAGGCCATCCGGTATTGGCGCGGTGCATCCTCGAGTGACTGGACACGCACGACGTCGCCTTCGACGCCAATGCTGAGTTGCTCACGCGTGACGCCCGGTACGTCGAAACGCAAAGTGGTCGACGTCTCGTCCTGTTCGACGCTGGCTGCCTGGTTCTGGCTTGCTCGCGCTGCTTCGTCCAGCGCGCGTTGCAGCACGCGGCTGGTGGGATAGGCGGCGCCGCGGCGGGCGTAAACGGGGATGGTGGCGGTGAAGAACATGGAAACACTCCTAGTAAACTGCGCGGCTCGCAACCCTGCGGGCCACATGCATGGAATCTGCGCGTGTTTGCCAGGTTTTCAAGTCGGAGTGTCGTATGTTTATTGTTCGCAGCTGGCTCTTGAAATTCTTCTGGCTGGTCTCCATGGCCCCGGCGCTGGCGCTGGCACAGTCGGCTCCGCCGCCGATCAAGGTGGCGATGATCGAAGGGCTCAGCGGGCCGTTCGCCAATACCGGCGAAGCGGTCTATCGCAACCTGCTCTGGGCCCTGGAGCGGGTGAATCGGCGCGGCGGAGTGCGCCTGCCGGCGGCGGCCGGCGGTGCGAGACAACTGGTACTGCAGCGATACGACAGCAAGGGCCAGAACGAGGAGGTGTTGTCGGCGCTGCGCTCGGCGATCGACAACGGCGTGCAGATTGTGGTCCAGGGCAACTCGTCGGCCAACGCGGCAGTGCTGATCGACGCCATCAACAAGCACAACGCGCGTGAGCCGTCGAAGCGCGTGGTTTTCCTCAACTACTCGGCCGTCGACCCCGCGCTGACGAACGAGAAATGCAGCTTCTGGCATTTCCGTTTCGATGCCCATGCCGACATGCGTGTGGCGGCGTTGATGTCGGTCATTCAGGATGACCGCGCATTGCAGAAGGTCTACCTGATTGGCCAGGACTACAGCTTCGGCCAGGCCGTACTGCGCGAAGTGCGGCGCCAGCTTGCGCTGCAACGCGCCGATGTACAGATCGTCGGCGACGAACTGCACCCGGTGGGACGGGTCAAGGATTTCCTTCCCTATGCCGCCAAGATCAAGGCCAGCGGAGCGCAAGCCATCATCACCGGAAACTGGGGCAACGACCTGACACTGCTGGTCAAGGCGGCGCGCGAGGCCGGTTTCGCGGGCAGCTTTTATACCTTCTACGGCAATGCGCTGGGCGCCCCCGCAGCCATGGGCGAGGCTGGCATCGGCAAGGTGATCGCGGTGGCCGACTGGTTGCCCAACGTGCAAACCCCCGAAAGCGAGGCGTTCTACCGTGCTTTTCGTCAGCGCTTTCCGGAACCGGCGGACGATTACGTGCACATGCGCATGCAGCTGATGGTCGAGGCACTGGCGCAGGCCATCGAGCAGTCGGGTGTCTCGGGCGTAGCCGCGAAGGATGGCGCGCTGGACGTCGTGGCGGTAGCCCGGGCGCTGGAGAACGTCACCGTTCGCTTGCAGGGACAGGGCGGGCAGATGCGGGCCAGCGACCACCAGTTCCAGCAGCCGCTGGTGGTCGGTGTCATGGACCGGGTCGGTACACCCGGAGTGCAGTTTGACGTGGAGGGCTCCGGCTATGGATTCCGGGTCGTCAGGACCCTCAAGGCCGCGGCCGCGGAAATGCCGACCACCTGCCAGATGCAGCGCCCATGATTCCCTCTGCCATTGTTCCGTACTTGAAGCGAGACATCCCATGCGCACAACTGTTCTGAACCTGCAAGAGTCCCGTATCCGGGAGGTGGCCAACGCCGGTATCGGCCGCGCCGACGTGTTGCCGTTCTGGTTCGGCGAGAGCGACGAGGTCACGCCGGAGTTCATCCGGCAGGCCGCGATCGAGTCGTTGCAGCGCGGCGAGACGTTTTATGGGCACAACCTGGGACTGCCCGAGTTGCGCCATGCGATTGCGGCCTACATGGCCACCGTGCACCAGCCGATCGCCAGCGACCGGCTGGCCGTGACCTCGGGCGGCGTCAACGCGTTGATGCTCGCGGTGCAGGCGCTGGTGGACGCCGGAGACGAGGTGGTCGCGGTGACGCCGGTGTGGCCCAACCTGGTCGCGCAGCCCGAGATCATGGGCGCGCGCGTACATTGCGTCTCGCTGCAGCCGGTCAATGGCGCATGGACGCTGGACATGAATGCCTTGCTCGCCGCCGTGACCAGCCGGACCCGGGTGTTGATCGTCAATGCGCCGAACAACCCCACGGGCTGGACCTTGACGCGCGACGAGCAGCTTCTGATCGTCGACCATTGCCGCGCCACCGGTACCTGGATCCTGGCCGACGAGGTGTACGAACGCCTGTATTACGAGGCGGGTGCCCATGGTTGCGCACCCAGCTTCCTGGATGTGTGTGCTCCCGACGACAAACTGGTCGTGGTGCACAGCTTCTCCAAGAGTTTCCTGATGACCGGCTGGCGCCTGGGCTGGCTGGTGATGCCGGCCGAAATGACTCCGCAGGTCGGCAAACTGATCGAATTCAACACTTCTTGCGCGCCGGTGTTCGTGCAGCGCGCTGCGATGACCGCGCTGGCGCGCACCGACGACGTGACGCCGCGGGTGGTGGCCCATCTGAAATCCTGCCGTGACACCCTGGTGCCGCTGTTGCGCGCCTTGCCGGGTGTCGAGGTCGCGCCGGCGCCCGGCGGCATGTATGCGTTCTTCCGACTCGCCGGCGCGAGTGACTCGCTGGCCACCGCCAAGCGGCTGGTGCTGGAGGCGGGTATTGGCCTTGCGCCCGGAGTGGCCTTTGGTGCGAGCGATGCCGACCCGGCCGGCTGCTGGCTGCGCTGGTGTTTCGCCTCCCGTGATCCGCAGCGCCTGGTGGACGGCGTCGAGCGCCTGCGGACCTGGCTCGCACGCTGACCGGTTGGGCGGCGAACCCTGCCGGGTTATACTCATCTCGCTTTGCACCATGCACAAGCGCACGTCAGGGGCAGTTCCAGCGCCTGGCGCAAGTTGTCAACCCGGAGCGCAGGCCGACAAGCGGCAGGCGCCCCAACCAAGGAAATGTCGAATGATCGCAACCAGTATCAAGGCGAGTGTCGTCTCCGACAACGCCCGCAAACCCGGTGATACCGGCAGTCCGGAAGTGCAAGTTGCGCTGCTGACCGCCCGCATCAACGAACTCACCCCCCACTTCAAGACCCACGCCAAGGATCATCACGGCCGGCGCGGCTTGTTGCGCATGGTGAGCCGCCGCCGCAAGCTGCTGGACTACCTCAAGTCCAAGGATGCGGAGCGGTATACCGCACTGATCGCCAAACTCGGCCTGCGCAAGTAAGCCGGGTTCCAATGACAAGCGCCTGGGTTGCATGACTGCCTCAGGCGCTTTGTTGTTGCAAGGGATTGGGAGACAACACGGTTTGGGCGACGGTCGGCATGCCGCACCAGCGTCAAGACAGGGGCAGAGCGAAGCTGTGTCATTCCAGGGATGTTTGCGCGAATCGGCCGAACAGCACTGGAATGGCATCGTGTTCTGCCAGGTTGGCTCCGGGCTCCGGTGAGGTGGCCTGCACCTCCCACACCAACCAGGAGAAGAAAACATGAGCATGTTCAAGAAAGTCAGCAAGACCTTCCAGTGGGGACCGCATTCGGTCACGATGGAAACCGGTGAGATCGCACGCCAGGCCACCGGTGCCGTGCTGGTCAATATCGACGACACGGTCGTGCTGGCCACCGTCGTGGCCAAGACCGATGCCAAGGCCGGGCAGGACTTCTTCCCGCTGACGGTCGACTACACCGAAAAGGCCTATGCCGCGGGAAAGATCCCGGGCAGCTTCTTCAAGCGTGAAGGCCGCCCCAGCGAACTCGAGACGCTGACCTGCCGCCTGATCGACCGTCCGATCCGCCCCCTGTTCCCGGAGGGTTTCTACAACGAAGTCCAGGTCATCGTGCATGTGCTGAGCCTGAATCCGGAAGTGCAGGCCGACATTGCCGCACTGATTGCCACCAGCGCTGCGCTGTCGGTCAGCGGCATCCCGTTCAACGGCCCGATCGGCGCTGCGCGAGTCGGTTATGTCAACGGCGAATACGTGCTCAACCCGGGTCAGATTCAACTCAAGGACAGCCAGCTCGACCTCGTCGTGGCCGGTACCGAAGCCGCCGTGCTGATGGTCGAGTCCGAAGCCCAGCAGTTGTCGGAAGAAATCATGCTGGGCGCTGTCGTGTTCGGTCATGAGCAAGGCAAGATCGCGATCGCCGCGATCAACGAACTGGTGCGCGATGCCGGCAAGCCGGTCTGGGACTGGAAAGCGCCGGCGCGCGACGAAGAGCTGATTGGCAAGGTTGCAGCCCATGGCGCCGAGAAACTGGCCGCGGCCTACCAGATCCGCAACAAGCAGGAACGTACCCAGGCCTGCCGCAATGCCTACGCCGCTGTGATGGCCGGCCTGAAGGCCGACGGCGTCGCGTTTGACGGCGTCAAGGTCGAAAGCCTGCTGTTCGACATCGAAGCCGGAATCGTGCGTGGCCAGATCCTGGCCGGCGAGCCGCGCATTGACGGACGTGACACCCGCACCGTGCGGGCGATCGAGATCCGTAACGGCGTCCTGCCGCGCACGCACGGTTCGGCGCTGTTTACCCGCGGCGAAACACAGGCGTTGGTCGTGGCCACGCTCGGTACCGAGCGCGACGCGCAGCGCGTCGACGCATTGGCCGGTGACTTCCAGGACCGATTCATGTTGCACTACAACATGCCTCCGTTTGCGACCGGCGAAGCGGGCCGCTTCGGCACGCCCAAGCGCCGCGAGATCGGCCATGGCCGCCTGGCCAAGCGCGCGTTGATCGCCGCTTTGCCGTCCAAGGAGGACTTCCCCTACACCATGCGAATCGTGTCCGAGGTGACCGAGTCCAACGGTTCGTCGTCGATGGCCTCCGTCTGCGGCGGCTGCCTGGCACTGATGGATGCAGGAGTTCCGATGAAGGCGCACGTGGCAGGCATTGCGATGGGCCTGATCAAGGATGGCAACCGCTTCGCCGTGCTGACCGACATCCTGGGTGACGAGGATCACCTCGGCGACATGGACTTCAAGGTCGCCGGGACCACGAATGGCATTTCTGCGCTGCAGATGGATATCAAGATCCAGGGCATCACCAAGGAAATCATGCAGGTGGCGTTGGCGCAGGCCAAGGAAGCCCGCATGCATATCCTGGGAAAGATGCAGGAGGCGATGTCCACGGCCAAGACCGAAGTGTCGAACTTCGCTCCGCGGTTGTTCACGATGAAGATCAATCCCGAGAAGATCCGTGACGTGATCGGCAAAGGGGGTTCCGTGATTCGCGGCCTGACCGAGGAAACCGGTTGCCAGATCAACATCGACGAAGACGGCACGATCACGATCGCCTCGACGGATCCCGAAAAGGCTGAGATGGCCAAGCAGCGCATCTCGCAGATCACCGCGGAAGTGGAGATCGGCAAGGTCTACGAAGGGGCGATCACCAAGATCCTGGACTTCGGCGCGCTGGTCAACCTGCTGCCGGGCAAGGACGGGCTGCTGCACATCAGCCAGATCGCGCACGAGCGGGTCGAACGCGTCACCGATTACCTGAGCGAAGGCCAGATCATCAAGGTCAAGGTCCTGGAGACGGACGAAAAGGGTCGCGTCAAGCTGTCGATGAAGGCCTTGCTCGATCGCCAGAGCGCCCCCCAGGGTTCGGAGCAGGGCTGATGGCCCACACCGGCAGTCTTGCCGGTACGGCGGCCGGGTGATCACCCCCCTGGGCGCCAAGGGAGCACGCATATGAACGTCATTGAAATAGCAGGTTTTGGCCCGCCGCAGGTCTTGCGGCCTGCCAGCCGCCAGGTGCCCGACGCAGGTGTTGGTGAGCTGCGTATTCGGGTGTCGGCCAGCGGCATCAACCGCCCCGACGTGTTGCAGCGCACCGGCAACTATCCGGTGCCGCCGGGTGCCTCCGACATACCCGGGCTGGAAGTTGCGGGTGTTGTCGATCAGGGTGACGCTGCTGCGTTGGCCGCGGCCGGCTTCAGGCTCGGTGATCATGTCTGCGCGCTGGTCGCGGGAGGTGGATACGCCGAGTACTGCATCGCGCCTATCGCGCAGTGTCTTCCGGTGCCCAAGGGCCTCAGCGATGTACAGGCGGCCTCCCTGCCAGAGACCTTCTTCACCGTATGGAGCAATGTGTTCGATCGGGGCCGGCTGCAAGCGGGCGAAACCCTGTTGGTGCAGGGTGGCTCCAGTGGCATCGGCGTGACGGCGATCCAGATGGCGCGTGCCATGGGTTGCCAGGTCATCGTCACCGTCGGCAACGACGAGAAAGTCAAGGCCTGCCTCGCGCTGGGCGCCAACCATGCGATCAACTACCGGACCCAGGACTTCGTGCAGGAAGTCAAGCGACTGACCGACGGACGGGGTGTCGACGTAGTGCTCGACATGGTCGCGGGCGACTATGTGGCACGCGAGATCGACTGCCTGGCCGATGATGGGCGGTTGGTCATCATCGCGGTACAAGGCGGCGTGAAGAGTGAAATCAATGCGGGCGCGGTGTTGCGCCGGCGCTTGACCATCACCGGTTCGACCCTGCGCCAGCGGCCGGTCGCTTTCAAGCAGGCGATTGCACAGGCCTGCCTGAAACACGTCTGGCCCCTGATCGAGAACGGCAGTATCCGGCCGGTGATTCACAGCAGTTTCCCTGCCTTGCAAGGGGAGGGTGATCTGCCCAGTGGCGCGGCTCGGGCCCACGCCTTGATGGAATCCAATCGGCATATCGGCAAGCTGGTGATCACCTGGGCTCTGGCATGAACAAGCTGATTGCAGGCAACTGGAAGATGAACGCAAGCCTGGCGGGCAACGCGGGCCTGGTCCAGGCGGTGCTGGCTGGCATCGGCGGCGCGTCGTGTGACGCCGCGGTTTGTGTGCCGACTCCCTACCTGGCGCAATTGCAGGGCCTGCTCGCCGGCAGTGCCCTGGCGCTCGGTACCCAGGACGTCTCCGGCCACGCATCTGGCGCATACACCGGCGAGGTGTCGGCGTCGATGCTGCGCGATTTCGGCGTGCGGTATGCCATCGTCGGCCATTCGGAACGGCGGCAGTACCATGGCGAGACTGATGCCGTGGTGGCGGAGAAGGCGCGGTTGGCCTTGTCGGCTGGCATCACGCCGATCGTGTGCGTTGGTGAAACGCTGGCGCAGCGCGAGGCCGGTGCGACCGAAGAGGTCGTGAAGCGCCAGATGGCGGCGGTGATCCATACCAACGGCCATTGCATCAGCGAGATCGTCGTGGCCTACGAGCCGATCTGGGCCATTGGCACAGGCAGGACAGCCAGCCCGGAGCAGGCGCAGCAGGTGCATGCCGTGCTGCGTACCCAGATCAAGGCGGCGACCGCTCAGGCCGGCCGGGTCCGCATCCTGTACGGCGGCAGCATGAACGCCGCGAATGCGGCGCAATTGCTGTCGCAACCTGATATTGATGGTGGTCTGATCGGCGGCGCCTCGCTCAAGCCGGCGGACTTCCTGTCCATCCTGTCAGCGGCCTCGCAGGCCGCCTAGTCCCTGGATCTGTTGAGGAGTTTTAGATGAATGTGATGTTGACTGTGGTGCTGGCACTGCAGATCCTTTCCGCCCTGACCATGATCGGGCTTATTTTGGTGCAGCATGGCAAGGGCGCCGACATGGGCGCGGCGTTCGGCGGTGGCAGTTCGGGCAGTTTGTTTGGGGCCAGCGGCAGCGCGAACTTCCTGTCCCGCACCACGGCCGTGCTGGCCACGGTGTTTTTCGTCAGTACGCTGGCGCTGGCGTATTTTGGCAACCTGCGCCCCGCCAGCGGTGGCGGCAGCGTGCTGGAGAGTCCCGCCGCGGTTGTTCCGTCGACCGGGGTTCCTCCACCAGTGGCCGTGCCCGCGGTACCTGCCGTGCCGGCGTCCGGAGCGGCGCTGATTCCGTCGAAGTAGCTGACGCGCAATACCCGGGAGCAAGGGTTATCCCTCTCATTTCAGGGTAAACTACCCGCTGTTCGGATCAGCCAACAGCCGCGAGGCTCCTCACGCGGTCCGACCATCTGAAACAAGCCGCCGTCGTGGTGAAATTGGTAGACACGCTATCTTGAGGGGGTAGTGGCGAAAGCTGTGCGAGTTCGAGTCTCGCCGACGGCACCAGGCGAGAAGCCTCGTTCGGGATTCCCGAGCGATCAGAAACAGGTGTGAAAATCTCCCGATGAACCTCGAACAATACCTCCCTGTGCTGCTGTTCGTGCTCGTGGGCATTGCAGTTGGCGTGGTTCCTCAGGTGCTTGGGTATGTGTTGGGCCCCAACCGGCCCGACCCGGAAAAAAACTCTCCGTACGAATGTGGATTCGAGGCGTTCGAGGACGCCCGGATGAAGTTCGACGTGCGCTATTACCTGGTTGCGATCCTGTTCATCCTGTTCGACCTGGAGATTGCGTTCCTGTTCCCGTGGGCGGTTGCGCTCAAGGATGTCGGGGCCGTCGGTTTCTGGTCGGCGATGGTTTTTCTCGGCATTCTGGTCGTGGGTTTTATCTACGAGTGGAAAAAAGGGGCCCTGGATTGGGAGTGACGCAATGATCGAAGGCGTGATGAAGGAAGGTTTTGTCACCACCAGCTACGACGCGGTGGTGAACTGGGCGAAGACCGGATCGGTCTGGCCGATGACGTTCGGCCTGGCGTGTTGCGCCGTCGAGATGATGCACGCGGCAGCCGCGCGTTACGACATCAGTCGCTTTGGTGCCGAGGTGTTTCGCGCCAGCCCCCGCCAGTCCGACCTGATGATCGTGGCCGGTACCTTGTGCAACAAGATGGCGCCAGCCCTGCGCAAGGTCTATGACCAGATGTCCGAGCCGCGCTGGGTCATCTCGATGGGCTCCTGCGCCAACGGTGGCGGTTATTACCACTACAGCTATTCGGTGGTCCGCGGCTGCGACCGCATCGTGCCAGTCGACGTCTATGTGCCGGGTTGTCCCCCGACTGCGGAGGCCTTGTTGTACGGCATCATCCAGTTGCAGCAGAAGATCCGCCGCACCCAAACCATCGCGCGCGCCTGAGGAAGTTGTGTGACGAATTTTGCTGTCCATCCCGAGGTACTCAAGAAGACCGTTGCCACCGTTGTGGGCGACAAGGCGCACAAACTGACGCTGGCCCTGGGCGAGTTGACACTGGTCGTGCGTGCTGCCGACTACCGTGATGTCGCCGCGCTGCTGCGGGACACGCCGGGGTGCCAATTCGAGCAGTTGCTTGACCTTTGCGGTGTCGACTATTCGGCTTACGCCGATGGCAACTACGAGGGGCCGCGTTTCTGTGTCGTCATCCACCTGCTGTCGGTCAGCCTGAACCAGCGTCTGCGCCTGAAGGTGTTTGCGCCCGACGATGATTTCCCGATGGTCGATTCGGTCAATGAAATCTGGAACTCCGCCAACTGGTTCGAGCGCGAAGCGTTCGATCTGTTCGGTATCGTGTTCGAAGGCCATGCCGACCTGCGACGCATCCTGACCGACTACGGCTTCATCGGCCACCCGTTTCGCAAGGACTTCCCGATCTCCGGCCATGTCGAGATGCGTTACGACGCAGAGCAGCGGCGCGTCATATACCAGCCGGTCACGATCGAGCCGCGCGAAATCACGCCGCGCATCATCCGCGAAGACAACTATGGGGGTGGCCTGCACTAGGCGGGCGCGACCATGGCTGACATCAAGAACTACACCCTGAACTTCGGACCGCAACATCCGGCGGCGCATGGCGTGTTGCGGCTGGTGCTCGAACTCGACGGAGAGGTGATTCAGCGCGCCGACCCGCATATCGGCCTGCTGCACCGCGCGACCGAGAAGCTGGCAGAGACCAAGACTTATATCCAGTCGCTGCCCTACATGGATCGGCTCGACTATGTGTCGATGATGTGCAACGAGCATGCCTATTGCCTGGCCATCGAGAAGCTGCTGGGCGTCGAGGTGCCGCTGCGGGCGCAATACATTCGCGTCATGTTCGCCGAGATCACTCGCCTGATGAACCACCTGATGTGGCTGGGCTCGCACGGCAACGACTGCGGCAGCTCGACCATCCTGATCTACACCTTCCGCGAGCGCGAAGACCTGTTCGACATGTACGAGGCGGCCAGTGGCGCGCGCATGCATGCGGCGTATTTCCGTCCCGGTGGCGTCTACCGCGACCTGCCGGACACGATGCCGCAGTACCAGGCCAGCAAGGTGCGCAATGCCCGCGGAGTAGCGCGGCTCAACAGCAACCGCAGCGGCTCTCTGCTCGATTTCATCGACGACTTCACGCAGCGTTTCCCGGCCTGCATGGCCGAGTACCACACGCTACTGACCGAGAACCGGATCTGGAAGCAGCGCACCGTGGGCATCGGCGTGGTCACGCCGGAGCGCGCCTTGAACATGGGTTTCACCGGCCCGATGCTGCGTGGGTCCGGCATCGCATGGGATCTGCGCAAGAAGCAGCCCTACGAGGTCTACGACCGGATGGAGTTCGACATTCCCGTGGGCCAGACAGGCGACGTGTATGACCGCTATCTGGTGCGCATGGAGGAGATGAAGCAGTCCAACGGCATCATCCGGCAGTGTCTGCAGTGGCTGCGCTCCAACCCGGGCCCGGTGATCACCGACAACCACAAGATTGCGCCGCCCAGCCGTGAATCCATGAAGACCAACATGGAGGAGCTGATTCATCACTTCAAGTTGTTCACCGAGGGCTTTCAGGTGCCCGAGGGTGAGGCGTATGCGTCAGTCGAACATCCCAAGGGGGAGTTCGGCATCTACATCGTCAGCGATGGTGCGAACAAGCCCTATCGACTCAAGATCCGGCCGCCGGGTTTTGCCCACCTGGCGGGTATGGACGAGATGTCGCGCGGTCACATGATTGCGGACGCGGTAGCGATCATCGGCACCATGGATATCGTGTTTGGGGAGATCGATCGATGATCTCGGAAGCGGCCAAGGCGCGTTTTGCCCTGGAGGTTGCGAAATACCCGGTGGACCAGAAGCAGTCCGCAGTCATGGCGTGCCTGGCGATCGTGCAGCAGGAGCGGGGTCACATCAACGCCGAAAGCGAACAGG
>JBBRVD010000011.1:0-40650 GCA_038247175.1 Burkholderiales bacterium | reverse complement strand
GGGGGCCCGGGGGTGGTCCGCCGGGGGGGTTGCGCGTGGGGGGGCCCGGGGGGCTGTGGGTTCTTGTTTTTGGGGGGGGGGGGCCCGGCCGCCGCGGGGGCCCCGCCACCGCGATCGCGATCACGTCTGGCTCCTTGCCGGGTATTCCGGCGATTCCGATCGGACAAATGATCCGCGCCAATTCGGCGTCGGAGAATCCCCGCGCCTGCAGCCGGTGGCGAAAGGTCGCCCACTTGGTCTTGCTGCCGATCAGGCCGACATAGGGCAGGTCATCCGAGGTGCGCAACCGTAGCAGGCAGGCCGCGACGATATCCAGATCCTCGGCATGGCTGAAGCTCATGATCAGCACCCGGCTGCCGGCGACCAGATCGACCACGGCGGCATGCACCGGATCCGAATGCTCGGTCACGATCGTTCCCGGCGGCAGGGGCGGGAAAACGCCGTCGCGGCTGTCGATCCAGTGCAACGCGAACGGCAGCTGGGCCAGCACCTGCACCAGCGCCTGCCCGACGTGACCGCCGCCGAACACGGCCAGCGGCGTCAGTGCCGCGGCCAGACGCTGGCGCAGCAGGGCCACCGAGGATCCGTCCACCGACTCGAACTGCAGCTGCATGACGCCGCCGCAACACTGGCCCAGGCTCGGCCCGAGGGCGAAACGCCGCTGCAAGGCCAACGGCTCACCGGCCAGGCAGGAGCGCGCATGGGCGATGGCCTGGAACTCCACCTGCCCACCGCCGATGGTGCCGACGCAGTCGGCGCCGAATACCGCCATCCAGGTGCCGGCATCACGCGGCACCGAACCCTGGGTGGATGCGACCGTGACCCAGACGGCCGGCTCCCGCGCCAGGCGGGACAAGGCAAGGTCAACGGCTCTCATGATGGGTTACCGGAATCATGGGTACGAACGGACAGCGAGACAGCGAGACAGCGAGACAGCAAGCAGGGATTCTGGAGCCCAGTATGCCTGCGTTGCAGGCCGGCAGCAGCGCACCGCGCAACCGATAATCGCTGCTCCCTTCCCCCGAAAGACCTGTTCGTGAAACTAACCCATCGACCGCTGCTGCTGGCCCTGGTCTCTTTCGTGGGCGCCATCATGGCCGCATGCAGCACCGCCCCCGGGGACCCTGCTCCCACTGGCACGCCGGTGCCACCCGCGGCTGTACCGGCGGTAACGCCGCAGACCGCGCCGCCAGCGGCTGTCATCCTGCCGCCGGCCAGCGTGCCCCCGCCCATCGTACCGCCACCCATCGCGCAACTGCCCAAGTTGTCGCAGGCCACCACGCCTCTGGCCTACCGGCGCGATGCGGCCTTGCACCTGTACGCGCACAACGCCGCTCGGATCTACAAGGGCATGCTCAAGCCGCACCTGTATGCGATAGGCGTGCTCGATGTGGACATCGACCGGCAAGGCCAGGTGACCGGCATGAGCTGGCGCCGTGCGCCCCGGCATGCGCCCGAAGTCATGGCCGAGATCATGCGTACGGTGCGCGCTGCGGCGCCCTACCCGATCCCCGCGCGCATGGGACGGGTCACGTACAGTGACGTCTGGCTCTGGGACAAGAGCGGCCAGTTCCAGCTCGACACCTTGACCGAAGGCCAGATGTAGCAGGCCGCCGCGCCCGCAGTGGCGCGGCTCAGGAGCCCCGGTAGGTCGAATAACTCCACGGGCTCACCAGCAGCGGCACGTGGTAGTGCTGGTCGGCCCTGGCGACGCCGAAATCCAGGTTGACCCGATTCAGGAAGTTCGGCTCCGGCAAAACCACCTGCCGGGCACGGAAGTATTCGGCCACGTCGAACTCCAGCCGATACAGGCCACGACGCAGGTTCTGGTCGTCGTACAGCGGGCCATCCGGATTGCGTCCGTCCTGGTTCAGCGTGAACCGCCTGACCAGCGCCGGCACGCCGTTGTCGGCAATCGTGTACAAAGCGACCTGCATGCCCGCGGCGGGCATGCCGTGCATGGTGTCCAGAACATGCGTACTCAATCCCATCGTGGTCCTCCTCGCGGGCTGCGGGTTTGGCGGCCGGCCGGACCACCGCACCGCGGACCCGGCTGTCTGAAAGAAAACAAAAGTGTATACAGTTTCATCGGGCTTGGCTATCATGCCGGCATGGAATCGTCCTCCACCACGCAGATCGTGCAATCGTTGACCAGGGCGATCATCGAGCATCGGCTGCTGCCGGGCAGCAAACTGGCGGAACAAAAACTGGCCGACCATTTCGGCGTCTCGCGCACCCTGGTGCGACAAGCGCTGCTGCAGCTGGCGCAGCAGCAACTGGTGACGCTGGAACCGGCCCGTGGCGCGTTTGTCGCCGCACCCTCGGCCGATGAGGCACGGCAGGTGTTCGCGGTCCGCCGCATGCTGGAATGCGAGATGGCGCGCGCGTTCGCCTCCCAGGTCACGCCGGCCATGGCCCGCGAGCTGCGCAAACACATTGCACGGGAGAAGCGGGCCGTCGAGCAGGACGACGCCAGCAGCCGCACCGGTCTGCTGGGCGACTTTCACGTACACATGGCCGAACTGATGGGCAACCAGGTGCTGGCCCGGTTGCTGGGCCAGCTGATCTCGCGCTGCGCGCTGATCACGCTGATGTACCAAAGCAGCCATGATGCCGTTCACTCACACGACGAACACGTCGAGATCGCGCGCGCGCTGACGGCGGGTGATGGCGAGTTGGCCGCGCGGCTGATGGCCGAACACCTGGGCCATGTCGAGGCGCACCTGACCTCTGGCCGCGGTTATCCGAGCAACGACATCCGCCAGGCGCTGGCCTGAACCATCCACTCCCCTCGTACCCATGGCCGATTCCCATCCCGTCTACGACAGCACCGCAGCCTATCCCCGCGATCTCGTCGGTTATGGCGCCACGGTACCCCACGCCCGCTGGCCGGGCAGCGCCCGCATCGCGCTGCAGTTTGTGCTCAATTACGAGGAAGGCGGCGAAAACGCGGTGCTGCACGGCGACCCGGCATCCGAACAGTTCCTGTCGGAGATGTTCAACCCGGCCGCGTTCCCGGCGCGCCACCTGAGCATGGAGAGCATCTACGAATACGGCTCGCGCGCCGGTGTCTGGCGCATCCTGCGCGAATTCGAGCACCGCCGGCTGCCGCTGACGGTGTTCGGAGTCAGCATGGCGCTGCAGCGCCATCCGGAGCTGACTGCGGCGTTGCACCAACTGGGCCATGAGATCGCCTGTCACGGCTGGCGCTGGATCAGTTACCAGAACCTGGACGAGGCCACCGAACGTGAGCACATGCGCATCGGTATGGAGATCATCGAGCAACTCACCGGCGAACGCGCCCTGGGCTGGTACACCGGGCGCGACAGCCCCAACACCCACCGGCTGGTCGCCGACTACGGCGGCTTCGAATACGACAGCGACTACTACGGCGATGACCTGCCGTTCTGGATGCGGGTGCGCAAGACCGACGACAGCGTGGTGCCGCAACTCATCGTGCCCTACACCCTGGACACCAACGACATGCGTTTCTCGTCGGCCCAGGGCTTTGCACAGGGCGATGACTTCTTCACTTATCTGCGCGACGCCTTCGACGTCCTGTACGCCGAGGGTGACCCGCAGGGCCTGGACCGGCCCAGGATGATGACCATCGGCATGCATTGCCGGCTGCTCGGTCGCCCGGGCCGCATGAAGGCGCTGCAACATTTCCTCGACCATGTGCAGTCGCACGACAAGGTCTGGATTTGCCGCCGGCTCGACATTGCGCGTCACTGGAAGACCACCCACCCCTTTCCCGGCTGATCGCGCCGGCACACCCGCATGACGGCTACCCTCACATTACAGCAACTCAACAACGCACCGCACGATCAGGCGCTGGCCATGGTCGACGGCCTGTACGAACATTCGCCCTGGATCGCCGAGCAGGCGCTGGCCAGCCGCCCGTTCCGCTCGCTGGCGCATTTCAAGCACGGCATGGCACAGGTGCTGCACGCGGCCAGCCGCGAACGGCAGCTGGCGCTGGTGCGAGCCCACCCCGAACTGGCGGGCAAGGCGATGCGCGACAACGCGCTCACGGCCGAGTCGACGAACGAACAGAACAAGGCCGGGCTGACGCAGTGCACGCAGGAGGAACTGGCCCGCATCGCCCAACTCAACGCCGAATACGCGGCACGCTTCGGACACCCGTTCATCCTGGCGGTGCGCGGGCCGCGCGGCAGCGGCTTGGCCAAGCAGGAGATCCTTTCCACCTTCGCTCGGCGCCTGCACCACCATCCCGAGGTCGAACTGCAGGAATGCCTGCGCAACATCCATCGCATCGTCGAACTGCGGCTCAATGACAAGTTCGGCATCACGCCTGCGCTGGGCAACCAGGTCTGGGACTGGCAGGAGTCGCTCAGCCGGTTCTCCGATCCCGGCTTTGCGGAAAAAGGCCAGCTCACCGTCACCTACCTGACCGATGCGCACCGCGCGTGTTCTGCCCAGATTGCAGCGCAAATGCACGAATGCGGCTTCGACAGCGTGCAAATCGATGCAGTGGGCAATGTCGTCGGCCGCTACCATGCCGACACACCGGGCGCACGGATGCTGATGACCGGCAGTCACTATGACACCGTGCGCAATGGCGGGAAACACGATGGCCGGCTCGGCATCTTTGTGCCGATGGCCTGTGTGCACGCACTGCACCGCAGGGGTATGCGGCTGCCGTTCGGCATCGAGGTGATCGGTTTCTCCGAGGAGGAAGGCCAGCGCTACAAGGCCACTTTCCTGGGCTCGGGCGCGCTGATCGGCGACTTTCGCACCGAATGGCTGGCGCAGAAGGACGCCGACGGCATCACCCTGCAGCAGGCGATGGAACACGCCGGACTGCGCATCCGGGACATCGCAGCACTCAAGCGCAATCCTGCCGACTACCTCGGATTTGTCGAGGTGCATATCGAGCAGGGACCGGTACTCAGCGAGATCGACCTGCCGCTGGCGGTCGTGACCTCGATCAACGGCAGCGTGCGTTACCTGGTCGAGCTGGTCGGCACTGCCTGCCATGCCGGCACCACGCCGATGGACCGGCGCAGCGACGCAGCGGCCGGTGCAGCCGAAGTCATCCTGGCGGTCGAACGCCGCGCCGCGCAAGACGCCGACTCGGTCGCCACCGTCGGCCTGCTCAGCGTGCCCTCGGGCTCGATCAACGTGGTGCCGGGACGCTGCCAGTTCTCGCTCGACATGCGCGCGCCGACCAACGCGCAGCGCGATGCACTCGAACGCGATGTGCTGGCGGCGCTGGCGGAAACCTGCGAACGCCGCCAACTGCGCTACACGCTGGAGGAGACCCTGCGGGCCGCGGCCGCGCCGAGCGCACCCGTCTGGCAGGCGCGCTGGGAACGCGCGATCGATGCACTTGGCGTGCCGCTGCATCGCATGACCAGCGGCGCCGGCCACGACGCGATGAAACTGCACGAGGTGATGCCGCAGGCGATGCTGTTCGTGCGCGGCCAGAACGCCGGCATCAGCCACAACCCGCTTGAATCCACCACCAGCGACGACATGGAACTGGCGGTGCAAGCGTTCTCGAACCTGCTGCGCGAAACCGCGGCCGACCTGTGACACCGACTCCCGCCATGAATCACTATGCGCAACTCGACGCCTGGATCGACCAGCATTTCGACGAACAGGTCCGCTTTCTGCAGGCACTGATCCAGCTACCCACCGACACGCCACCGGGCCACAATGCGCCGCATGCCGAACGCACCGCGCAGCTGCTGCAGGACATGGGCATCGACACCGAGAAGCATGCCGTGCCGCAGGCCGAGGTCCAGGCCGTCGGCATGCAGTCGGTCACCAACCTGCTGGCGCGTCGGCGTTATGGCGACGGCCTGACCGTGCTGCTCAACGCCCATGGCGACGTGGTGCCCCCGGGCGAAGGCTGGACCCACGACCCGTATGGCGGCGAAATCGAAGACGGCCGCATCTACGGCCGCGCCGCAGCGGTCAGCAAGTGCGATTTCTCCACCTACACCTTCGCCGTGCGGGCCCTGGAAGCGGTGGCCCGTCCCGTCAGGGGCAGCGTCGAGCTGCTGTTCACCTACGACGAGGAATTCGGCGGCGAGGTCGGACCGGCCTGGCTGCTCAAGCACAAGATCATCCATCCCGACCTGATGATCGCCGCCGGCTTCAGTTACCAGGTCATCACCGCGCACAACGGCTGCCTGCAGATGGAGGTCACGGTGCACGGCAAGATGGCGCACGCGGCTATTCCCGAATCCGGCGTGGACGCGATTCAGGCCGCGGTGCGGATTCTGACCCAGCTGTATGCGCAAAACACGCAGTACCGACAGGTCCGCTCCCAGGTTGCGGGCATCAGCCATCCCTACCTGAACGTTGGCACGATCGAGGGCGGCACCAATACCAACGTCGTGCCCGGCCGTGCCAGTTTCAAGCTCGACCGGCGCATGATCCCGGAAGAAAACCCGGCCGAAGTCGAAGCCGCGTTGCGCCGCATCATCGCGGACACGGCAGCGTCGATTCCCGGCGTCACGGTGGGCATCCGGCGCATGCTGCTGGCCAAGGCGATGCGTCCGCTGCCGGGCAACCAGCCACTGGTGGCAGCGCTGCAGAAGCACGGCGAACAGGTTTTCGGCGAGGAGATCCCGGCCCTGGGCACACCGCTGTACACCGACGTGCGGCTGTTCTGCGAAGCCGGCATTCCCGGCGTCATCTACGGTGCCGGGCCGCGCACCGTGTTGGAGTCGCACGCCAAACGTGCCGACGAGCGGCTCGAACTCGAGGACCTGCGCCGCGCCACCAAGGTCATTGCGCGCAGCTTGCACGACCTGCTGGGCTGAGCGCCCCGCCGCCAGGTTTGGCCGAACCAGCAGCGGCTGCATTGGCATGTCACTTGCTTGCTCAGGTGCAAGAGGCACGGCTCTGGCTGTACCACTGTCGGCAACGCACCAGGAGACGCCATGTCGATCCAACCATGACTACGGCACCCGCGAGGGTCGCGGTGGCGCTGTTCGGGCCGCAAGGCAAGGGCAGCTTCAACGAGTCCGGCCTGCTCGGCGCGTTGCGCGCCCAGGAACGCGGCCATGCGGTGCAAGTGCACTGGATTGGTGCGGCAGCGGCGGAGGACCGGGCGCACCATCTGCGCCAGATCTGCGCCAGTGGACTGGACCTGCTGGTAGCCCATGGCGGCCAGGGTGACGAACCGGTCTCCCAGATCTGCGACGATTTTCCCGACATGCAATTTGCCATCACCCAGGGACACACGGCCGCGGCCAACGTGGCATGTTACGAGGTGCTGCAGGAGCAGTCTGCCTTTCTGGCCGGCGTGCTGGCAGCGTTGCACACCCGCACCGGTGTCGTGGCCCATTTGTCCGGCGAGCGGGTGCGCCCCGGACTCAAGGGCCGGGCAGCGTTCGCCCACGGCGTGCGGGCGGCGGGGAACGACTGCCGGCTGCTGACCACCTTCATCGGCAACCAGCACGACCCCGAGCGCGCCTATGCAGTCAGCCACGACCTGCATCACAGCGGAGCAGACATCGTGTTCGCGATGATCGATGGAGGCCGTGATGGTGTCAGCCAGGCCTGTCGCGAGTTGCAGTTCCGCCAGATCGGCAACGTGCTGGACTGGGTGGAGCGCGATCCGGCCGTGTTCCTGGCCTCCGCGGTCGCGGACTCGGGCAGTTGCGCGCTGCAGGCCATCGAGGACCACGCCCGGGACCGCTTCCTGCCAAACACGATACGGCGCTACGGTCTGGACAATCCCGACTGCGTGCGGCTGGTCTGCGGCTCTACCGTGTCGCAGGAGCACCTGGCAGTGCTGGCTCACTGGCAACAGCGACTGTTGTCGGGCATGCTGCAGCCCGAAAGCGAATACATGGGCGCGGAATACGCCTGACAGCGCCTGGAAGGGCGCCGATTCAGGCGCTGCGACGGGTGGCGGGGGTACGGGTGCGTGCAGTCAGGCCCGCCTTTGCTCCCACCTGCGCGGCAGCCTGGCCTTGCGGCAAGGCGCGCAATTCCTCGAACGCCACCGTGATCGCCTCGGCCAGGTGCCTGACGTCCGGCGCCGCAACCGCGTCCGCCATCAGCCCGAAATCCAGCGACTGGTGGTAACTCTGCACCGTGATATTGAGTGCCATGCCATGCACGACGATCGAGGTCGGGTAATTGGTGACCATCCGGGCACCGGCCATGTACAGCGGCACCGGCGGTCCTGGCACATTGGAAATGGTGACGTTGGCGACCTGGCCGATATGATCCGCCAACCGGGTCTTGCCCACCAGCGCAGTGGCGGCCAGCAGCAGCCAGGGAACACCGATCGACGGGTAGTCGGTGGGCAGGATGCTCTTGACGCTGCCCATGGCCGACTTCATCGCCGCGGTGGCGGCCTTCACATGAGCCAACCGCGCGCCGGCGTCCGCCAGATGCGTGCCCAGGCTGATCACCGACATCGAGGCCTGGTTGTCGCTGGAGGTGTTACCGGCGGCGCGCAAGGAGATCGGTACGGCGGCAATCAGGCTCTTCCTGGGCAGGTCGCCGCGCGCCTGCAGGTAGCTGCGCAAGGCGCCCGAGCAGACCGCCAGCAGCATGTCGTTGATGGTCGCGCCCATGGTCTTGCCCAGCGCCTTCAACTCGGCCATCGGCAGGCTCACTGCGGCAAACGCGCGGCCGGTGCCCACCGACACGTTGAACGGTGTTGCCGGCGCCAGCGTGAGGTTGCTGACGCGGCCCTTGCGCAGGCCGAACCATGCGCTGCTGCCTGCCGCGGCCCGCGCCGCGCCGGTCAGAGTTCCGACGGTCGCCGGCAGTGCGCGCACGATCTTCGATACCTGCGCGATCTCGCTGCCCAAAGCGCCGCGCAGCATCTCGGCCATGCTCAGGCGAAAAACCTTGCGCCGGGTGCTGCGCACGATCTCGACCGTGCGGGGTTCAGGGGTCGTGTCGAGCAACGTGTTGGCAAGCGCCACCGCCGCCTGCCCGTCCACCGCCGCATGGTGCAGCTGGGTGTAGATGCCGACCCGTTTGAGGCCGTCCGGTCCCGGCGCCAGGCCGGTGAAAACATGCATCTTCCACAACGGCCGGCTGCGATCGAGCAACACCGGATGCAACAGACTGACCTGCGCCTCCAGGGCGAGCAGACCATCGCCGACAGCGGCACCCTTGGGCAACTTGATCTCGACAATATGCTGTGTCAGGTCCGGCTGGGCATCGACCCAGGCCGGATTGGCCAGATTCAGCGGCATCCACCACAGGCGGCGGCGGAATACCGGCAGCAGCGGTAATCGGTGGGACACATGCTGGCGCAAATCACGCAGGTAATTGCCACCGTAGCCCTGGGGCATCTCGAACACATGCAGGGCGCCGACATGCATCGGCATCTGCGGTGTTTCCAGGAACAGGAAACTCGCGTCCAGTCCGGAGAGTTGTCGCATCGCGCGCAGGCCTTTCGTGCCGGCCCGGCCGGCTGGCAGGCCAAGGGGTTGACGGTATTGACGACCTCTTACTTGATGAGAAACGCCAGCACCTTGCTGGCGAACTTGCCATACGGCGGCATCATGAACTTGAGCGTCGAGAAACGCGCCTGGTAGAACACCGGCCGCAGCTTCGAGAAAGTCGTGAACCCTTCCTTGGCATGGTAATGGCCCATCCCCGATTGGCCAACGCCACCGAACGGCAGGTCGTGCTGCGCGACATGGAACAGCGCGTCGTTGACCGAGACCCCACCAGACATGATGCGTTCGAGCAGCGACTGCACCACCTGGGCGTCATGCGAAAACGGATAGATCGCCAGCGGACGCGGACCGGCATTGACCGCCGCCACCACCTCGTCGAGCGCCTGATAACCACGGATCGGCAGGATGGGCCCGAAGATCTCGCGTTGCCACAGGATGCTGTCCGCCGGTGCATCGAGCACGATGCAGGGCGCGATCTTGCGTGTGGCCGCATCCGAAGCCGGCCCCGGCACCAGTTGCACGATGCGCGCGCCGCGCTCGCGCGCGTCGTCGAGCGACGTCAGCAGGCGATCGAAGGCGGTCTGGTCGATGATCGAGGTGTAGTCCGGCGAGCCGAGCGACGGATACCGCCTGGCCACGATCTTCTGCGCCAGTTGCACGAATTCGTCGACTTTGCCGTGCGGCATCCACAGATGGTCGACCGAGGTGCAGATCTGACCCGCGTTCAGAACCTTGACGAACAGGATACGTTCGGCCGCCAGTTTCAACGGGAAGTCGTCGCACAGGATGGCCGGCGCCTTGCCGCCGAGTTCCAGCGTGACGGGGCACAGGTTCTGCGCTGCCGCCGCCATCACCGCCCGGCCGGTCTGGCCCGATCCGGTGAACAGCAGGTGATCGAACTTCAGCTTGGAGAACGCAATCCCGACGCCACCGACCTCGTCGAAGAACTGCAGCTTCTCGGGCGGGAAATAGGCCGGAATCTTCTCGATCAGCAACCGCGCCAGGTTACGCGAGTTTTCGCTCATCTTGACCATCGCCCGGTTGCCGGCGGCAAAGATGTAGGTCAGTGGAACCATGCTCAGGTTGACCGGGAAATTCCACGGCACGATCACACCCACCACACCGAGTGGCTGTGGAATCACCCGGTTGCGCGCGCCCAGAAAGTTGCGCAGATCCACCCCGCGGCGCTGCGGCTTCATCCAGCTGCGCAGCTGCTTGACCACGTGGTCCACGCCATCGACGGCGGGAAAAATCTCCGCCAGAAGTGTCTCGTGTTTCGAGCGGTGGCCGTAGTCGGCGCTGATCGCAGCGCAGATCGCCTCCTGGTTCTCCCGAATGAAACGTTGCAGTGTGCGCAGGTCGGCCACGCGTTCGTCGTAGCCAGGCACCGGGTGCGCCAGGTAAGCCTGTCGCTGAAGGGCCAAAGCCAGTTCCAGAGGCGCGGGGATGTCGTTCTTCATGATCCGCTTCCTGTCAATAGGTGCCGCCGGCACGATTGCCGCGGCTTGCTGGCACACCGGTTGGGGCCGACAATTGGATGCGTTAGCCTACTCCATTTCCCTGCCTGACGTTGGTGAACCCAGAACGGAGACCGTGATGCAGAAAGAACTATCCCCCGCCGAACATGCACTGCGCGAGGCAGCGCGTGAGTACCACCGCAGCCCGACCCGCGGCAAGATCGCAGTCTCGCCGACCAAGGCCTTGTCGAACCAGCGCGACCTGTCGCTGGCCTACTCGCCCGGCGTGGCCTACCCTTGCCTGGACATCGAGGCCGATCCGTCGCTGGCCGCAGAGTACACCTCGCGCGGCAACCTGGTGGGCGTGATCACCAACGGCACCGCGGTGCTGGGCCTGGGCGACATCGGCCCGCTCGCCGCCAAGCCGGTGATGGAGGGCAAGGGCTGCCTGTTCAAGAAGTTCGCCGGCATCGACGTGTTCGATATCGAACTGGCGGAACGCGACCCCGACAAGCTGGTCGACATGATCGCTGCGATGGAGCCGACGTTGGGTGGCATCAATCTGGAGGACATCAAGGCGCCGGAGTGTTTCTACATCGAGCGCCAGCTGCGCGAGCGCATGAACATACCGGTGTTCCATGATGACCAGCACGGTACGGCCATCATCTCGGCTGCCGCGCTGCTCAACGGCCTGGAACTGGTGGGCAAGAAGATCGACCAGGTCAAGGTCGCGGTCTCGGGCGCGGGCGCCGCGGCACTGGCCTGCCTGGACGTGATGGCCGGCCTGGGCGTTTTGCGCAAGCACATGTATGTCTGCGACTCCAAGGGCGTCATCTATACCGGTCGCCCGGGCGGCTTCGACGAATCGAAGCAACGCGTGGCGCAGGACACCGACGCGCGCACGCTGGCCGACGTGGTCAAGGACGCCGACGTGTTCCTGGGCTGCTCCACCGCCGGCGTGCTGACGCAGGACATGGTCAGGAGCATGGCGCGCGCGCCCATCATCCTGGCGCTGGCCAACCCGGAACCCGAAATCCGTCCCGAGCTGGCCAAGGAAGCCCGGCCCGACTGCATCATCGCCACCGGACGTTCGGACTACCCGAACCAAGTCAACAATGTGTTGTGCTTCCCATACATCTTCCGCGGCGCGCTTGACTGCGGTGCGACCAAGATCACCGAGGAGATGAAACTGGCCTGTGTGCGCCAGATCGCCGACCTCGCCAAGGCCGACATCAGCGAAGAGGTCGCCAGCGCCTATGCCGGCAAGGAACTGGTGTTCGGCCCGGATTACCTGATCCCCACGCCATTCGACTCGCGGCTGATCATGCGTATCGCACCGGCGGTGGCCAAGGCTGCCGCCGAGTCCGGCGTGGCGACGCGGCCGATCGACGACATGGACGCTTACCGCCAGCAACTGCTGCGATTCGTCTACCAGACCGGCATGTTCATGCGGCCGGTGTTCGCGGCGGCGAAGGCCGTTCCCGCCGCCGGCAAACGCGTCGCTTATGCCGAGGGCGAGGACGAACGCGTGCTGCGTGCCGTGCAGGTGGCGGTGGACGAAGGCCTGGCACACCCGATCCTGATCGGTCGTCCGGCCGTGATCGAAGCCCGGCTGGCCAAGGCCGGGCTGCGTCTGAAACTGGGGGTGGACGTGGAGAACGTCAACCCCGAGGACGACCCGCGTTTCCGCCAGTACTGGGAGTCCTATCACAGGCTGATGGGCCGGCGCGGCATCTCGGTGGAGGCGGCCAAGTCGGTGGTGCGGCGCTCCAACACCACCATTGCGGCGCTGATGGTCCATCTGGGCGACGCGGACGCGATGTTGTGCGGGCTGGTCGGCCGGTTCGACAATCACCTCGAGCATGTACGCGACGTCATCGGCGTGCGCAAGGGCGCCTGCGGCCTGGCCACGCTCAATGCCTTGATGCTGGACCAGCGCACCTTGTTCATCGCCGACACCCACGTGAACGAGGATCCGGATGCCGAGCAGTTGGCCAATATCGCGCTGATGGCAGCCGAAGAGGTGCGCCGCTTCGGACTGCCGCCCAAGGTGGCATTCCTGTCCCACTCCAACTACGGTACGTCTCAGCGCAAGTCGGCCATCAAGATGCGGCAGGCGCACGAGATCTTCTCGCGCATGGCGCCCGACATCGAATGCGACGGCGAACTGCACGGCGACTCGGCACTGTCGGAGCCGATCCGGCGCAACGCATTGATGGACAGCAAGCTCGACGGCGAGGCCAATATCCTGATCTGCCCCAACCTGGATGCAGCCAACATCCTGTTCAACGTGCTCAAGATCACTGGCGGACATGGCGTCACGGTCGGGCCCATCCTGCTCGGCGCGGCGGCGTCGGCCCATGTGATCACGCCATCGGCCACGGTGCGCCGGGTCGTCAACATGACGGCGCTGGCGGTGGCCAATTCGGCGCACGAGCCAGCATGAGGCTGCATCGACGGCCCGCCGTACCACTGCGACATCAAGGGCAGGCGCGCGCTGCTCACTGAACCCGACGGGCATGGGCCCAAACCACCGTACGATCGCATGGCCCACCCCAGTTTGTTCGAACTGGCGATCGCCAAGACGCGCCGCTGATCGGCGACAGGAACTCTTCATGGCCGCCTCCAGCCTGCTCGCACTGATCGACGATATCGCCACCATTCTGGACGACATCGCCGTGATGACCAAGGTCGCCGCGCGCCAGGGCATTTCGGCGGCCGACGACGTCGCCGCGATGACCCAGCTGGCGGCCAGGAAGACCGCTGGCGTGCTCGGCGACGATCTGGCCCTCAATGCGCAACAGGTGACCGGGGTACGCGCCGATCGCGAATTACCGGTGGTCTGGGCCGTGGCCAAGGGTTCGCTGCGCAACAAGGCGATTCTGGTTCCGGCGGCGCTGGCGATCAGCGCCATTGCGCCGTGGGCCATCACGCCGCTGCTGATGCTCGGCGGTCTGTTCCTGTGTTACGAAGGCGCCGAAAAGGTACTGCACCTGCTCGTGCATCGCTCCGCAACCGATCCGCAGCGCCGCGAGGAGCTGGTGCGCGCGGTGGCCGATCCGCAACTGGACCTGGTCGCGTTCGAACAGGACAAGATCAAGGGCGCTATCCGCACCGACTTCATCCTGTCGGCCGAGATCATCGTGATCACGCTGGGCACGGTCGCTGCCGCGGGCTTTGGCCAGCAGGTGGCGGTGCTGGTGGGTATCTCGCTGCTGATGACGGTTGGTGTCTATGGTCTGGTCGCCGGTATCGTCAAACTCGACGACGCCGGTTTGTACCTGAACGCCCAGGCCGCGCGCTGGAAGCAGGCGCTCGGTCGCGCCATCGTCGCGATGGCGCCCTGGTTGATGAAGACATTGTCCGTAGTGGGAACTGCGGCCATGTTCCTGGTCGGTGGCGGTATCCTGGTGCATGGTGTGCCGGTCGTGGGCCATGCGCTGGAGACCTTCACTGCGCCACTGGGATGGATGGGCGTGGTGGTATCGAACCTGGGCAATGCGGTAGCAGGACTGGCGGCCGGGCTCATCGTTGTGGGCGCGATGCAACTGTTTCAGCGCCTGCGCCCGAATCCCGCTGAAAAAAAAGGCTAGCCGCCGGCAGACCCCGGCGTGTCTCGGCGATAGGGCGGCAACGCTGCGCCGCAGTCCCTGCAGAAACGGGCGCCGGGCGCGTGACCCTCGCTCAGGCACTCATGGCAGGTGCGGGTGGTCGGCTCATGCTGCACCCGCATCGCGGTGAATTCAGCGCTGACGATGCCGGTCGGAACGGCCAGCGTGCCCCAGCCCACCAGCATCATGATCGATGCAACGCACGCCCACCGGTAGCACGGATTCTGGCTGGGCGACCATCGTCACACCGGCGGTCGTGAACGCGAGAATCCACTGGCTGCAATGGCACAGGGGTCTGATTCTGCCGAGGTCTGCGCAGAGGGGTCAGCCTGGCAAAGGACTGCTCCGCTAGAGCGTATACCCTAGGTGAAACGGGTGGCGAACCCACCCATAATGCGCGCTAGCGACCGCCCACAATGGCAGCGGGAAGTTTTTTGCAGGATCTGCCGCGCTTCAGTGTCTTACTGCCCCTTTCCACCTGAGGATCGCAATTGCCCGAGCCGTCCCAAAGCCCAAGATCCGTGCTGCAAGTGACGCGTTTGAGCACGCGGTTCAAGACCCGCACCGGCGACGTGCACGCCGTCAACACCGTGAGTTTCGATCTCAAGCCCGGAGAACTGCTCGGTGTCGTTGGCGAAAGCGGCTCCGGCAAGTCGGTCACGATGATGTCGCTGCTGGGCCTGTTGCCCAGCCCGCCGGCCATTGTCAGCGGTGAGTCGGTCCTGTTCGACGGCCTGGACTTGCTGCGCTGCACGCCCGAACAGTTGCGCGCCATCCGTGGCGGACGTATCGGCTTCATCTTCCAGGACCCGATGACCTCGCTCAATCCGGTGTTCACGGTGGGCTTCCAGATCATGGAGCCCTTGCGCGAACACATGGGCCTGAGCGGCGGCGCCGCACGCAAGCGGGCTCGCGAACTGCTGGATCTGGTGGGTATACCCGATGCCGAACGACGGCTGCAGGACTATCCACACCAGTTTTCGGGCGGCATGCGCCAGCGCGTGATGATCGCCATCGCGCTGGCCTGCGACCCCAAGGTGCTGATCGCCGACGAACCAACCACCGCGCTCGACGTCACGATACAGGCGCAGATCCTTGAGCTGGTACGGGAATTGCGTGAGCGCCTGGGTATGGCCATCATCTGGATCACCCATGACCTGGGCGTCATCGCCGGCATCGCCGACCGCGCAATGGTGATGTACGGCGGGCAGATCGTCGAGATGGCACCGGTCAAGGAGCTGTTTGCGCGACCCGAACATCCCTATACCCGGGCCCTGCTCAAGACCGTGCCGCATCTCAAGGGCGCACGTGCCGCCAAACTCGAGGTGATTGAAGGCCAACCGCCCATTCTCAAGGCCGCGCCCGCCGCCTGTGCGTTCCGGCCCCGTTGCGCAAAGGCGATGGACCGCTGCGCGCGGGAAAATCCGCAGCGGGTCACGGTCGGCGAAGGCCACGATGTCGCCTGCTTCTGGGACGCCAGGACCGGGGGCGCGCGCCATGCCTGACACCTCCAACACGGCGCGGCGCGCTGCTGGCACGGGTAACGCCGCCCCGCCGCCGCTGGTCCAGGTGCGCGGGCTCAAAATGTATTTCCCGATTTACACCGGTCTGCTGCGCCGGCACACCGGCAATGTGAAAGCGGTCGACGGGGTGAGCTTCGACATTCCTGCCGGCGAGACCCTGGGCCTGGTCGGAGAATCGGGCTGCGGCAAATCGACCTGTGCCCGCGCGGTGCTGCGGCTGTACGAACCGACCGAAGGCAGCATCACCATCGACGGCCACGACATCACGTCCCTCGGGCGCGAGGCCTTGCGCCAGTTGCGACCCACGATGCAGATGGTGTTCCAGGACCCGCAGGCCAGCCTGAATCCGCGCATGACGGTGGCCTCCATCATCGGAGAACCGCTGCTCGAGCACACCCGTTTGGGCAAGGCGGAACAACGCGAGCGCATCTACGAACTGCTCGACCAGGTGGGCCTGAACCGCAACTTCGCCAACCGTTATCCGCACGAGTTCTCGGGTGGCCAGCGCCAGCGCATCGGCATTGCACGGGCGCTGGCGCTCAATCCGAAGTTCATCGTCTGCGACGAACCCATTGCCGCACTCGACGTGTCGATCCAGGCCCAGGTCGTCAACCTGCTGGAGAACCTGCAGCAAAGCCATGGCCTGACATATCTTTTCATCAGCCACGACCTGTCGATGGTGCGCCATATCGCCAACCGGGTGGCGGTGATGTATCTGGGGCGCATCGTCGAGCTGGCAGAACGCGATGCGCTGTACGAAGATCCCAAGCACCCGTATTCGCAGGCCTTGCTGTCGGCGGTTCCGGAGCCCGATCCGCTGACCGAGGCGGTGCGCCAGCGCATCGTGCTCACCGGCGACGTGCCCTCGCCAGCCAATCCGCCCGCGGGCTGCGCATTTTGCACCCGTTGCCCGCAGGTCATGGCGCAGTGCCGTGTGCACGCACCGGTGCTGGCCGAGGTCGCGCCAGGCCGCCAGGTCGCCTGCCATCTGTATTCCCGGAACAACGATTCGACCGCCGGCTCCACGGCGGCGCCATGAACCCCGTTTCGCAACCCACCACCCCCAGGAAAAGGAGTCACCCGTGAAAAACCGATACACCCTCATCGCAATGGGGACGCTGCTCGCGTTATCCCACAGCGCGCTGGCCCAGCGCGGCTCCAGCGGCAACGTCAACGTCATTTACTGGCAGGCGCCGTCCATTCTCAATCCTTACCTGTCAACCGGTACCAAGGACATCGAAGCCGCCTCGCTGGTGCTCGAGCCGTTGATCCGTTTCAACGAAAAGGGCGAGATGGTGCCGTACCTCGCCGCCGAGGTGCCGACCGTCGCCAACGGCGGTTTTTCCGCCGACTTCAAGACCATTACCTACAAGCTCAAGCCCGGTTTGAAATGGTCCGACGGCTCCCCCTTGACAGCCCAGGACGTGGTATTCACCTACGATTACTGCACGGGTATCAAGGGTTGCGCCAAGACCAACATCTTCGCCCCGGTAGACAAGGTGACGGCGGTCGATCCCGTCACCATCCGCATCACGTTCAAGACGGCTGCACCCTATCCGTACTCCGTGTTCGGTGGTGCCGGCACCCCCATTTTGCAAAAGGCGCAGTTTCAGGACTGTCTGGGCGACAAGGCGCCGAGCTGCACCAAGCAGAACTTCAACCCCGTCGGCAGCGGACCATTCATGGTCAAGGACTTCCGCCCCAATGACGTGGTCCAGATGGTGGCCAACCCGAACTTCCGCGATCCGGCCAAACCCGCCTTCGCCACGTTGACGCTCAAGGGCGGCGGTGATGCAGCAGCAGCCGGACGCGCCGTGATGGAGACCGGCGAATTCGACTACGCCTGGAACCTGCAACTGGCGCCGGACGTTCTGGCCAAGATGGTCAAGGGCGGCAAAGGCAAGACGGTGTCCGCATTCGGCACGCTGGTCGAGCGTATCGAGATGAACCTGACCGACCCGTCGCCCAGACATGGCGATGCACGGTCCACGACCAAGCACCCGCATCCGTTTCTGACCGACATGCGCGTTCGCAAGGCCTGGTCGCTGGCCATCGACCGCGAGTTGCTGGTCGAGATCGGTTACGGGCCGGCCGGTCGACCGACCTGCAACCTGGTACCGGCACCCATCGCGTTCGCGTCAAGCAACACCGACTGCATCAAGCAGGATATGGCTGGCGCCAAGGCGTTGCTGGACCAGGCGGGCTGGAGAATGGGATCGGACGGGGTACGCGCCAAGGATGGCATGAAGTTGGAAATGCTGTATCAGTCCTCCACCAACGCGGTGCGGCAGAACTTCCAGACACTGATCAAGCAGTGGTGGACCGAACTGGGCGTGAAGGTCGAGTTGCGCAACATCGCCGCATCGGTGTTCTTCGGTGGTGATGCCGGCTCGCCCGACACGTTCCAGAAGTTCTTCGCCGATGTCGAGATGTACGCCAACAACTTCGACGGCACCGATCCGGAAAGTTACCTGGCTGAACACGTCTGCGACAAGATTCCGCGTCCGGAAACCCAGTGGCAGGGCACCAACATGAACCGCTACTGCAACCCGGAGTACGACAAGATGGTCAAGGAACTCGGTGCCACCGCCGGTATCGAAAAACGCGCCGTCATCGCCAAGAAACTCAACGACATGTTGACCAAGGAAAGTTATGTCGTCGTGCCGCTGGTCGATCGCGGCCGTGTCTCGGCGCATGCGAACTCCCTGGGTGGCGTGAAGCTCAACACCTGGGACAGCGAGTTGTGGAACGTGGCTGACTGGTTCCGCGTCAAGTAAGAAGACGGTTGCGGCCGTGATGGCGCTGCTGCCGGGTCGGCAGCCGCCATCACGTGGCCGCACCACCCCGTTGCTCCGGGCCTGATCGCAGCGCGACTGCGCCCCACTTCCGAAGCCGCCGCGCATGTTCACCTATACGCTTCGTCGACTGCTGACCGCAATACCCACGGTACTGATCATCAGCCTGGTCATTTTCATGCTGCTGGAGCTGGCGCCGGGTGATCCAATGTCGGACGTTCCGCTGACGGTTCCGCCCGAGGTCAAGGCCAAGATGCGCGAGGCGCTGGGGCTGGACCAACCGGGGTATGTGCGCTACCTGCTGTGGCTCAAGCAGTTCTTCTGGGTCGAGCCACTGCACCTGATCGACCACTATTTCGGTACCGCATACGGTGCCGACATGCAACGCGTGATCTCCTGGCAGACCCGCAGCCCGGTGACGGAACTGATCGTCCAACGCATGCCCCAGACGTTGTGGGTGGTGGGTATGGGCTATCTCGTCGGCGTGTCACTGGCGGTGCCCATCGGCGTGTTGTCGGCCTACAAGCAATACAGCTGGTTCGACCAGATCGGCACCTTCGTCTCGATGATCGGTTTCTCGGTGCCGACCTTTTTCACCGGCGTGTTGCTGATCGTGGTTTTCTCGGTGCATCTGAACTGGTTTCCGTCCATCTATGACACCACACTCGTGGTCAACTCCTGGCCCACGTTCGTCGAGCAGGTCAAGCAGATGGTCATGCCGGTGGCCGTGCTGGCGCTGTTCAACGCCGCGCAGGTCAGCCGCTACATGCGCGCCTCGATGCTCGACAACCTGGGGCAGGACTATGTGCGCACCGCCCGCGCCAAGGGCATGCGCGAGAAAACCGTGGTGCTGATCCATGTGCTGCGCAACTCGATGATCCCCGTGGTCACCGTGATCGCGCTGGGTGTACCGTCCATCTTCGCCGGCGCCATCATCACCGAGCAGGTTTTCAAGGTCAACGGACTGGGCCAGCTGCTGATCAACGCGATCCAGGTCAACGACCTGCCGATGGTGCAGACGCTGACCTTCATCTTCGCGGTGCTCATCGTCGCCTTCAACCTGATTGCCGACGTGTTGTACGGCATCCTCGACCCCCGGATTCGCTATGACTGAAGGCGCCGCATCGCCTTCGATGGCGGTCGAACAGGCCGATCGCCCGCCACGCAGCCAGTGGCTGGACGTCTGGGACCAGTTCAAGACCCACAAGGGTGCGCTGCTTGGCGCCGCCGTCTTCATCTCGATCCTGTTGTTCGTGCTGGTCGGGCCCTATCTCTGGAGCACCGATCCCGGCTACGCCAACCTGCGCATGCGAAACCAGGCGCCCAGCCTGCAATTTCCATTTGGCACCGACGAACTCGGACGCGACCTGTTTGCCCGCATGATGGCGGGCGGCCGGGTGTCGATCGCGGTCGGCTTGACCGCGATGTCCATTGCAGTTCTGCTGGGCACGCTGATCGGGGTGACGGCCGGCTTCTTCCGTCGGATGGATGGCATCCTGATGCGTCTGACCGATCTGTTTCTCGCCCTGCCGCTTTTGCCACTGCTGCTGGTGATGGTGATGTTGTTCCGCGAGCCGCTGTCGGCCAACCTGGGACCCGAGGCCGGTATCTTCCTGCTCATGGTGATCTCGATCGGCGCGACCTCATGGATGCAGACTGCGCGCATCGTGCGGGGCGAGGTGCTGGCGCTCAAGGAGCGCGAGTTCGTGCTGGCGGCGCGCTCCATCGGCGCGCCACCCGTGCGCATGATCCTGCGCCATATCCTGCCCAACACGCTGAGCCCGATCATGGTCGCGGCAGCGCTGGGTATCGCCGGCGCGATCATCGTCGAGAGCGCGTTGTCGTTCCTCGGCCTGGGTTTCCCGCCCGACTTTCCGACCTGGGGCCGGCTGCTGTTCGATGCGGTCGATCAATTGCAGTTGTACCCGAACCGGGTCATGTTGCCGGGCATCGCGATCTCGCTGACCGTGCTGTCGGTCAACTACATCGGCGACGGGCTGCGCGATGCGCTGGATCCGCGGATACGGGGTCGGTAACGGCCAGGCACCCGACCAACCGGCACGCCGTGTCGACACGTCTCAGCCGGGTTGACGTAGATGCCGAGCGAAGAACACCAGGATACGCGCCCGGTAGGCGGCCGCGTCGTAGGCATGCAGGTCGACATGCGTGGCGTCCTGCACCGCCCACAACGCCTTGGGCTCTCGCCCTGCCATGAAGATGCGCTCGGTTTCGGGCCAGGTGGTGTGTCGGTCATGGGTGCCAGCGGCAACCAGCAGCGCTGACGCCAGCTCCGGCACGACTGCCACCGGGCGCAGATCGTCGGCGGACACGCCCAGCCGCAGTGGCAACTGCCACAGCAGCAGCGGCGCAAGAATGGGGCCGACCGAACCCAGACGCTGTTCGAGCCGGTTCGACACTGCCTCGGTGATGGTCGGATACAGGGACTCCAGCACAACCGCGTCCAAAGCAGGTGACGGCCTGGCAAACACCAGCGCGGCGGCTCCCAGCGAAACTCCGATGGCGCCGATCCGTTCGCCGGGCATCTCGGCTCGCAGAAAGCGCAGCGCAGCCGTCACGCCGGCCGCTTCGCGCCAGCCGAAGCCGATGCGGTCGCCGGTACTCTCGCCGTGGGCGGGAAGGTCGATCAACAGCACCGAGTAGCCGGCTTCCCGCAGAAAAAGCGCCCGGCCCAGCATCTGCGTGCGGTCTGAACGCACGCCATGGAGCAACAACACGGCGCCACGGCCCGTTCCACGCGCAAACCATCCCGACACCGAATCCGAGCGCGTGACCGGTAAACGGATGGGCACCACACCAAGTTCGGCAGGCGGCTGCCCCACGACGCGGTGGGCCGGGCGGCTGAGTGTCTCGCCGGCGATCAGCACCAGGACGACCGCCAGCACAAGCGCAGTGGATACGAGAAGGATGGCTGGGCGCATGGCGAGACCCCCGAGTGTGCCCAGCACAGTACCAGGCCGCAGCGGCCACTATTGTCAACAAACCGTCATGCCACTGCCATGCCGGCGTCACCGGCGCCGGCCACACTGCACAACATGCAAGCAACCACAACACCAACGACCGGGCTGCGTGGCGCGGTGACACGAACAGCGCCCATCGCATGAACACGTCCGGCTCTCCAGTCCCTCGGGCGGACGTATCCGCAACCGCTCTGCAGGCCTTCCTGTCAAGCCAATCGCCCAAGCCAACGGGCGACGGCGAAACCATCCAGGTCAGCTGGGCTTGCCATCAGGACGAGGTGCGCGAGGCGCAGCGCCTGCGCCACGACGTGTTTGCCGGCGAGATGGGCGCACGGCTCGGCACCCGCGTGCCTGGCCACGACATCGACATCTTCGACGACTTCTGCGAACACCTGCTGGTGCGCGACGCCTACACCCGCCAGGTGCTGGGTACCTACCGGCTGCTGACGCCAGCCCAGGCCCTGCGCATCGGCAGTACCTACAGCGACACCGAGTTCGACCTGACCCGGCTGCGCAGCTTGCGTGACGGCATGGTGGAAATCGGACGCAGCTGCGTGCACCGCGACCACCGCCAGGGCAAAGTCATCATGGCGCTGTGGGGTGCCCTGGCCGCGTTCATGGTCGACAACGGCCTGCACACGATGATCGGCTGCGCCAGCATCCCGATGCAGCACAACGCGGGAGCCGGTATCGTCGGCGGTGGACACGCTGCCGCCAGCATCTGGAAGCAACTGCGCCAGCAGCACCTGGCGTCCATTGCCTGGCAGGTACGCCCACGCCTGCCGCTGCCGGTGGAAAATCTCGATGGCGACCTCGACGTGCAGCCGCCGGCGCTGATTCGCGCCTACCTGCGCCTGGGCGCCAAGGTGCTGGGTCCACCGGCCTGGGATCCGGACTTCAACACCGCTGACCTGCCCATGATGCTGCGCATCCATGAGCTTCCCGCGCGGTACCGCAACCACTTTCTGGGCGCATGACGGCCATGGCCTTCGATGCACTGGGCGGCGGCTATGCCGGCATGGCTGCAGGGTCGCGTTTCACCACCGCCACCGTGCGCCGTGCACCCTACCGCGCGGTGTTCATCTCCGACCTGCACCTGGGCACGCCCGGCTGCCAGGCCGAGGCCTTGCTCGAATTCCTGAAGGAACACCCCAGCGAGTATCTGTATCTGGTCGGCGACATCGTGGACGGCTGGCAATTGCGCCGCCGATGGTACTGGCCGCAGTCGCACAACGACGTGGTGCAGAAGATCATGCGCAAGGCGCGCAAGGGATGCCGCGTGGTGTTCATTCCCGGCAACCACGACCAGTTCGCGCGCGAGTTTGTCGGCCTGCATTTCGGCGGCATCGAGGTACAGGAGGAGGCGGTGCATGTGACCGCAGCCGGCCAGCGGCTGTGGGTGGTGCACGGCGACAGGTTCGACGCCGTGGTTCAGTGCGCGCGCTGGCTGGCGGTACTTGGCGACAATCTGTATGGGATCACACTGCAGCTCAATCGGCAGCTGAACCGCCTGCGCGGCCGTTTCGGGCGTCCGTACTGGTCCTTGTCGGCCTACCTGAAACACAAGGTCAAAAAGGCAGTCAACTATGTCAGCGACTTCGAGGCGGCCGTTGCCGGCGAAGCGCGCAGGCGCGGCCACGACGGCGTCGTCTGCGGGCACATCCACCGCGCCGAGATGCGCATGATCGACGGAACGCTGTATTGCAACGACGGCGACTGGGTGGAGAGCCGCAGCGCTCTGCTCGAACATCCCGACGGCCGGCTGGAATTGCGCCACTGGCAGACCAACCCCATGACCCACGGCGAACCAGCCGCCGCCCGGGTGCCCGCTTGAAGATCGCACGGGTAACCGAGGCCGGGGAGCCGCAGGTCAACGGTGTCGCGACCACAAAGCGCGAACTGTCGGGTGAACCCGGGCCTGGTTCCGGTTGCTAGCGCAGCCCGGAACGGTCCAGCTGTCACGGAAATGTCATCATTGGGATAAATACTCGCCCATTTCCCGTGCGCACGCCATGACTGACCTGAAAAAGAATGCTTCCGAGCGATCGCACCGCATTCCGTTCCTCGACCGTGATCACAGCATCCTGGCGTTCAACGAGCGGGTGCTGGACTGGGCGCACCGACCCGACGTACCACTGCTCGAGCGGCTGCGCTACCTGTGCATTGTCTCGTCCAATCTCGACGAATTCTTTGAGGTGCGTATGGCGGCCCACCTGCAGGCCTACCAGAACGGCATCAGCAAGGGCCTGGCCAGCATGCAGTCGTTCGAGGGGCTGGCGCAGGCGGCGCACACCTTGGTCGATCGGCAATACAGCCTGTACAACGACGCCTTCATGCCCGCATTGGCGCGCGATGGCATCGAGATCATCGGTTTCAACGACCGGATACCGGTCCAGACCAGGTGGGTCCACGCCTATTTCGAGCGGGAGGTCCGACCGCTGCTGATTCCGGTGGGCCTCGATCCGGCACATCCGTTTCCGCAGGTGGCCAACAAGACCCTGAACTTCATCGTGCGTCTGGGCGGCAAGGACGCCTTCGGCCACGAGAACGAGATTGCGATTGTCAAGGTGCCCCGGGTATTGCCCCGGCTGATCCGCATGCCGGCCAAGGTGTCCGGCGGCAAAGCGGCCCTGGTGTCCTTGTCCAGTGTCATCCGGGCGCACCTGCACAGCCTGTTCCCCGGCCGCCAGGTCGGCCAGTTCTCCCAGTTCAGGGTGACCCGGCATTCCGACCTGGCCGTGGACGAGGACGATGTGCGCAACCTGCGCACCGCCATGCGCCTGGGACTGCAGCAACGCCACTATGGCCAGGCTGTGCGGCTGGAAGTGGCTGCAGGCTGTTCGGACTACCTGGCCGCATTTCTGCTTCACCAGTTCAGCCTGCCACTGCAGTCTCTGTACCGGGTGCATGGGCCGGTCAACCTGGTACGGCTGCAGCAATTGATCGATCTGGTCGATGCGCCGCAACTGCTGTTCGCGCCGTACAGCCCGGCCAATCCGCAACAACAGCAACGCAACGAGTCGCTGTTCGAGCGGCTGCGCAAGGGCGACATTGTGTTGCACCATCCGTACGAAAGTTTCTCGCTGGTTACCGCGTTCCTGCGCGAGGCGGTGCACGACCCGGACGTGCTGGCGATCAAGCAGACCATCTACCGCACCGGAACCGACCCGCTGCTGATGGACCTGCTGTGCGAGGCCGTGCGCCGCGGAAAGGAAGTCACCGCGGTGGTCGAACTCAAGGCACGTTTTGATGAAGAAACCAACATCAACTGGGCCGAGCGGCTGGAGGCCATCGGTGCGCAGGTCGTGTATGGCGTGGTGGGGCTCAAGACCCACGCCAAGATGCTGCTCATCACCCGCCGGGAGACCGGGCGGCTGGTGCGTTACGTGCATCTGTCCACCGGCAACTACAACGTGCGCACCGCCCGGCTGTATACCGACATCGGCCACCTGAGCGCCGACCCGGCACTGACCAGCGACATCGAGAATGTGTTCCTGCACCTGGCCAGCCACAGCCGGCTGCCGCGGATGAAAAAGGTATGGATGGCGCCATTTCACCTGCAGCGCCGGTTCATCGAGCGCATCGACCAGGTCGGTGCAGCGGCCGAGCGGGGCGAGGATGCCCGCATCGTGCTCAAGATGAATGCGCTGACCGACGAGGCGCTGACGATGGCACTGGCGCGGGCCGGGCAGCGCGGCGCGCGGATCGACCTGATCGTGCGCGGTGCCTGCATGCTGCCACCCGAGTTGCCGGGCCTGACCGATAACATCCATGTCAGGTCCATCATCGGCCGCTTTCTGGAACATTCGCGGGTGTATTATTTCCGCAGTGGCGGACAGGAACAACTGTTCCTGTCCAGCGCCGACTGGATGAACCGCAACATGCTGCGACGCATCGAGCTGGCCTGGCCCATCGAGGACCCGGTGCTGCGCCAGCGCATCGTCGACGAGTGCCTGGTGGCCAGCCTGCATGATCACCGCGATGCCTGGCTACTCTCGGCCGACGGCCACTACCAACGTGCCCAGCTCAACCGGCAAGGTCAGAGCCCGGGCATGCAAAACGCGCTGATGACCCGTTACGGGGCGCCCACGCACAAGGAGATCGAATGGACCTGATCCTGTGGCGCCATGCCGACGCAGAAGACGGTGACGACACCATCAACGACCTGGATCGGGTGTTGACGCCACGCGGGGTCAAGCAGGCGGCCCGGGTCGCGGGCTGGCTGGACCGGCAACTGCCGGAGGCCGCGCGCATCCTGAGCAGCCCGGCGCGGCGCTGCGAGCAGACCGCCTTGGCACTGGGACGCAAGTACAAGGTGCGACCGGAGCTGGGCATCGATGCCACTGTCGAGCAATTGCTCGAGGTGGCGCAGTGGCCGCATTCCAAGAACGCGGTACTCGTGATCGGCCACCAGCCCACACTGGGTGAAACCATCGCCCACCTGCTGCCGCTGCACCATCCGTCGTGCCCGGTGCGCAAGGGCATGGTCTGGTGGCTGCGTACCCGCGAACGCGACGGCCAGCAGCAGACCATCGTCACCGCGGTGCAGTCGCCCGAAACCCTGTAGGCACGGCGGCTCCGCGCCGCTCGATGCTTCCACTTGCGGTGGCGTGGCAGGGCAATCCCTGCCTGTCGCCCGCCCGGACACCGCCATAATGAGTTGTCCGGACTGGCGCACTGCGCTCGTGCTGGCACCGTTCTTGCTAAACCTACGCTGCCTGCCCCCGGGGCTTTTTCAGACCCATCAACGAGTATCACCATGATCACAAACATCTTCTACCGCCTCGCACCGGCGTTGGTGCTGGCCGCCGCCAGCAGCCTGGCCCATGCGCAAACCCCGATCAAGTTCATCCTGGACTGGCGCTTCGAAGGTCCGTCGGCGCTGTTCCTGGCCCCTGTGGCCAAGGGTTATTTCAAGGACGCCAAGCTGGACGTCTCGATCGATGCCGGCAACGGATCGGGCGGCGCGGTGACGCGCGTCGCCGCCGGTACCTACGACATGGGTTTCGCCGACCTGGCGGCGCTGATGGAGTTCCACGCCAACAACCCCGACGCACCGAACAAGCCGGTCGCGGTGATGATGGTGTACAACAACACGCCGGCCTCGGTGATGGCACTGAAGAAATCCGGCATCAAGACGCCGGCCGACCTCAATGGCAAGAAACTCGGCGCGCCCGTGTTCGACGCGGGCCGCCGCGCCTTCCCGATCTTTCAGAAGGCCAACGGCGTTGCCAGCGTGCAGTGGACCGCCATGGACCCGCCGCTGCGCGAGACCATGCTGGTGCGTGGCGACGTCGATGCCATCACCGGCTTCACATTCACCTCGCTCTTGAACCTGGAGGCGCGTGGCGTGAAGGCTGAAGACGTGGTGGTGCTGCCGTATGCCGACAACGGCGTGAAACTGTATGGCAATGCGATCATCGCCTCGCCCAAGCTGCTCAAGGAAAATCCTGCCGCGGTCAAGGCCTTCCTGCTGGCCTTCACCAAGGGCGCACGCGAGGTCATCGCCAAGCCCGACGCGGCCATCGACTACGTCAAGGAACGTGACGGCATCATCAACGTGGCGCTCGAGCAGCGTCGCCTGCGCCTGGCCATCGACACCGTCGTGAACAGCCCGGATGCACGGGCCGAAGGTTTTGGTCAGACCAAGGGCCCGCGCCTGTCGCTGATGGCCAGCCAGGTATCCGACGCCTTCAACACCAAGACCCGTGTCAATGCCGATGCGATCTGGGACGGTTCGTTCCTGCCCAGCGCGGCCGAACTGAACATCCTGCCGGCGCGCAAGTGAGCATGCAGCCGCAGGGCACGGGCCCGGCGTCCTTTGTCGATTTCCAGGACGTCTGGCTGGCCTACAACCAGGAGCTGCTGGAGAAACAGCAGTTCGCGGTGGAGGCCATCAACCTGCGGGTACGCGAGGGCGAGTTCATTGCCATCGTCGGGCCCTCGGGTTGCGGCAAGTCGACCTTCATGAAGCTCACCACCGGACTGCGCATGCCCTCGCGCGGCCGGATCCTGATCGACGGCCAACCGGTCACCGGCCCGTTGAAGATCTCCGGCATGGCATTCCAGGCGCCCTCGTTGCTGCCCTGGCGCACCACGCTGGACAACGTGCTGCTGCCACTGGAGATCGTCGAACCCTACCGCAGCAACTTCAAGCGGGACCGTGCGCAAAATGCCGATCGCGCGCGCAAGCTGCTGGCGCGCGTCGGGCTGGACGGCTACGCCGACCAGTTTCCGTGGCAGCTGTCCGGTGGCATGCAGCAGCGTGTGAGTATTTGCCGCGCGCTGATCCACGAACCGCGCATGTTGCTGCTGGACGAACCTTTTGGTGCGCTCGACGCCTTCACCCGCGAGGAGTTGTGGACCATTCTGCGCGAACTGTGGCTGGAGAAACGCTTCAACGTGGTCCTGGTCACGCACGACTTGCGCGAGTCGGTGTTCCTCGCCGATACCGTGTACGTGATGACCAAGAGCCCGGGACGATTCGTCGTACGCAAGGAGATCGACCTGCCGCAGGACCGCGACCTGGAGATTACCTACACCAGCGCCTTCAGCGACATCGTGCATGAATTGCGCAGCCATATCGGGGCGATCCGCAAGCCCGCGCAAGCCGCGCCTGCGCAGACCAAGGAGACCGCACCGTGAGCGCTGCCGGGCCATCCCAAGGCGCGACGGCTCCCTCGGGGAGCAGGGGTTTACCAACGGTGAACGACCGTGGGGGCGATGCATGAGCCGCGAGCAAACCGAACGCTGGGCACCCCTGATCTTGCTGGTGCTGATCGTCGCCATCTGGGAACTGACCTGCACCGTGTTCGCGATTCCGGAGTTCATCTTCCCCAGTCCGCTGGAGATCGGTCGTGCGCTGGCTGAGTTCACCGCTCCGATCGCGCTGGCAGCATGGCAGACCTTCTGGGTCACGATGGTCGGTTTTGCATTGTCGATCGTGGTCGGCGTGTTGCTCGGCTTCCTGGTCGGATCGACCCGGCTCGCCTATGCCGCGCTGTTTCCGCTGCTGGTGGCTTTCAATGCGGTGCCCAAGGCGGCCGTGGTGCCCATCCTGGTGGTGTGGTTCGGCATCGGCCTGGGCCCCGGCATCCTGACAGCCTTCCTGATCTCGTTCTTTCCGATCATGGTCAACATGGCGACCGGCCTGGCCACGCTGGAACCCGAACTCGAAGACGTGTTGCGGGTACTCGGCGCCAAACGGCGCGACGTGTTGATGAAGGTGGGCCTGCCGCGCTCCCTGCCGTATTTCTTCGCCTCGCTCAAGGTCGCCATCACGCTGGCGTTCGTCGGTACCGTGCTGGCCGAAATGACGGCCGGAGACTCCGGCATCGGCTACCTGATGCAGACCGCTGGATCGCAGCAACGCATGGCGCTGGCCTTCGCCGGACTGGTCGTGATCGGCGCGATGGCAATGGCGATGTACGAGTTGTTCAGTTACGTCGAGAAACACACCACCGGCTGGGCGCACCGCGGATCGGAGAATGTCTGACGCCGACGCGCCGGGCCATGGCCCGGCATCCGTCCCGCGCCTTGCCGTTGGCGCCTGACGGCACGACGTGACTGGTCGAGTAGAACAGGGCCAGCGCCGGTTCTGGAAGTCACGCGCCCGATGACGCCCTGATCCGCGATGCCGTCAGCCGCCGCTCTGCGACAGAGCCTGCGACTGCGGCGCCAATGGTGTGCCGCCATTTTGCCGGTGCCGCTCCTCGCTGACCACCAGGTGAATGAAATGCAGTTTGGCCACCACCTGGTGGGCCAGCACGAACGGATAGATGTCCGGTTGCCCCATGGCCCGCGCCATGCCGTTCATCAGCATGGTCAGTTCAGCCCAGTGGTTGATGAATACCAGGTACTTGTCGGCGCCCGGGTGACCAGCCTGGTACAACACGTCGTACCCGAACGGATGGAACTCCAGCCGCGCCTGGTCCAGCGACAAGCCATAACTGCTGGCGGTGTCCACCATGTCGCTCATGTGCATGTAATGGGCCCAGCACTCCGCCCAGTCTTCCCACGGGTGCGCCGTGGCGTAGGCGCTGACGAAACCGAGCTGCCAGTCCGGTGGCGGCCCATTTCCGTAATATTGCTTCAGGCTGTCGGCGTAATCCTGCGTCTCGTCGCCGAACCGGGCGCGAAAGGGTTCGAGCCAGTGACTCTCGGCGATCAGACGATCCCAGTAGTAGTGCCCGACCTCGTGGCGCAGGTGGCCCACCAGCGTGCGGTAAGGCTCATTCATGTTGGTGCGCGCGCGCTCACGATGGACATCGTCGGCTTCGATGACATTGAGCGTGATGAGCCCATGGTCATGGCCCGTCATCACCGGTGGCCCGCCCTGGGGCGCACGCATGAAGTCGAACATCAACCCATGCTCCGTGTCTTCAGTCTCGCGCGAGGCGACCGGCAGCCCCATGACCAGCAGCGCCGATACCAGCCGGCGCTTGGCCATCTCGATACGGCCCCACAACAGCCCGTTGTCCGGGTAATGCGGGTCGCTCAGGTCCGGTATCGTGCGATTGAGCCGGCAGGCGCGGCACAACCCGTGCTGCGGACCGACCTCCTGAACCGGTACCAGCCAGTTGCAGGCCGCTGGCGCAAGCAGGTTGGCGCAGCGCTGGTAACGCGGGCCATTGCCCTGCCACTGAACCCAGACATCGGGCTCGTCGGTCAGGGCCAGCGGCACCAGCTGCGCCATGTCCGGCGCATAACCTAGCGCCGTACCGCAGGCCAGACAAACGCTGTTGCGGAAAAAAACCGGGCTGCCGCACTGGCAGTTGAAAGCGCGTACCCGCAGGCCGGGGGAAAACCCGGCTTTGAGGCTCGGGGCGATAGATGTGTTCAAGGCTGAGCTCCACGGTGCCGGGCACGGTTGCGAAACACACCGGGGGAGGTGCGCAAAAAGAGTTTCGCACGATTCATCCGCCGATGAACCCGGTACCGATCGTTGCCCGCGCGATCCATGCCGGCTCGCGCCCGGTTTCGCAGCCAGCCCCCTCTACACTCGGGTCATGCCCTGGCACGCGCAACTCGCACTCGACTACTGCGCCACTGCGTCGCGCACCGTGGCGCGTCATCTCCACCAAGGCCCGCTGCGCATCCTGCAAAGCCTGTACCCCGAGGGTGATGCGATCTGCCACAACGTGCTGGTGCATCCGCCTGGCGGCATCGTCGGCGGCGATACGCTGAATCTCGCGATCACGGCCGCCGCCGGCAGCCATGGCCTGGTGACCACGCCCGGAGCCGCCCGCTTCTACCGCTCGCAGGGTGAATCGGCGCTGCAGCACACCCGCATCCGGATGGACGCCGACTCGCGTATGGAGTGGCTGCCGCAGGAAACCATCTGCTATGACGGCTGCCTGGCCGAGAACCGGCTGCAGATGACGCTCGAGCCCGGAGCCGAACTGATCGGCTGGGACGTCACCGCGCTGGGGCTGCCGGCCGCGCAGCAACCGTTCCTGCGCGGCAGCCTGCTACAGCACATCGAGCTGGCCGGCGCCTGGCTCGAGCGGGGCCGCATCGACGCGGGCGATACCCGTTTGCTGCAGGGTCGGCTGGGACTGGCCGGCCATGCCTGCATGGCAACCGTATTTTTTTGCAGTGGCGTCCCGTTGCAGCGCCAGGGGGTCGAACGGTTGCTCGATGCCGCCCGCGCCGAGATCGACGCCCATGCGCTGCAGGCCCACGCCGGCGCCACCAGCCCGAACGACCATGTGGTACTGGTTCGGGTGCTGGCGCCGCTGGTGGAGCCGGCGATGGATCTGTTGCGCCGGGTTCGGGGCACATGGCGCGAACACGCCTGGCAACTGTCGGCCCAACCCCCGCGCATCTGGGCAACCTGAATCGCGGCCGAGCCGCTCTCAGATCGATACCAGCTCGCGCACCCCGTCGGCCTGCATGTCGACGCCGGCGCCGCGCGCAATGAACTGGCCACGCTGCATCACCAGGTAGTCGTCGGCCAGCTGCTGCGCAAAGTCGTAATACTGCTCGACCAGCAGAATGGCCATGGTGCCGCGGTCCGCCAGCATCCGGATCACGCGACCAATGTCCTTGATGATGCTCGGCTGTATCCCTTCGGTGGGTTCGTCCAGGATCAGCAGCTTGGGACGTGCGGCCAATGCACGCGCAATCGCCAGCTGCTGCTGCTGTCCGCCGGAGAGGTCACCACCGCGCCGCTGCAGCATTTGTTTGAGCACCGGGAACAGTTCGTACAGTTCCGGGTCGATCGGGGTCGAGGCACTCTTGTACGCCAGCCCCATGCGCAAGTTCTCCTCGACCGTCAGCCGGGCAAAAATCTCGCGCCCCTGGGGCACGAAGCCGATACCGGCACGTGCCCGGGCAAACGGCGTCTTGCCGTGGATCGCCTGGCCATCGAACGCGATGCTGCCGCCACGGATCGGCACCAGGCCCATCAGCGATTTCAGCAAGGTGGTCTTGCCCACGCCGTTGCGCCCAAGCAGCACCGTGACCTTGCCCAGACGGACCTGCAGGCTGACGCCACGAAGGATATGGGAGCCACCGTAATACTGGTTTACGTCGCGCACGTCCAGCACCACCGGCGCGGCAGCGGGCGACCGGGTTGCAGCGCGTGCCGTGTTCTTGTCATCGGCCAAGATACACCTCGATCACCCTGTCATCGGCCTGCACCTGGTCCAGCGTTCCCTGGGCCAGCACCGCGCCATCGCACAGCACGGTGACGATCTCCGAGATCGTGCGGATGAAGCTCATGTCATGTTCGACCACCATCAACGAATGTTTGCCCTTGAGCGACAGGAACAGCTCCGCGGTGCGTTCCGTTTCTTCGTCCGTCATGCCAGCCACCGGCTCGTCGAGCAGCAGCAGCCTGGGTTCCTGCACCAGCAACATGCCGATCTCCAGCCATTGCTTCTGGCCATGGCTCAGGTTGCCGGCGAGCCGGCTCACGTCGTCGGCCAGATGAATGGTGTGCAGCAGCTCGGCCAGGCGGTCGGCCTGCGCCGAATCGAGCCGGAACAGCAAGGATGCCTGAACGCGCTTGTCCATCTTGAGCGCCAGCTCCAGATTCTCGAACACCGTCAACTGTTCGAATACCGTGGGCTTCTGGAACTTGCGCCCGATTCCCAGTTGCGCGATCTGCGGTTCGTTGTAGCGCAGCAGATCGATCGTACTACCGAAAAAAACCGTGCCGGTGTCAGGCCGGGTCTTGCCGGTGATGATATCCATCATCGTCGTCTTGCCGGCGCCGTTGGGGCCGATGATGCAGCGCAATTCCCCCGGCGCGATGTCGAGCGACAACTGGTTGATCGCCTTGAAGCCGTCGAAACTCACGCTGACATCTTCGAGATACAGGATACGGCCATGGGTGACGTCGACCTCTCCATCGGGCATGGCGATACGCGAGAAGCCGGCCTGACGTCCACCCGATTCGGTCCTGCCGCTGGCCAGCGCGGCCTGCCACTGCTCGCGCCGCTGCGCGCCTTCATCCAGCAGGTCGGGTGTCATGGGCCATCCCGCTTCCAGCGCCGGGCCAGCCCGACGATGCCGTTGGGCAGGAACAGCGTGACGGCGATGAACAACGCACCGAGGAAATACAGCCAGAACTCAGGATAAGCCACCGTCAGCCAGCTCTTGGCCCCGTTGACGACGAAGGCCCCGACGATTGGCCCGACCAGGCTGGCGCGCCCGCCCACCGCAGCCCAGATCGCGATCTCGATCGAATTGGCCGGGCTCATCTCGCCCGGGTTGATGATGCCGACCTGGGGCACATACAAGGCGCCGGCAACGCCGCACATCATCGCCGAGATGGTCCAGATCGCCAGCTTGTAGCCAACCGGGGAATAACCACAGAACATCGCCCGCGACTCGCCGTCGCGGATCGCCTGCAGCACCCGGCCGAATTTGGCGCGCACCAGCGCACGCGCCAGCAAAAAGAAGCCCAGCAAGGTGCAGCCGGTCAGCACGAACAGGAACATGCGCATGCCCGGCGTCGCAATCGCGATGCCCAGGATACGCTTGAAGTCCGTGAAGCCGTTGTTGCCGCCAAAACCCGTCTCGTTGCGAAAGAACAGCAGCATCGCAGCAAAAGTCATCGCCTGCGTGATGATCGAGAAATACACGCCCTTGATGCGCGAGCGGAATGCGAAGAAGCCGAACACGAACGCAATCAGCCCCGGCACCAGCACCACCAGTAGCAGCGTGGCCACAAAGCTGTCGCTCAGCGCCCAGTGCCAGGGCAGTTCCTTCCAGTCCAGGAACACCATGAAGTCCGGCAGGTCGCTCTTGTAGTTGCCCTCGCGGCCGATCTGGCGCATCAGGTACATACCCATGACATATCCACCGAGCGCGAAGAAAAGTCCATGGCCCAGGCTCAGGATGCCGGTGTAGCCCCAGATCAGGTCCATCGCCAGCGCCAGGATCGCGTAACACATGATCTTGCCCAGCAGCGCCACGGCGTAGTCGCTCAGGTGCAGCGCACTGCCCTCGGGCACGACCAGGTTGAGCAGCGGCGCCAGTACACACACCAGCAGCATGGCGATCACGAAAACACTCCATCCCGCGCGGCTCAGCAGTGCACTGCGCTGCGGCAGTTGCACCGCGCGACGAGTCACGGTCGGGGCGGGCACGGCAACACCGTTTTCGGTCTTCATCGTCATGCCTGCGCGCTGCGGCCCTTCATCGCGAAGATACCTTGCGGCCGCTTCTGGATGAAGACGATGATGAACACCAGCACCGCGATCTTGGCCAGCACCGCGCCGGTCCAGCCCTCGAGGAACTTGTTGAGCAGACCCAGGCCCATCGCCGCATAGACCGTGCCCGCCAGTTGTCCCACACCGCCGAGCACGACAACCAGGAAGGCATCGACGATGTAGCTCTGGCCCAGGTCCGGACCGACGTTGCCGATCTGACTGAGCGCGCAACCGGCCAGCCCTGCGATGCCCGAGCCCAGCGCAAACGCATAGGTATCGACCCGCGCCGTGTTCACGCCCATGCACGATGCGATCGGACGGTTCTGCGTGACGCCACGCACGAACAGGCCAAGCCGGGTACGCGCGATCAGCCAGGCCACGCCCAGCAGCACCGCCAATGCGAAGCCGATGATGACCAGCCGGTTGAACGGCAGGCTCAGGTTGCCCATGACCTGCACGCCACCGCTCATCCAGACCGGGTTCTCGACCGCGACGTTCTGGGCGCCGAACACGGTGCGCGCCAGCTGCATCAGTATCAGGCTGATGCCCCAGGTCGCCAGCAAGGTTTCCAGCGGACGGCCGTACAGATAACGGATGACGCCCCGCTCCAGCGCGGCGCCGACCAATGCCGCGACCAGAAAGGCCGCTGGCACCGCGGCCACCAGGTACCAATCGAAGCCGCCCGGCAGATACTTCTGGAACAGGCCTTGCACGACATAGGTTGCATAAGCGCCGACCATCATCAGTTCGCCATGGGCCATGTTGATGACGCCCATCAGCCCGTAGGTGATGGCCAGGCCGAGCGCGACCAGCAGCAGGATGGAACCCAGACTCACGCCGCTGAACATCGCACCGAGTCGGTTTCCCCAGGCCAGGCGCTCCTCGACGGTGACCAGGCTGGCCTGCAAGGCTGCCTTGACTTGCGCATCCTCTTCGACCCGCAGCCGCTCGAGCAGTACGGTCTTGGTATTGCGGTTGCGGCCGTCGGCCATCATGCGGGCTGCCTCGAGCCGACGGGCGAGATCCGGGCTGCCCAGCAGGATCGCAGCCTGCACCATGGCGAGCTGTTCGCGCAGGTCGGAATTCTTCTCGGCAGCCAGAGCCTTTTGCACCAGCGGCAACTTGCTCTCGTCGGTCTCGGCGAGCAAGGTAGCGACCGCCGAGGCGCGCACCTTGTCATCCCTGGAAAGCAGTTTGATCGAGGCCAGTGCGATATCAATCTCGCCACGCAGGCGGTTATTGACCATTGCGTCTTCGGCATCTGCGGGAAGAGCCGCCTCGGCGCCAGTGACCGCATCGACGCTCTTGCCATTGCGGACGATGAAAACACGGTCGCCGGCAAGCTTGACCGCGTCCTCGCCTAACGCCTGCAGAAACCCAGACGTGCCTGCATCGGCCTGCGCCAGCGACTCGTTGATCGCCGCGATCCGGTCGTCGGTATCCCCTGCGGCCATCGCGCGCGCCTGCTCCGCCGTCAGTGCCTGAGCCGTGCCACAAGCCAGCGCCAGCGACAGGCCCAGCCACCGCAACCAGCGTCCGGTCACGAATCTGTGCATCATCAGTTGTGCTTTCCGTGCACCGTTGCGCAGGACGGTGGCCCGTGTGTCCGTGATTGCCACCTGCGGGCGGTCGAGCGCACATGAGAGCGTGCGTACGCTCGTTGAGCGCAGGCGCGTCTCACGTTCACAGCGTCTGGCCCGCACGCTTGCGGCAACGTGGGTTCAATGGGTAGCAGTGGCACACCGCATCGCTGCGCGCCACTGCCGTGTCCACTTACTTTTTGGCCACTTCCATCTTCGCCGGCTCGTCCGGCTTCTTGTCGTTACCCTCGATGAACGGGCTCCACGGCTTGGCCTTGACCGGGCCCGGCGTCTTCCAGACCACGTTGAACTGGCCATCGGCCTTGATCTCGCCGATGAATACCGACTTGTGCAGGTGGTGGTTCTTCTCGTCCATCTTTGACGTGATGCCCGACGGTGCGGTGAAAGTCTGACCGGCCATCGCGGCGATGACTTTGTCGGTGTCGGTGGACTTGGCCTTTTCGACTGCCTGCTTCCACATGTTGATGCCGATGTAGGTAGCCTCCATCGGGTCGTTGGTCAGCGGCTTGTCGGCGCCAGGCAGGTTCTTCGACTTGGCATACGCGGCCCACTTCTTCGTGAACTCGTCATTGGCCGGGCTCTTGATGGACATGAAGTAGTTCCAGGCCGCGAGGTGACCAACCAGCGGCTTGGTGTCGACACCGCGCAACTCTTCCTCGCCGACCGAGAACGCCACCACCGGCACGTCTTTCGCTTTGAGACCGGCGTTGCCCAGCTCCTTGTAAAACGGCACATTCGAGTCGCCATTGATCGTCGAGACAACCGCAGTCTTGCCACCGGCGGAGAACTTCTTGATGTCGGCGACGATGGTCTGGTAGTCGCTGTGGCCGAACGGCGTGTATTTCTCGTCGATATCCGAATCTTTCACGCCCTTGGTCTTGAGGTAGGCGCGCAGGATCTTGTTGGTCGTGCGGGGGTACACGTAGTCGGTGCCCAGCAGAACCCAGCGCTTGGCGCCGCCACCGTCCTTGCTCATCAGGTAATCCACCGCCGGGATCGCCTGTTGGTTGGGTGCAGCACCGGTGTAGAACACATTTTTGGACAGTTCCTCGCCCTCGTATTGCACGGGGTAGAACAATAGGCCGTTCATCTCCTCGAGCACCGGCAATACCGACTTGCGCGACACCGAGGTCCAGCAGCCGAAGATCACGGCGACCTTGTCCTGACCCAGCAATTGCTTGGTCTTCTCGGCAAACAGCGGCCAGTTGGAGGCCGGATCGACGATGACGGGCTCGAGCTTCTTGCCCATCACGCCACCCTTGGCATTGATCTCGTCGATGGCCATCAGCACCGTGTCCTTGAGCACGGTTTCCGAGATGGCCATCGTGCCCGACAGACTGTGCAGGATGCCGACCTTGATGGTGCCACCCGATTGGGCCATTGCGGCGCCGGAAAGTCCGAAGCCCAGGGCCAGGGACGCGGAAAGAAGTTTGAGCGGTGTCCGACGATTCATGAGGTTCTCCGTTGGATGAACATAGCCCGGGATTGGGTTGCTCCCAGCAATGCAAGGGCCATGCCAGTTATTGCAGCGCAGCAAAATCAGGCACTCTGCCGGCACGCCATGTCGCGCTGCCACTAGATAGAGGGCATGCGTCCGGTTGCTATTGGTTAGGCGCAGTCGTGCCGATACTCTCGCCGGCCCATGCCGATGCAACGACCACAACATTCGCGCGTTAGCGCGCACCGCCAAGGGGATCTGACCCTGCACCATCTCGATGCATGCGCACCACCGCCTTGCGCGACAGCACCGCTTCGGGTGGCACATGAATTGCGTGACAATAAATTCCCGCGGCCAGCACGCATGTACGCACAATGAACCGACCATGGAACTGACCCCCCGCGAAAAAGACAAGTTATTGCTGTTCACCGCTGCCCTGCTCGCCGAGCGACGCAAGGCGCGCGGTCTGAAACTGAACTATCCCGAGGCTGTCGCGATGATCAGCGCAGCTGTGATGGAGGGCGCCCGCGATGGCCGAACCGTGGCCGAACTGATGGGTACCGGACGCACCGTCCTGACCCGCGCCGACGTCATGGATGGCGTCGCCGAGATGATCCCCGATATCCAGGTCGAAGCCACGTTCCCCGATGGCAGCAAACTGGTCACCGTTCACCAACCCATAGTGTGAGGTCCGCAACCATGATTCCCGGAGAACTGCTGCCACTGGGCGGCACGCACGCGCTCAACACCGGCCGGCGCACGACCACTCTGGTGGTCGCCAACGCCGGTGACCGGCCGATTCAGGTGGGCTCGCACTACCACTTTGCGGAGACCAACGGCGCGTTGGCGTTCGACCGCGCCGCGGCGCGGGGCATGCGACTCAACATCGCCTCCGGTACGGCGGTGCGCTTCGAACCGGGGCAGCAGCGCACGGTGGAACTGGTCGACTATGCCGGCGCACGCGCCGTGTTCGGATTTCGCGGCGACATCAACGGCCCCGTCGATGGCCCCGCGAAAGGAGATACCTGATGGCAACGATATCGCGGCGCGCCTATGCGGAGATGTACGGACCGACCGTGGGCGACCGCGTACGGCTGGCCGACACCCGATTGGTGATCGAGGTCGAGGCTGACTACACCTTGCGCGCGGGAAGTTATGGCGAAGAGGTCAAGTTCGGTGGTGGCAAGAGCATCCGCGACGGCATGGCGCAAAGCCAGCGTGCCCGTGCCGAGGGCGCGGTCGACACGGTGATGACCAATGCGCTGATCGTCGACCACTGGGGTATCGTCAAGGCCGACATCGGCCTCAAGGACGGGCGCGTTGTGGGGATAGGCAAAGCAGGTAATCCCGACACGCAGGATGGCGTCGAGATCATCATCGGCCCGGGCACCGAGGTCATCAGTTGCGAAGGCAACATCGTCACGGCTGGCGGTATCGACTCGCACATCCACTTCATCTGTCCGCAGCAGATCGACGAGGCCCTGGCCAGCGGCATCACGACCATGCTCGGGGGCGGCACCGGCCCGGCTACCGGCACGCTGGCCACCACCTGCACGCCCGGTGCCTGGCATATCGAACGCATGCTGCAATCGGCCGACGCATTTGCCATGAACCTGGGTTTCCTGGGCAAGGGCAACACCAGCCTGCCGCAAGCGCTGCACGAGCAGGTCAATGCCGGCGTGATCGGCCTCAAGCTGCACGAGGACTGGGGCACCACGCCGGCGGCGATCAGCAACTGCCTGGACGTGGCCGAAGAGACCGATGTGCAGGTGGCCATCCACTCCGACACGCTGAACGACTCGGGCTTCGTCGAGAACACGATCGCTGCGACCAAGGGCCGCACCTTGTGCGCGTTCCACACCGAAGGCGCCGGCGGCGGGCACGCGCCCGACATCCTGCGCGTGGTCGGGCACGAGAATTTCCTCCCCTCGAGCACCAACCCAACCATGCCCTATACCGTCAACACGCTCGACGAACACGTCGACATGCTGATGGTCTGCCACCACTTGGACGCGTCGATCGCCGAAGACCTGGCGTTTGCGGAGAGCCGCATCCGCAAGGAAACCATCGCCGCCGAGGACGTGTTGCACGACCTGGGCGCGATCAGCATGATGAGCAGCGACAGCCAGGCGATGGGCCGGGTCGGCGAGGTCGTCCTGCGCACCTGGCAGACCGCGCACAAGATGCTGGAGCAACGCGGCAAGTTGCCGGGCGACCCGGACCGGCACGACAACACCCGCGTCAAGCGTTATGTTGCGAAATACACGATCAACCCGGCGCTGGCACATGGCATCGCACACGAGGTCGGCTCGATCGAGGTTGGCAAGTGGGCCGATTTGGTGGTCTGGAAGCCCGCCTTCTTCGGCGTCAAGCCGGCTTTGGTGGTCAAGGGCGGATCGATCGCCCTGGCCGCCATGGGCGACCCAAACGCTAGCATTCCGACGCCGCAACCGGTGCACTACCGGCCAATGTTCGGCTCGTTCGGCGGCGCCATCGCCAAGTCATCGTTGACCTTCGTCTCGCAGGCCAGCCTGGCTGCCGGCATTGGCGAGCGCTACGGACTGGCCAAGCCACTTTGCGCGGTGCGCGGCACGCGCAGCGTGCGCAAGAAAAACATGGTGCACAACCACTACACACCGGTAATGGAAGTCGACGCCCAAACCTACGCGGTGCGCGCCGACGGCGTGTTGCTGACCTGCGAGGCAGCGACGGTGCTGCCGATGGCGCAGCGGTATTTTTTGTTTTGATCGAGTGGGATGCGGCTGATTGCGTCAGGTCGGCTGGATATGCTCACGCAACCAGATGGCGAAATTGGCCTCGCTGATGTCGCCTGCGGCGACGCCGAGCATGGTCAGAACACAGCCGGTATCGTCCGCAATCAGTTCGAAACCGTTGCAAGCCAGAAACACCTCAACGGCGACGAACGCCGTGCGTTTGTTTCCGTCGATGAACGGATGGTTACGCGCGATGCCAAACCCGTAAGCGGCTGCAAGATCGGCAGCGTCAGGAGCGCCGTAGTGCGCAAGCTGTTGCGCCCGCGCAGTCGCCGATGCGAGGCCATTGGCGTCTCGAACGCCTGGCAAGCCACCGTGTTCGGCCAACTGCTCGGCATGCACCGTCAACAAGACCTCTTCCCGTATCCACATCCATTCCTTGGCGCGGGCCGTCACTTGGC
>JBBRVD010000010.1:0-45133 GCA_038247175.1 Burkholderiales bacterium | reverse complement strand
CCGTCCTGCGGACTGCGGGGCTGAGCGCCTTGGGAGCGGCCCGGCGGCGCTCATTCGACTTCCCTCCGTCCTGCGGACTGCGGGGCTGAGCGCCTTGGGAGCGGCCCGGCGGCGCTCATTCGACTTCCCTCCGTCCTGCGGACTGCGGGGCTGAGCGCCTTGGGAGCGGCCCGGCGGCGCTCATGACAGCCCGCCGCTTCGAGGCTCGCGTTGCTTGCACACCCGGTCGAGCATGATCGCGACCAGCACGATGGCCAGACCGGCCTCGAAGCCGACGGCGATATCGGCGGTATTGAGCGCGCGCACGACCGGCTTGCCCAGACCGTCGGCACCCACCAGTGCGGCGATCACGACCATGGACAGCGAGAGCATGATGCACTGCGTGATCCCGGCCGAGATGCTGGGCATTGCGTGCGGTAGTTCAATGCGAGTCAGCAGCTGGCGCCGCGAACAGCCGAAAGCCTTGCCGGCGTCCATCAGTTCATCGGGCACGTTATGGATTCCGAGGTAGGTCAAGCGGATCGGTGCGGCTACGGCAAACACGACGGTGGAGATCAGGCCGGGCACCACGCCCAGCCCGAACAAAGTCAGCGTCGGTATCAGGTAGACGAAGGTCGGAACGGTCTGCATCAGGTCGAGCACCGGCTGCAGCACGGTATAGAAGCGCGGCTTGTGCGCCGCATAGATGCCCACCGGAACGCCAACGACGATACAGACCAGCGTGGCAAACAGCACCTGGGCCAGCGTCTCCATGGTCTCTTGCCAGTAACCCATATTCAGGATCAGCAGGAACGAGAGCACACAGAACAGGGTGAGCATCCACCGGCGCTGGATGCCGTGCGCGATCAGGCCGAACCCGGCGATCAGCGCCAGCGGATGGAACCACAAGAGTGCTCCGGTGGAGGTGGTGATGGAGGTAGCGACCGCATCGGCAAACGCGTCGAAGTAGTCGGCGCCATTCAGCGTCAGCCAGTCGATGAATTCGGCAATGACCGCGCCTAGCGGTATTCTGGGTATGTCCATACGAAGAAGGTGACGTGACCAGCGCGATGTCGGGGGCGAACGCCGCTCTGGCGCCCGGGCGGACCCCGCCACGGCAAACGCCGCGCCAGGGCGGAAACACTCACTTTGCCAGCGCCGCCTTCACGGCCGGCAGGGCCGGCTTGCCGTCGAAGGTGGTCACGCCTTCCAGCCAGGTTTCCACCGTCTTGGTGTTGGCCTTGAGCCAGGTGGTGGCCGCCTGTTCGGGCTTCTTGTTGTCGTTGAGAACCGCTCCCATCAGCGCGTTTTCCATCGCCAGGCTGAACTGCAGGTTCGTCAGCAACTTGCCCACATTGGCGCATTCCTTCGCGTAACCCTTGCGCACATTGGTATAGATGGTAGCGCCGCCCAGGTTGGGGCCGAATACATCGTCACCCCCCTCGAGATACTTCATCTTGAAGCGGCTGTTCATCGGATGCGGCTCCCAGCCCAGGAACACCACCCACTCCTTGCGCCGCTCGGCGCGCTGCACCTGCGACAGCATGCCCGCCTCGCTGGACTCGACCAGCTTGAACTCGCCCAACCCGAACTGCTTCTTGTCGATCATGCCCTGGATCAGGCGATTGCCGTCGTTCCCCGGCTCGATGCCATAGATCTTGTTGTCGAGCTTCTTGGCGAACTTTGCAATATCGGCAAACGACTTCAAACCCGCCTTGTAGGCATCCTCGGATACCGCCAGCGTGTACTTGGCGCCTTCAAGGTTGGCGCGCACCGTCTCCACGCTGCCGTTATCTCGATAGGGCTTGATGTCGGCCTCCATCGTCGGCATCCAGTTGCCCAGAAAAACATCGATGTCCTTGTTCTCCAGCGACTTGTAGGTCACCGGTACCGAGATCAGGTTGGTCTTGGTGGTGTAACCCAGCGCCTGAAGCACCTTGCTGGTGACGGCGGTGGTAACCGTGATGTCGGTCCAGCCCACGTCGGCAAAACGCACATTCCGGCAGCTCGCGGGTTCGGCCGCCAACGCTGGCAAAGAGGCAAACAAAGATGCGGCGAGCAAGAGCGAGGAAGCTATTTTCATGGAAAGTCCTTTGGGTTGACGGAACGTCCGGCCCGCGGGACGGACTGGCTGACGAACCGGGAGGCAAGGTGACGGCGCCACCGGGCCAGTGCAACGACACCCATCCATGGGGACATTGCAGCAGGGCCATGGCATTCGTCGCGGAACCACCCGAGCTGGGGTGAACAGAGGGAAAAAACTGCGCGAGGCGAGCAGGCGCAGTTGGCGCAGCGGACACCTGATCGTGAACCGGAGAGTTTCCCGGCACCCCGGTGCAGCCTTGCGATGAGCCGCTCTACAGGATCAGCTTCAGCCAAGTTGATCTGCGATAGTGGAAGAAGCCCCGGACTTTAACGCAGATACTGACAATACTCAAACTCTCCAGCGGGTTACCCAGCGCGGCAAGAAACGACCCACGGGCTGGGGGGCGCAGCCCTGACTCCATGACGAAATTCGTTCGTTGCCACCCGAATCCTGGTGGCGCGGGGTCAATCCGATCGCGTAAACTTGCAAGCTTCGCGGGTGTAGTTCAATGGCAGAACGGCAGCTTCCCAAGCTTTAGACGAGGGTTCGATTCCCTTCACCCGCTCCATAAGAGTGATTCTTAGGGTCTCATCCGGTAGCCGAACCCGCATGCTCACATGCATCGCGGGTTTTTTGTTGTCCAAGCAGGATGAGCGATGAAATACCGCTCCCGGCCATAAGCAGTCGCTGGTCGTGACAGCATCAAGCCTTCAGTCGTAAAGGCCGCCGCGGATGCAGGGGCCTTGATCCGTGACTTTGAAGCTCGTGATGTCAGGCATCGCGAGAGCGACGATGGCTTCGGTCAAACCAATGACAGACGCGCCGCGAGAAAGTCGACGAAGGCTCGTACGCTGGCCGGCTGCAGCCGCGAGGACATCACGGTATGCACGGGCAACGGCGGCAAGGTCCAACCCTGCAGCACCTGGACCAACCGCCCTGCGTTCACCGACTCGCGCGCAAGCGCATGCGACAGCACCGCGATGCCCGATCCACGCTCAGCCAGCAGGCGCATCAGTCCCTGATTGTTGGTGGCAAGGCGACCACGAACCGTGACCTCCATCGCAGCGCCGTCACGCAGCAGGCGCCATCGCGCCTGGCGCACCGGCCCCGGCGCCGGTGCCGGTGCCGGCAGGTTGAGACACTCGTGCTCGACCAGTTCGGCGGGCTGCCGCGGCTCGCCATGGCGCTCCAGATAGGTCGGCGCAGCGAACAGCAGCATCTCGATCGTGCCGATGCGGCGCACGATCAGTTGGTCGCCTTTCACGGCACCAATACGGATGGCCACATCGACATGCTCGCCCACCAGATCGCGTTGGTTGGGCGACAGATCAAGCTCCAAGGTGATGCCTGGAAAGCGGCGCATGAAGTCAGGCAGAAGCGGGCCGATATGGTTGACGCCCATGTCGACCGGCATCGACACGCGAACGTGTCCCGTCGGGCCCGTGGCAGAGTCGCGCAGCGCTTCCTGCGCCAGGCGGGCTTGGTCGACCAGATCGCCGCAGCGCTCGAAGTAGCGCCGTCCGGCCTCGGTCAACTCGACCCGGCGGGTGGTGCGGTCGAACAGCCGCACGCCGAACTTGCGCTCCATCTCGGCAATGCGCCGCGACAGCGTGGCACCCGGCACACCGAGGTTCACGCTGGCACGGCTGAAGCTGCTCGTGCGCGCCACTTCGACGAACAAGGTCATGTCGCGCAGCGCCGATAGATCGTCCATGGCGGGTAGTTTATTCCACGGGTGGAAAAGTCTTGTCCGTTCCTGCCACTACCGCAGACTGGCAAGACCAGTCAATCTGTGGCCCTTCACCCAGGACATCGAACATGAAAGCCATCCGCGTCCACGCCTACGGCGGACCTGAGCTGATGCAGCTCGTAGAAGCGCCAGTGCCTGTCTGCGGCGCCGGCGATTTGCTGGTGCGGGTGGTCGCGGCTGGCGTCAACCCGATTGACTGGAAAATGCGCTCGGGCGCCATGGCCGCGCAGATGCCCAAGAGCTTCCCGATCACGATCGGCTCGGATGCAGCCGGCGTCGTCACCGCGGTAGGTGGCGAAGTAGCCGCCTTCGAACTCGGCGACGAAGTCTTCTTTTACGCCGATTTCGCGCGCGGCGGCAGCTATGCCGAGTACGTGGCGGTGGACGCGAGTCAGGTCACGAGGAAGCCGCGCACGGCCTCGTTCGCCACGGCGGCGGCCCTGCCCATGGCGGGCCAGGCCGCGTGGACCGCCCTGATCGAGACCGGCCAGGTCGAACGCGGCATGCGCGTGCTGATCCACGGTGGCGCCGGTGCGCTCGGCGCGACTGCCGTGCAACTGGCCAAGGAGCATGGCGCGCACGTGACCGCCACCGCCAGCGGCGACGGTTTGGCACTGGTCAACAGCCTGGGGGCCGACGAGGTGATCGACTACCGCTCGCAGCGCTTCGAACAGATTGCACGCGACGTGGACATCGTGCTCGACACGCTGGGCGGGCCGACGCAGGAAGCGTCCTGGGCCACGCTGCGCCAGGGCGGAATCCTCGTCGCGACCGCCATGCCGCCGCCACCCGAACGCGCGGCCGCAGCGGGTGTGCGCGCGGCCTTCATCTTCACGCCGCCGCGCGGCACTGTGCTGGCGCAACTGGCTGAGCGGGTGGATGACGGGCGCTTGCGCATCATCGTCGGCCAGGAGTTCGCCCTCGCCGAAGCAGCCCAGGCGCACAGCCTGGGCGAGAGTGGCAAGGCGCGAGGAAAGATGATCCTTCACGTCGCCGCGCCTAAAGGCTGACAGACGGCAAGTAGCCGCCAAGGGACAGGGCGCAAGCCCGCGCGCAGTGGACCACACCTGTACCTCACACCTGTACCTCACACCTTCCGAAACCCTGCACAACCACCCAGAGAAACACCATGACTTCAAGAAAATCTGTTCTATCAGTCGGTTTGCAACCGCAGCTTATCGACTTCGCAGACCCAGCCTATGCTGCCTTTCCCGGCATGACGGCCGAGAAGGTTCAAGGTGGCCTGGACAAGGACATCGCCGCACTGAACGCGTTGGGTTATGAGGCCAGGCTGTGCCTGACCGATTTTGGTGAAACCGCCGAGGCCGTGATCCGAGCGACGCTGCAGAACAGCCGCTACGACTGCGTCGTGATCGGTGCCGGCGTGCGCACCATCGGTAAGAACTTTCTCCTGTTCGAGAAAGTTCTCAACGTGGTCCATGAACATGCGCCACAGGCGCGCATCTGTTTCAACACGGGGCCATTCGACACGGCACAGGCGGTGCAGCGCTGGTGCCCGCTTGCCTGACCCCTGATCTACGCCAAGCTCGGCAGTGGGCGACTCGTCGAAATGGCCCCGCGTTGGCCCGGAACCTCCGCCGCTGCCGCCACCGCGAGGCAATCATGACGATCGGCATGACCGCGCTCATGGAGCGCTTCCTCACAGAGCGTCGCACCCTGGGCGTCGCACCCTGGGCTTCCAGCTGCGTTCATCGACTGCGCGCCGCGCCGCGCAACTTGTTGCCTTGGGCGTACTCCTCCCACAGCAGCGGATCCGGCTGCCAGCGCCGGGTTCGCAGGAGGTAGAGGACGCGGCACAAACGCCTGCACCGATTCACCCCGCGTGGTAGCGTTGACGACGGTGCCAGTGCTGTGCAGACAGGAAGAGATGTTTGGGCGCAGCGCGGCACGACCTCTTGGCGCAGCATGTCCTTGGGCGGGTCGGGTACGCTAAACTTTCCGATCCCCGCACCTTCCCCGGTCTGCGATCTTCCAGGAATTGCCATGCGTCTTCGCCCGTTCGCCCTGTGGTTTCTCGCGCTCGGTGCGTTCCTGCTGCCGGCGGCGATTCAGGCTGCTGGCGCTGTCAAGTACGGCGATGCCCTGTACGAGCCGCGTCTGCGTCAGCCGGGCAAGGATGTGATGTGGCTGCCAACCCCCGATGCCATGGTGCTGCAGATGCTGCGCGCAGCGAAGGTGACGAACCGGGACATCGTCTATGACCTCGGCGCCGGTGACGGCAAGATTGCGATTGCCGCGGCCCGGCATTTCGGCGCCCGGGCGGTAGGCATCGAATACGAACCCAAGATGGCGGCGCTGGCGCAGCGCAATGCCAAACGCGCCAAGGTCGATCACAAGGTGCGCATCATCCAGGGCGACATCTTCAAGGAGGACTTTTCCAGTGCCACGGTCGTCACGCTGTACCTGCTGCCGGACCTGAACCACCAACTGCGCGACACGCTGCTGGCCATGAGGCCCGGCACCCGGATCGTCTCGCATCAGTGGCACATGGGCGAATGGGAACCTGATCAGTCGATTCGCGGTGAGGAGTCCGATGCCTTTCTCTGGATCGTGCCGGCCCAACTCGACGGACGCTGGGCCTTGCGTGATGCGCAGGGCCTCTGGCAGGCCACGATCGAAATCACCCAGCGCTTTCAGCGTACCGCCGGGCAAATCACGATCGGCGGCGTGACCCGCCCCTTGCTGGGCACCTTTGTCAACGGCCCGACCCTGGGATTCACCTTCGTTGCGCCGGACGGGTCGGTCCAGAGCCTTCGCGCTGATACCGACGGCAAGACGATCAACGGAACCCTGCGCTTCGTCGACAACCTGACACCCATCAGCGGCGCCCGGCTTTGACCAACCACGCCCGGGCCAGGCATGGCATGGCATGGCATGGCATGGCATTATGCGCGGGGTCAGATCTTGAAGGCCTCCATCGCCTCGGGCGCAAACAGCTCACGCGGCTCCAGCAGCCGTTTGGACAGGCCTTGTTCATGGTGGTACCGCAGGAAGGTGCGCAAAACGGCCTCGTTTTTGTCGAATCCGTAGGGCCAGTAGTCCTCGCCCATCTCGCGCTTGACCTGCTCGACGTGTGAGGTCAGCCACGGCAGCATGGTCTTGAGCGCCGCGGTTTCGGTCAGATCGGCATACGCGCGCCGCTGCGCCTCGTTGAAGGCTTTCATCAGCGACTGCGCAATCCAGCGGTTGGCTTCGTACACGTCGCGCCGCATGGCCACCGTGTGCATGATCGGGAACAGGCCAGTCTCCTTGAAATAGTTGCGCTCGACCTGCTCGTAATCCTCGAACAGGCGCCTGACCTTGCCAGCGCCCGTGAGGAAACTCGACGGCATGCGCGCCGTGTACAGGGCGTCGATTTCGCCATCGCGCAGCATCTGCGACAAGGTCTGTTCGGGACCGATCGGCTGCACCTGGATGTTCGGCGGCAGGTCGAGCCGGATCTTCTCGGAACGCCCCGGCTCTTCTTCGCCGCCGGTGAAATAGGTCACGCTGTCGACCGGCACGCCGTAATGGTCCGACAAGATGCCGCGGATCCAGACTGGCGCCGTCATCTGGTACTCCGGATTGCCGACGCGCTTTCCGATCAGGTCCTTCGCCGTGCGGATGCCGGAATCGGCATTCACGTAGATACAGGAGTGGCGGAAAAAACGGGACGGAAACACCGGTATCGCCACGAACGGGCGGTCAGGTTTGGACACCGACACCGAATAGGACGAGAGCGACAACTCGGCGATGTCGAACTCCTGGTGCCGCAACATCCGAAAGAACGTCTCCTCCACCGGCATGTTGAGGTAGTTCAGGTCGATGCCGTCGGGCACGACGCTGCCGTCCATCAGGGCGCGGGTGCGATCGTAGTTCCAGCACCCGAAAGTGAGTTTGAGTCGGGACATCCGGTCTCAGTCCTGCTTGATGTTGGCGGCCTTGATGGCCTTGGCCAGCCGCTCGTTCTCGTCCAGGATGGCCTTGCCGTAGTCGGCCGACTTGCCGCCGACCGACTCGACACCCGCGTTGGCCAGCACCTGCATAGTGTCCGGCATCTTCGCCACGGCCTCCATCTCGGCGGCGATGCGGTCAACTGCCGCCTGCGGCGTCCCGGTAGCAGCCAGCACGCCGACTATCACGGCGAAATCGAAACCCGGCACCATTTCGGCAATCGCCGGCACATCGGGTTCGTGCACCGAGCGTTTGGCGCCGTTGGTGGCCAGCAGCTTGACCTTGCCGCCCTTGACGAAACCCACCAACGACGGCAGGGCCGAGAAGGCAACGTCCACCTGACCTCCGATGAGCGCCGGCACCGACTGGCTGGAACCCTTGAACGGCACATGCGTCACCTCGATGCCCAGGGCCGCCTTCATCGCCTCCATCGTCAGGTGGTGCGAACTGCCAATGCCCGATGATCCGTAGTTCAGCGTGCCGGGTTTGGCCTTGGCCAGCGCGACGAATTCCTGCAGGGTGTTCACGCCGGTCTTGGGATGCACCGCCAGGTACAACGGCGCGCGGGCCGCCAGCGACACCGGAACGAAGTCGCGTTTGTAGTCGTAACTCAGGTTCTTGTAGATCGCCGGATTGATCGAGAACATGGAACCATCGGTGACCAGGAAGGTGTAGCCGTCAGCGGGTGACGAGGCCAGGGTCTGGGCGGCTACGACGCCGTTGGCACCCGGCTTGTTGTCGACGACGACCGACTGGCCGAGTCGATCCTGCAGCCGCTGCGCAAAGATGCGAGCCACGGTGTCGGGCAGGCCGCCCGCCGAATACGGCACGACAAACTTGATTGAGCGATTCGGATAGCTGGCCTGTGCCTGCGCCAGCATGGGCAGGGCCAGGCCGGCAGCGAGCATGGTGGTGGCGAGAACCGTGCGACGACGTGTGAACATGAGTGACTCCTCTGGTTATGAAATGGTGTGACGGGAACAAGTGGCCGGCCCGCCGAACCGGCATCGGACCATCAGGACGTCGCGGTCGATGTCGAGTACGACGGCTCCAGCGCCGGCTGCTCGGAGTCCCAGACGTACTTCGCATCGAACGCGCGCCAGTCGGTCGTCTTGGGTACGATCGCCTGGAACGAACACACGGATGCGGGAATGGTCGCATCGCCGGTGCCGATGGCCGGCTTGCCATCTCGGAACGCGCGCACCGCCTCGAGCATCTGCTTGCGGAACTCGACGATGGCCAGGTCGCTGGCACCCAGCCGGTCATGGGTGCGATTGGCGATCGCGCCCATCGTGACCCACATGGCGATGTCCTGGTTGGGAAAGCCGGTGATGCCGGTGAAGTTGCCGGCCTTCATTGCGGCACGGTCCTGCCAGAACATGTTGTCGCGGTTGCGCAGCGGACGATAGGTCTCGTCCAGGTCGACGCCAATCTGCTGGCACAGGAACTTGCGCCAGGCAGCGGTGTCGGGCGTCTGCGCCGGATGGCCCCAGGCCATGAAATAGAACGCGGTGTGCGTGTCGTCCATCGGCACGTTGATATTGGCCACGTTGTACAGGTTGTTCGGCGGAATCAGCGCCGCGGCCGGCGCGACGAACACCGTCGTGCGCACATAGTCGTTCCGGGCTGCGTCCTTGATGGGCCGGCGGATCGCGGCGTAGCGGAAGCCATAGAGCCCGCGTTCAACCTGCATGCGCGGCGCCTTGTCGGTGGATGGGCGCAACCACATCGAATCGGTGGCCTTGGCGCTGTCCACGCGCGCGGGAACCATGTCGGACGAATGCAGGCTGGAGCTGTGCGCCGAGTCGATCGCGCCCTCCAGGATCTGCGCCCAGTTGCACGGGATGATGGCCTTGGCAATCGTCACTTGCACGTCGGCATTCGGCGCCCAGGCTGGCGGCTGGAACTGCGGCATGGTGTCGGCCGGGCCCATGTAGGCCCAGACGAAACCACCCCACTCCTGGGTCGGATACGCCGTGTGCTTGACTTTCTGCGCCATGCCGCTGGCTACGGGTTCGGACACCATTTCCAGCACGTTGCCGTGCACGTCCATCTTCCAGCCGTGGTACAGGCAGCGCAGGCCGCAGTTTTCGTTGCGCCCGAACACCAGCGAGACGCGCCGATGCGGGCAATACTCGTCCATCACGCCGACCCGGCCCTCGGTGTCACGGAACACCACCAGGTCTTCGCCGAACAGCCTGGCGCGCACCGGCTTGCCGTCGGGCTCCGGCACCTCTTCGATCAGGCACACCGGCGTCCAGTGCCGGCGCATCAGTTGCCCCATCGGTGCCCGGCCCTCGACCCGGCACAGCAGGTCGTTCTCTTCACTGGTCATCATCGCGCGTCTCCAAGAGCAATCCCGATCAATATTCTTGCGTTTTTTTACTTAGGAGGCTAAGATTATTTCCACACGACTCCCTTGTCAAGCCTTTTTTTGATTCCCGTCAACGCCAAGGATGCAGATTGAACGCAACCGTACCCAACCCGACCACCACGCCCGAGCCGCCATTCATGGACCTGCGGGTCGCCGCCAAGACGCAGGTCGCCACCGACATCTGGTGCTTCGAGCTGCACCATCCGCAAGGCCAGGCACTGCCAGCGTACGCCTCGGGCTCGCACCTGACCGTGCAGACACCGGCCGGCGCGCGGCGCAACTATTCCTTGTGCTCGGACCCGGCCGACACCGGCAGCTACCAGATCGCGGTCAAGCGCGATACGCTGGGCCGGGGCGGCTCGATCAGCATGGTCGATGACGTGCAGGTGGGCGACACGCTTGCGACGAGCGCGCCGCGCAACAATTTCGCCTTGCACCCGCGGGCGGACGAGTTCCTGTTCATCGCCGGGGGCATCGGCATCACGCCGATCCTGTCGATGATGCGCGACCTGCGCCGCAGCGGCCGCGCGACGTTCCGGCTCATCTACTGCACCCGGGATGCGGCGAGCACTGCCTTTCGCGAACTGCTGCAGGTCGAATTTGCCGGGCAGTTGCAGCTGCATCACGACCACGGCGACCTCGACCAGGCCATCGATCTGTGGCCGGAGTTCGAGACACCCAGCCGTACCCAGGTCTACTGTTGCGGACCCCGCGGCCTGATGGATGCGGTCGCCGACATGTCGGGACATTGGCCGACGGAGGCGATCCATTTCGAGAGTTTTGGCGTCGACGCCAGCCAGTATGCCGCCAACCTGCCGTTCACGGTGCGGCTGAACCGCAGCGGCGCCACCGTGCCGGTGTCTGCCGACCAGAGCATTCTGGAGGCACTGCGCGCCGGCGGCCACCCGGTGCCCAGTTCCTGCGAAAGCGGCACCTGCGGTTCGTGCCGAACCACGCTGATCTCGGGTGACGTCGAGCACCGCGACATGGTGCTGCTGGATGAGGAGAGATCGCACCAGATCATGGTCTGCGTCTCGCGCGGCTGTGGCGGCGAACTGGTGCTGGACCTGTGAGTTTCGCCATGCAGCGCGCATCGGCGCGCCCGAGGCGCAGCGGTTGCACGACAACACGGGGCCACCCGCCATGAAGCAATTGCCCTTGCGGATCGGGGTCGCCGGCCTGGGCCGCGCGTTCACGCTGATGCTGCCCACCTTCACCCGAGACGCGCGCATCCGGCTGATCGCCGGCGCCGACCCGCTGGCGCAGGCCCGCGCGCGGTTCAGCCATGATTTCGGCGCCCCGACCTACGCGTCGGTCGAAGCCCTGTGCGCCGACCCGGCGGTGCAGGTGGTCTACATCGCGACGCCCCACCAGTTCCATGCCGAACATGTGCAGATCGCAGCAGCCCACGGCAAACATGTGCTGGTGGAAAAACCGATGGCGATCACGCTGGCGCAGTGCAGCGCAATGATTGCGGCCACCGATGCCGCAGGCGTGGCGATGATCGTCGGACACAGCCACAGCTTCAACACGCCGATCCTGCGCACCCGTGCGCTGATCGACAGCGGTGAGTTCGGCGCGGTGCGTATGCTGACCGCACTGAACTTCACCGATTTCCTGTACCGGCCCCGGCGACCGGAAGAGCTCGACACGCACTCTGGCGGCGGCGTCATCCACAGCCAGGCGACGCACCAGATCGACATACTGCGCCTGCTCGGTGGCGGGCGGGTGCGCAGCGTGTTCGCGCACACTGGCGCCTGGGACCGGGCGCGGCCCACCGAGGGCGCCTACCAGGCCCTGCTCTCGTTCGAGAGTGGCGTCATCGCCAGCGCGACCTACAGCGGCTACGGGCACTTCGACAGCGACGCCTGGATGGATCAGATCGGCGAAATGGGCCAGCCCAAGTGCGCGCAGGACTACGGCGCGGCGCGCCAGCGGCTCGCTGATCTGGGCGTCAGCGCACAGGAAAGCACGCTCAAGGCAAGGCGCAACTATGGCGGCGACCTGTACCGTCCGCCAGCAGCCGACCTCGCGCAAGACCACCAGCATTTCGGCCCGGTCATCGTCAGTTGCGACAAGGCCGACCTGCGCCCCACGGCAACCGGCATCGAGATCTGCGGCAACACGCAGCGCCGCTTCGAGGCCCTGCCCCGACCCGCCGTGCCGCGCAGCGAGGTCATCGACGAACTCGTCGATGTGCTGTTGCACGACAAGCCGGCGCTGCACTGCGGCGCCTGGGCAAGGGCCACGACCGAAGTCTGCCTGGCATTGCTGGCCTCTGCTGCCAGCCAGATGCCGCAAACCCTGCAGTGGCAGACCGGCCTGCCCGGGCACTGACGGCAGCACTCCAGAGCCCCAGCCGATGCCAAACGCGACCCAGAACATTTTGCGCCACTGGTGCGACGCCGTGCCCAATGACCGGCTGGCGCACCTGATCCGCGATACCGAGCGCGCGTTCCGGCGCGCCTTGCAGATACGGCTGGCGCCTCATGGTGTTCCATTCGGCCACTGGGCCTTTTTGCGCATCCTGTGGGAATGCGACGCTCTGACGCAAAAGGAACTGAGCGAACGCGCCGGCGTCATGGAGCCGACGACATTCGCCGCGATGAAGGCGATGGAGGAGCTGGGTTATGTCAGCCGCCGGCAATTGCCGACGAACAAGAAGAACGTCTACGTCTTTCTGACCGATGCCGGCCGCCAGCTCAAGGCGCAACTGGTGCCCTTGGCCGAGGACACGAACCAGATCAGCACCGCCGGCGTGTCGGCACCCGATCTGGTCATCACGCGCAAGGTATTGCTGGCCATGATCGCCAACCTGGCCCAGGACGAGATCGGCCCGCTGCCGGAGCCTGAATGTCACGCTGCGCCACATCCGCGCAAATCACAGCGCGACAGAACCGCCCGAAAACCGGCCACGCAGCGCCGCGCGGCCCGGCGCGCCACCTGACACCCTGACACGCCAAGGTCAATCGAGCAGCCGCCGCTCCTGCATCCAGCTGATGCACAGACGCGCAGCCTGGTCCAGCAGTTCCGGTTGACCGGAAAAATAGTGCGTCGCGCCCTTGATGCAGTGCATGGTCTTGTCCTGGCTGGCACAGGCCTCGAAGATGCGCCGGGTATGCGGCTGTGGCACCGCGTCGTCGGCGCTGTGTTCGATCGCCAACATCGGCACCGTGATTTTCTCGGCGCATTTTTCGCCATGGGCGTGGGTGTCGTCCGGTGACCACTGCGACAACCAGGAACGCAACGTCGAGAACCGGGCGGAGCCGACCGGACCCGTGTTGACCGTCTCCGGGTTGCCCATGAAGCAACTGCCGATCGGCCGGTCGTTGGGGTCGATGCTGCCATCGAGAAACCGCGGTTCGGCCATCGTGCGGTGGGTGACGAAACCGCGCTCCATCTCCAGCCCGCCCTGCTGGCGCAAGCGCTCCAGCACCTCACGTACCCAGTCGGTACGGCGGCGGATGCGCGCAAGCTGCGCGGCGCGAAAACGCTGCAGGAATGCATTCGAGTACGGTGGCTTGTTGTCCGGGTGATACAGGTCCAGTTCCGGGTCGCGCCGGTCCGGGTCGTTCTCGTCCAGCACGCTGGGGTCGATCCAGTCCGACAACACCACCGCGCGCGATATATGGGCGGCCTGGAAGATGAAACCGTCGGCCGGCAACAGGTTCGCGCCCATGATGTTGCACGGATCGCCCGCCGGCGTGTGGGTGACGGTCGATTTCTCGGCTTGCGACTGGTAGAACAAGGCCAGCGAGCCGCCGCCGGACCAGCCGGCGATGACGATGGTCTGGTAGCCCCAGACCTCACGGGCATGGCGTACGTATGCGCCCAGGTCCACCACCACGTTCTCCATGATCAGCGCGGTGTCGTTGCGTGCGTAACGGCTGCCTGCGCACAACACATGTACGCCGCGCTCGGCCATCGCCCGGGGCATCGGCAGCAGCTGCAAGGTGGAGGCCGGATGCATGTAGATCAGCAGGGTACCCGAGGGCTTGTCCTTGGGCAGGTAACGGATCCCCTCCAGGTTGACCACACCCTGGTTGCCGGCAAAACCGTAGACCTCCTTGAATTGGCTGGTCTCGGCGTATTTCACGTGCACCCATTCGGGTTGCACCTCGTATCGGATCGGTGCGTCTGCCATGGAGCGGCTCCTGTCAGGTCGTCTCGAAGGGAAACATCAGTGGGTCGCGAGGCGACGACTCTTTTCCTGCGTCCAGGCTGCGCAGGCAGCGTGCGCCTCGTCCCTGAAAGCCTGCAGCTCCTGCGTATCGGACATGGTCAGCGTCAGCTCGAGCCGGATGCCGTTCGGGTCGAAGAAGTAGATCGAGTGCACGAAGCCATCGTGCGACACCGGCCCGATCACATCGACGCCAGCCGCGATCAGCCGCTCGCGGGCCCGGTCCACCTCGGCTTGAGAGCCGACGCGCAAGGCCAGGTGATTGACCCAGCGCGGCGTGTTCGGCGACGGCTCGGCGGCCGTGCTGTCGCCCAGGTCGAAGAACGCGACGCAACTGCCATCGGTCATCTCGAAGAACAGGTGAACGAACGGGCAGGCCTCGCCGGTGCTCTCGACCGCGTCGGCACGCAGCAGGTGCACCAGCGGCAGGCCCAGCAGGTCTTCGTAGAAGCGACGGGTCTCCTCAGCGTCACGACATCGGTAGGCCACATGGTGCAGGCCGTGGACCGGAACGGGATGGGTCATGCTGATCTCCTTCAATAGTGCGTGTATCGCCCGGCGGCCGACCGACTCACGCCGGCAGGTGACGGCTCACCTGGTCGAGCCAGTGCGCATCGTCCGACAGGGTGCGCAGTTCGGCCAGGGTTTCTTCCCGGGTCTGGGTCCAACGCGCGACGACGCCGATGGCATCGCCATCACCCTCCTGGCAGGACAACTCGAGCCGGATGCCGCTTGGGTCGAAAAAATACACAGACCAGGTCCTGGCTCCCACAGGAATCGGCCCGACCAGCGCGACGCCGGCATCGCGCAGGCGATCACACAGGCGCGTGAACCGCTCCTCGGTGACGGCAAACGAGACATGCTGCATGGCAGCAATCGCGTCACGATCAGCCTTGTCCTTTGCGCCCCTGGGAATTTCGAAGAATGCCACCAGAGAGTCGCCGCCCGCATCGAAGAAGTAGTGGCGCAGGTTCTCGAACGGCGGGTTGCCCCGGTTGCCCGGGCCGGTTCCCAACCCGGGCGGAACCTTCAGGGCATGCACCAGCGGCATGCCCAGCACGCCGCTGTAGAAATCGATCGTCATCTTCATGTCGTCGGTGTTGAGCGCGAGATGATGCACACCCCGGGTCTGGACAGCGGCGCCGTGTGCGGCTGCGGACATCGGTGGTGAACCTGTCGTGTTCGTCATGGTGTGGTCTCCTTCGCCAGGTCGAAATACAGCTGCGACAGTCGGGGGCGTACAGCCAGCTGCGAGCTGGTCTCGGTCAACACCACCCGGCCCTTGACCAGCACATAAGCACGGCTGGTGAACGGCAACGCGATGTCGAGTTTCTGCTCCACCAGCACCATCGTCAACCCGGACGCGCGCAGGGCGTCCAGCGCATGGCGGATCTCCTCGACGACCAGCGGCGCCAGCCCCAGAAACGGTTCGTCCAGCAGCAGCACCTTTGGCATCGACATCAGCGCACGGCCGATCGCGACCATCTGCTGCTCTCCGCCCGACAAGGTGCCGGCCAGTTGCGCACGGCGCTCTGCCAGGCGCGGAAACAGCTGGTAGACGAAATCGAATCGTTCCCGCTCGGCACGCGCCGAACGCGCGGCCAGCCGCACCGTGCCCAACCGCAGGTTATCACGCACCGACAATGGCGCAAACATGCGTCGGCCCTCGGGTACCTGCACCACGCCGCGAGCGACGATGGCATGGCTGGCCATCGCGATCAGCTCGTCGCCGTCGATACGGATGCTGCCACTGCGTTGCGGCAAGGTGCCAGACAATGCCGACAGCAAGGTCGACTTGCCCGCACCATTGGGGCCAAGCAGCGCCACCGTTTCGCCGCGCGCGACCTGCAGATCGACACCCTGCACCACCGGCCCGTGCCCGTAGCCTGCAACAAGATTGCGCACCTCAAGCATCGGCCATCGCTCCCACGTTACCCAGATAGGCCTCGACCACCGCCGGATCGGCGCGGATCTCGGCCGGCGTGCCCTGTGCGATCTTGCGCCCGAAATTGAGCACCACCACCCGGTCGGCCAGAGCCAGCAGGAAACGCATGTCGTGCTCGATCAGCAACACCGCGATACCCTGGCGCGCGATCTGTCGGATGATCTCCGTCAGGCGCTCGCATTCAGCGGGCGTCAGCCCGGCTGCCGGCTCGTCGAACAGGATCAGCCTGGGTTCGGATCCGAGCGCACGCGCGATCTCGAGCAGCCGGCCCTGGCCGAACGACAAGGTGTCTACGTCTGCGTCGCGCCAGTCGCCGAGACCGACGAAGCCAACGAGTTCGTCGGCACGCCGTACCGCCTCCCGCTCTGCGCGCACCACGCCAGCGCCAGCCAGAAGCACCCGCCAGAGCGAACCCTTCAACCGCCGGTGCATGCCGACCATGACGTTCTCGCGCACCGTCATGCTGGCGAAGGGCTTGTTGTGCTGGAAGGTGCGCATGATGCCGCGTCCAGCCATCGCATGGGCCGGCAGTCCGGTCAGGTCCTCGCCATCAAAAACGAGTGTGCCCTGAGTCGACTCCAGTGCGCCGGCGATCATGTTGAAGGTCGTGCTCTTGCCAGCACCGTTGGGCCCGATGACGCCCAGGATTTCGCCCTGGCGAACATCCAGATCCAGGTCGGCCACCGCCTGCAGGCCACCGAACTGTTTCGACAGGCCCCTGGCCACCAGCAGCGGAGGGGCGTCTGCTGTGGCAAGCACGGTGTCGACGCGGCCGGGGTGGCGCTCGGGCGCGTTCATGACGCTGCCCTGCGGCGCGCCAGCCAGCCGTCCCAGATTCCAATCAGCCCCTTGGGCTGGAACAGCACTACGGCGACCATGACGACGCCGAATACCAGCGCATGGTGATGGCCGATCAGCGGCGACAGAATGAACGGCAGCAGATACAGCAGGATCGCGCCGACGATAGCGCCCGCTGGCCTGCCACTGCCGCCCACGATGACCATGAACAGCAGCAGAAACGCGTTCTCCAGGCCGAAGATCGTCGGATTGACGGTGTTGTCGACAAACGCGTACACCATGCCGGCGACGCCAGCCAGCGCGCTGGTCACGGCATAGGCGACTATGCGCGTGGTCCTGATGTTGATGCCCATGGCCTGGGCCGCCTGCGGGTCGTCCCGCACCGCGCGGCAGGCGCGGCCGAACCAGGAGCGGTCGAGCCGCCACAGCACCGCCAGCGTGCCCAGCAGCAGGAACACGATCACCACCGTGTACCAGGGACCGGTCACCCGTACGCCCAATATGTCGGGCAGCCGGTAATTGGCCAGCCCGCCCGGGCCGCCGGTCACCGAGCCGCCTTCGTTGAGCACGACGATGAACAACTGCGCGAAGGCCAGCGTTGCCAGCGCCAGGTAGAACCCTTCGAGCCGGGTCGCCGGAACCGCGACCACCAGCGCCAGCACGACACACACGACGATGCCGGCAACGATGGCCAGCGGCAACGGCAGCCCGACCTGGAACAGCAGGATCACCATCACATAGGCGCCAATGCCATAGAACGTGAAATGCGAGAACGCCACTTGCCCGGCGATGCCGAACAGAAAGTTGTAGCCCAGTGCCAGTGTGATCCACAGCAGCAGCTTGCGGTACACATCGGTGTGGTAGGCGCCCAGCATGAAGGCAACGGCCGACAGCACCAGCCCCGCCAGCAGGAAACCGGCCAGCGATTTCATGCGCGCGACTCCCGCGCGCGCAACAATCCGGTTGGACGCACCAGCAGGAACACGATCAGCAGCACCAGCGGCACGCCCTGCGCCAGGCCGGGCGGGATCGGCGCATACCGCACCGTGACCTGCTCCGCAATCGCCAGGATCAACCCGCCCAGCAGCGCACCCTCGACCCGACCCACGCCGCCGATCACCAGCGCCGTGAAGCCCTGGATCGCCAGCGGCAGGCCCATCAGGTAGTGCGCCGAGACATTCGGCGACACCAGCAGGCCGGCCAGCGCCGCAACCGAAGCACTGCCGGCGAACGCCAGCGCGGTGACACGGCGCAGGTTGATGCCCATCAGCGCCGCTGCGCGCCGATCGATCGCAACCGCCTCGAACGAGCGACCGGCCAGTGTGCGCTCAAAGAAGTACCAGGCGGCCCCGAAAACGGCGGCGGTCACGCCGATGATGAAGAAGCTTTGATAGGAACCGGCGACCAGGCCCAGTTCCAGCCGCCCGTAACCAAACATCGGTGGCACCGGTTGCGGATCCGGGCCCATGCTCACGGACACCATCTCGCGGAACACCACCAGCATGCCCAGCAAGGCCAGAATCGGCGCCAGCGGTGGCGCGCCCTTCTCGACCAGCGGCCGCACCGCGATACGTTCGGTGACCCAGCCCACGAACGCCATCGCCACCAGCACAATGGCCATACCCACTGGATACGGCAATTCGAAGCGCGACAAGGCCAGAAAACCGCCGAATGCGGCCAGCATGGCCCACTCACCCACTGCGAAATTGATGACGCCAGTGGGCCGGGTAATCAACAGGTAGGACAAGGCCACCAGCGCATAAATGCAGCCGCTGGCCATGGCGCCGACCATCAGTTCGACGAAGTCGCTCACGCAGCGACCTCCGCCCGGCGGGCGGAACTCATTTGACGCCGATGTGCACGACCTTTCCTTGGGCGTCGCCTTCATAGACGCGCACCACCATGCCGTTCGGATCGAAGCCCACGCGCTTGCCGTCGGCGAACCCGTAGGCCGTGCCCACGCCGCCCATCACACCCTGAAAACCCTTGGTCGCCTGCATGGCCTCGCGCACTTTCTCCTTGTCGGTACCGCCGGCGCGTTTGATCGCGTCGACCACCATGATGATGCCGTCGTAACCATAGCCGTTCAGGTTGTAGGGCTCGGTGCCGTTGTTGTCCTTCTTGTAGTTCTCGATGAACTGGCGCGTCTGCGGTTTCGCCGGGTCGAAGGCGTCAACGAACGCCAGGCCATCAAGCAGGCCCTTGGCCACCGCGCCGTAGACCGGGATGGAGAAGTTGTAGTTGCCCAGCAGCGGCTGCTTCAGGCCGAGTTGACGGACCGAGCGCAGAATCAGCGCATTCTCCGGCGTCAGCACGCCGGCCAGGAAGATCGCGTCCGGGTTGGCGGCGCGTACCTTCTGCATCTGCGGGTCGGCGGTCGTCGAGCCGCGTGGCACGACCTCCTCGCTGACGATCTCGATCTTGGCGTTCTCCAGTGCGCTCTTGAAGAAACGGTTCGTCAACTGCCCCAGGTCGGAATTGTCGGTGACCAGCGCCACCTTCTTGAAGTTCTTGTTGCGCGCATACGAGAGCAAGGTTGCGATCTGCGTCGAACCCAGCGGTCCGGTCTGCCAGAAGTTCGGGTTGCTGATCTGCGTCGTGAGCGTATCGCCGCTGTTGGACGGCGTCATGTGCGGCGTCTTGGTTTCGAGCGTGACCGACTGCGCCTGCTGTGTGGCCGGTGTCAGCGACACCGACAGGATGAAGGCGACACCGGAGTCGACCAGCTTGCGCGCCACGGTGGCCGACACGTCGGGTCTGCCCTGGTCGTCCTCTATCAGGAGTTCGATCTGCCGGCCCAGCACGCCGCCCTTGGCGTTGAGCTCCTTCACGGCATAGACCGCGCCAGCTGCCACCGGTTCGGCAAATCCCTTGGCCGGGCCGACCCGGTCGGTGATCATGCCGATCTTGATCGTGTTCTGCGCGATGGCCACCGGTGCTGCCAGCACGACGGCACCGGCCAGGACCGACCGAGCGACTGCAAGAATTGTCTGTTTCATATGCGTGTCTCCTTCATGTTGAAAAAATGATCCACCAACCCATTCACTTCACCGACCCAGCATGCGCCCGGTCCAGGCGCTGAATGCCGTCATCTGATCCGCAACCGCTTTGCGCGCAGCTTCGTCGACCAGACGGCCGTCGGCGTCAAATTTCGGCTGGCACAGATTGATGAACACCTCGGGCTTGGGCATCACCAAGGCCTCTAGGCAACCCAGGATCTTGCGCACCTCGTACTGATGGCGCGCTCCGCCGACCGGGCCCAGCGTGGCCGACATCAACGCCACCGGCTTGTCCTTGAACGGTTGCGGCCTTTGCCGCGACAACCAGTCGATCGCGTTCTTGAGCACCCCGGAAATCGAGAAGTTGTACTCGGGGCTGGCGATCAGCAACGCATCGGCGTCGCGGATCTCCTGCGCCAGTTGCAGCACGCCCGACGGCATGGCGGTGGCTTCCATGTCCTGGTTGAACAGCGCAATCGCATCGAGGCGGACGATCCGCAGTGCCATGCCCGGCTGCATCAGCTCGCCGGCCGCGTGCAATGCGCCGAGGTTGTAAGACTGCTGGCGCAAACTGCCGCAGATGCCGAGTACCGAAAGAGGGTTCATGCGTCCTGGCCCTGTGCTGGAGTTGACTGTCACGACCCGTTGGCTGCGCACGCGTACTGCGACGCGATCCGGATCTCGAATTCGCCCACCTGCGCCACTCCGGCCCGGATCCGGTCGCCTGGCAGCACCGGCCCGACCCCCTGCGGCGTGCCGGTCATGATCACGTCACCGGGTTGCAGGGTGTAGAACGACGACGCGTATTCGATCAGGCGCGCCACGTCATAGACCATGTGCCGGGTATTGGACTGCTGGCGCATCTGGCCATTGACGCTGAGCCACAGGTCGAGCTCGTCGGGGTTGGCAATCTCGTCGGCGGTCACCATCCAGGGCCCGAGCACCGCATAGGTGTCGATCGACTTGCGAAAACTCTGGAACTCGGTACCGCGCACCGTCATGTCCAGCGCCACGGCGTAACCGGCCACATGCGCCATGGCGTTGGCACGCGTCACCTGGCGGCACACGGAACCGATCACCACGCCGAGTTCGACCTCATGGTCGTTACGGCGGTCTTCGAAACGCAACTCGATCTCCTGCCCGGGGCCGATCAGCGCGCTGCCGGCCTTCAGGAACAGGCCCCAATCGCCGATCGACGTGATCTTGCGTCCATGCGCAATGCCGGCGTCCGCCTGGGACTCTGCGATATGGTCCTGGTAATTGATCGGAGCGCCGATGATCTTGCCCGGATTGGCCACGGGTGAATCAAAGCTGACGGTCTCCGGCGCATGGCGCTGCGCGCCCAGCATGGCGCGCATGATCGGCTCGCGCAGCTGCGCCACGGCTTCGATCAGCAGATCCTTCTGCGGCAGCGGATACCGCTGGGGCGCCAGCAGGTCGAGCACCTGGGTCACGTCGTGCACCAGGCCCTCGTGCAGGACGCCCAGGCGTCCTCCATTGAATCGGCAGATCTTCATCGGCTCATGCTCCAGTGTGCCGCACCCGGAGAAACCGGATCAAGCGACAGGGGGTTGATCATGGCTGCGTTTCCTCCCGCAGGTAACCCATGACGGCGAGAAACTCGCGATCGGTCATCAGGAAAATCACGGCATCGTCGGATGCCGCGGTGTGGCTGATCCAGTTCCAGTGTGGAAGCGTGAACACATCGTGCCGTGCCCAGGCGATCGTATGCGCGCCGACCCGGCTGCTGCCCCGGCCGCGCGCCACGACGCAAATCGCATTGCTGGTGCTGCGCATGGGGCGGGTGGGTTGGCCCTGGCCACAGGCGAGCAGGTAACAGTCCAATGTGGGCAGCACCGCGCCGCCCGAGAGCCCATCCGCATATCGCAGCCAGCGACTGCCATCGCCTTGCACCGGCGCGCCGGTGATCGCGTCCAGCGCGCGGCGCCAGGAGAAACGGTAGCGATTCGACTGCGACCCGCCTTCGCCGTCTGGATCGGGACCCAGCACGACCGCCTCGCGCCGTGCCACCGCCGCGGCGCGGGGCGGCGGCAGGACGTTACCCGCATCGGGGCCGGCCATCTCGAAGAACATGCTGTCCAGGTGGTGCAGCAGCGGAAGATCGAGTCCATCGAACCAGACCATGCGCTCCGATCCCGGATGCACATGTTCATGCCAGGTCCAGGCCGGCGTCAGCACCAGGTCGCCTTCGGCCATCGGGCAGCGGTGCTGGTTCACCGTGGTCACGGCACCGGCGCCGGACATCACGAAACGGATGGCCTGCAGGCTGTGCCGATGGGCACGCGCGATTTCACCGGGCAACAAGGTCTGCAATCCACCTGAAAGATTGGTGGTAGTGGCCACCTGCCCGCCGAAAGCCGGATGCGTCAGCAACAACACACGCCGCTCGGCATCCTCCATCGCGACCTCGCGGGAGGCGCGCTCGACCAGCGGCTCCATGTCGGACCAGGCCCAGGCCATCGGTGCATCACGCGCACGCGGTTCGCGTGTGGTGATTCGGTGATACCGGTCCCACAATGGCTGCGCGTGGCGTTCGGCCAACGCGGCAATCATGTCCGCATACGGCGTCTGCGTTGTCGGTGCATCCATGGCGTCTCCGTGCTGACCGGGGCATCGCCGGCTTGTCGTAAGTCAAGGCGCAGTCTAGTGCGATCTCATATAACTCGCAACCACGGCCGTTTATCATCGGTATCAATGCGGTGAATATCAGACCCGTCCCGGTGCAGCCGCTACTCAACGAGGGAGATCGGCATGGAAATCGACCGACTGGACCTGAACCTGCTCAAGACCTTCGATGCCATCCACCGGCACAACAACCTGTCGGCGGCGGCGGTCGAACTGGGCCTGACCCAGCCAGCCATCAGTGCCGCGCTCAAGCGGCTGCGTAACCATTTCGACAACCCCTTGTTCGTGCGCACCTCCCATGGCATGCGGCCGACACCGCACGCCGATGCGATGGCAGACAAGATCGCCCGCGCGCTGAGCCTGTTGCGCGAGATGGGCCCGGTGACTCGCTTTTCGCCCGGCACGACCACGGTGCAGTACCGGGTCTACATCAACGACGTCGGCATGCTGGTGGTGATGCCGCAGGTCCTGCGGCAGGTGAGCGAACAGGCGCCTCACGCCAAGATCAGCTTCATCGACCTGCGGCCGGACGAGGTTGTCGATGCGCTGGACGGCGGTACGATCGACCTGGCCATCGGCTATTTCCTGGGCATGCCGAACTGGGCGCGGCAGCAGACGCTGCGCCGGACATCGTATGTCTGCGCGGTTCGCTCGGACCACCCCGATATCGGCGACGACCTTTCGCTCGAACAGTATCTGCGCGCCAAACACGGCATGTACTCGACCAGCGGCTCACCCCACAGCGTCGTCGACGAAACCCTGGCCCGAATGAACCTGACGCGCGACGTGACGCTGCGCGTGCCACGATTTGCCGCGCTGCCATTCCTGATCGCCCGCTCGGACCTGATCGTGACGATTCCGCTGGACCTGGGCCAGGCATTCAGCGGCCTGATCGACATCAAGCTGCTAGCGCCGCCTCTGCCGCTCGGCCATTTCGAGATCAAGCAATACTGGCACGAGCGCCACCATGCCGAACCGGCATTCCGGTGGCTGCGCAGCGTGGTGCACAAGGAAAGCCTGCATCTGACGCGACTGCGGCCGCGCAAGGCGCCCGCGTGAGGCGCGCTACCCGCGCCGATGGCGCTGGCGGCCCGTGCATCAGATCAGCGTCACCCCGGTGCGCTCCTGCACCTGTTCGCGCGTCACACCCGACGCCAGTTCGACCAGTTTCAGACCTTCGGGCGTGACGTCCATCACCGCCATATCGGTGATGATGCGGTTCACGACACCGACGCCGGTCAATGGCAGCGTGCATGACGGCAGGATCTTCAGGTCGAAGCCGCCGTCCTTCCTCTTCGCGACATGCTCCATCAAGACAATGACCCGCTTGACACCGGCCACCAGGTCCATTGCGCCGCCCATGCCCTTGACCATCTTGCCCGGAATCATCCAGTTTGCCAGGTCGCCCTTCTCGCTGACCTGCATCGCGCCCAGGATCGAGAGGTTGATCTTGCCGCCGCGAATCATCGCAAAGCTGTCGTGGCTGCCGAAAATCGAGGAGCCTGCCATCGTGGTCACGGTCTGCTTGCCGGCATTGATCAGGTCGGCGTCGACCTCATCTTCGGTCGGAAACGGGCCGATGCCCAGCATGCCGTTCTCCGACTGCAGCCACACCTCCGTGTCCGCCGGGACATGGTTGGCCACCAGCGTCGGTATACCGATGCCCAGGTTCACGTAAAAACCGTCTTGCAGTTCCTTGGCGGCGCGTGCTGCCATCTGGTCTTGAGTCCAGGCCATATGTTTCTCCAGTGTTCGTGGGGTTCGGCGGGTCAGCCGGCTGCCATTGCGCGGATCGTACGCTTCTCGATGCGCTTTTCCGGGTGTGCGTTGAGCACGATGCGGTGTACATAAATGCCCGGCAGGTGCACCTGGTCCGGTTCGATAGCGCCAGTCTCGACGATCTCCTCGACCTCGACGATGGTGATCCGGCCGGCCATGGCGATGGCGGGATTGAAATTGCGCGCGGTGTAGCGGAACTGCAGGTTGCCCGACTTGTCCGCGCGATGCGCCTTGACCAGTGCCACGTCGGGCAACAGCGAACGCTCCATCACATAGGTCTCGCCGTCGAACTCGCGCAACTCCTTGCCCTCTGCCACCAGGGTGCCGACACCGGTCTTGGTGAAGAACGCAGGGATACCGGCACCGCCGGCGCGCAGTTTCTCGGCCAGCGTTCCCTGCGGCGTGAATTCGAGCTCCAGTTCACCGGCCAGGTACTGGCGCTCGAACTCCTTGTTCTCGCCCACGTAGCTGGAGATCATGCGTTTGATCTGGCGTGTCTCGAGCAACTTGCCCAGGCCGAAACCGTCGACACCGGCGTTGTTGGAGATGACGGTCAGGTTCTTGACGCCGCTGTCGCGCAAGGCGTCGATCAACGCTTCGGGGATACCGCACAGGCCGAACCCGCCGACAGCCAACAACTGGCCGTCATTGACGATACCTTCGAGCGCCTTGGCGGCGGAGGGGTAGATCTTGTTCACGCATGTCTCCTGAAAATAAGGCCTGAACGATACTACGTAACGGCATACACAGCATTTCGTACCCGTGACGAGCACCGCACCCTCGCAGGACGACCGCCGATCTGGTCCACCTGCTGATGGGCGGCTGAACCGCCGCCCGCATCCCACCTGCCACACGACATGAACGAAACCCTCGCCCGCGAAGAGATCTGCCGCATTGGCCAAAGCCTGTTCGAACGCGGTTATGTGCATGCCAGCGCCGGCAACATCAGCGTGCGACTCGACGACGGCTTCCTGATCACACCGACCGACGCCTGCCTGGGCTTGCTGGATCCGGTCCGGCTGGCCCGGCTCGACCAGGACGGCCGCCAGACCGGCGGCGACAAGGGCAGCAAGACGATCGCGTTGCACACCCGCATCTACCACGCCACGGCCGGCTTTGCGCAGGTGCCGCGCTGCGTTTTGCACACCCACAGCACGCATTGCGTCGCGCTGACGTTGGCGCCGCATGGCGACGAGTTGCTGGCGCCGGTCACGCCCTACTTTGTCATGAAGGTCGGCCATGTGCCAGTGATTCCTTATCACTTTCCGGGTGACCCGCAGGCAGCCGAACGTGTCGCCGAGACGATTGAACGGTATGCGGCAAGGGGCATGGAGCTGCGCGCCGTGATGCTGGCGCGGCTCGGGCCCACGGTATGGCACGCGTCGCCGGCGGCGGCGATGGCCACGCTGGAGGAACTGGAAGAAACCGCGCAGTTGGTTGCGATGCGGCCCCAAGCCGTCATCCCGCTGAGCCTGGAGCAGTTGTACGACCTGCGGCGGCAGTTCGGCGCGCACTGGTAAGCTGAGCAGCAACGATTGAAGGAGCCAGCATGACCCGTTATCCCGCACCCGACCTGAAGAACGTCCCCGAGGACATCCGCACCCGCATCCTGGAGGTGCAGGAAAAATCAGGCTTCATTCCCAATGTGTTCCTGGCCCTGGCCCGCCGCCCTGCCGAGTGGCGCGCCTTCTTCGCCTACCATGACGCGCTGATGCTGCGCGAGGAATCGAACCTGACCAAGGGCGAGCGCGAGATGATCGTCACCACGACCAGCGCGGCCAACAACTGCCTGTACTGCGTGGTGGCGCACGGCGCCATCCTGCGCATCCACGAGAAGAAGCCGCTGGTGGCCGACCAGGTGGCGGTCAATTACCGCAAGGCCGACATCACTGCACGTCAGCGCGCGATCCTCGATTTCGCGATGAAAGTGTGCCAGCAGGCAGACCAGGTGGAGGATGCCGATTTCGACGCCCTGCACGCGCATGGGCTGGACGACGAGGACATCTGGGACATCGGCGCCATCACCGCATTTTTCGGCCTGTCCAACCGTATCGCCAATATGAGCGGCATGATGCCCAACCCCGAGTTCTACCTGCTGGGGCGGGTGCCGCGGCAGAAGTGAGACGTGCAGGTTCAGGTCACCAGCGCGCGCAGCCAGTCCGGCAGGGCCCTGGCCTTCTGGTTCGGGATGTCGACCCAGATCGTGGTCGCACCGCCCTCGGCGCAGACGACGCCGGGGTCGTTGGCACGCACCATCGTGACCCAGGTCTCGAAGGTGGTGCGCGCCGGGTCGCTGGCATACATCGTCAGCCGCACGTCGCCAGGGTAGGTCAGCTGGCGGTAGAAGTTGCAGAACGCATTGACGATGACGATGCCCTCGTCCTCGGCGTCGCTGGGCACATGGTTGACCGAGGCCATCCAGTCGATCCGGCAGACCTCCATGTAGCGGAAGTAGGTGGTGTTGTTCAGGTGTCCCATCGCATCCATGTCACCCCAGCGGATCGGGATCGTGGTCTCGAACACCTGCTTCTTGCGCGCGGGAAGGGTATATCTCATGCCGCGCATCCGTCGTCGGCCGCGATCACCGCGCCATTAACGAAATGGCCCATGCCATACACACCGATCTGCGGCAACACCCGCAGGCCGACCACGGACGCGAAGTTGACGGTGCGCCCACCGCGGAAGGTGCCGGGCGCGGAACCCCTGGCCCGCGCCCGCAACCGCTTGCCGACTGCCTGGGCCACGAAGAACGCACCCTTGACGTTGGTATCGAACACGAAGTTGTCGTCTTCGGCAACGTCCTGCCGGCCCGATGCGCTCGTGATGAAGGCCACTCGGCCCGAAAGGTCAATGCGGTATGCCATTCCTCAGTATGCGCCAGTCAGGTTGATCAAACCATTATGGCGTCGCACCGGTGATGGCCGCATAAAATTGCGACTGCTGCGTGACGCTGCCACCGATCAACTGAAAGCCCCCGAACCATGACACCTGAAGAGAGCATCGAGCGACACGGCCCGCGCGAAGCCATGGAATACGACGTGGTCATCGTCGGTGGCGGCCCCGCCGGACTGGCCACCGCGATTCACCTCAAGCAATTGGCATCGGCCACGGGACAAGAGCTCTCGGTGGTGGTGCTGGAAAAGGGATCGGAGCCTGGCGCCCATATTCTGTCGGGCGCGATCATGGACCCGAAGGCCTTGACCGAACTGATCCCGGACTGGAAGGCGCGCGGTGCGCCCTTGAACCAACCGGTTACCGACGACGCCATGGTGTTCCTCGGCGAGACGTCCTCGTTGCGCACGCCCAACTTCCTGTTGCCCGATTGCCTGCAGAACCACGGTAACTACATCGTCAGCCTGGGATCCGTCACGCGCTGGATGGCCGAGCAGGCAGAGGCCCTGGGCGTCGAGATCTTCCCGGGTTTCCCCGCTGCCGAGGTGCTCTACGACGAAGTCGGTTCGGTCATCGGTGTGGCAACCGGCAACATGGGTGTCGGCAAGGACGGCAAGCCCGGCGACAGTTTCCAGCTCGGCATGGAACTGCATGCCAAATACACGGTGTTTGCCGAAGGCTCGCGCGGCAACCTGGGCCGGCAGCTGATCGCACGTTTCAAGCTCGATGCCGACAGCGACCCGCAGACCTACGGCCTGGGCGTCAAGGAGTTGTGGGAGATCGACCCGCAGCGCCATGAGCCCGGCTTCGTGCTGCACACCGCCGGCTGGCCGATGGACAACGACACCTATGGCGGCGCCTTCCTGTACCACTTCGACGACAACAAGGTCGCGCTGGGCTTCATCACCGGCCTGGACTACAGCAATCCCTACCTCAGCCCTTTCGAGGAGTTCCAGCGCTGGAAAACCCACCCGAATATCCGGTACTACCTAGAAGGCGATGAGGCCAAGGGCATCAAGCCGGGCAAGCGGATCGCCTACGGGGCACGCGCGATCACTGCTGGCGGCCTGCTCAGCCTGCCCAAGACGGTGTTCCCTGGCGGCGCGCTGGTTGGCTGCGAAGCTGGCTACCTGAACGTCAGCCGCATCAAGGGCAGCCACGCCGCGATCAAGACCGGCATGCTGGCCGCGCAGGCGGCGTTCGACGCCATCGGCGAGGGCCGCCAGCACGACGAACTCACGGCATACCCGCAGGCGTTCGAAGACAGCTGGCTGCATGCGGAACTGAAAAAGGCGCGCAACTTCAAGACCTGGTTCAAGAAAGGCCTGACGGTGGCCACGCTGATGAACGGCATCGAGCAGGTCGCGCTGCGCGGCAGCATACCGTGGACACTGCATCGCGACAAGCCGGACCATCTTTATCTCAAGCCGGCCGCCGAATGCAAACCCATCGTTTATCCCAAGCCCGATGGCAAGCTGACGTTCGACCGGCTCTCCAGCGTGTTCATCAGCAACACCAACCACGAGGAGCAGCAGCCGGCACACCTGACGCTCAAGGACGCGTCGGTTCCCGTACGCATCAATCTGGCGAAATACGCCGGACCCGAGGCGCGGTACTGCCCGGCCGGGGTCTATGAGTACGTCAAGAATGACGACAACACCGACCGCCTGCAGATCAATGCGCAGAACTGCGTGCATTGCAAGACCTGCGACATCAAGGACCCGACGCAGAACATCGTCTGGGTAACGCCCGAGGGCGGTGGTGGACCCAACTACGCGGGCATGTGAGCCTCCTTGCCTGAAAACGACAGTTGACCGATTGATGTCCGGTGCAGGATGGCACCGATTGCCGGGGCTACAATCCAACGGGTCAGGAGAGAGCTTTCCCTCGGGACGGCCGCCGAAGGCGCAGTGCCGGCTGATTGCAGCCGGTTGAACGCTCAGGCAAAAGGACTGACAACCGCCAGCCGGTAGCGATACTGGGCCGGCGTTTCCCCACTGGAGAGAGAGCGCCGGCCAGGCGCTCCACCGAAGGAGCAAGCCGCCATGGCCCGAAAGCAGGGGTCCGCAGCGGTGAATCTCTCAGGTACCACGGACAGCGGGGGCAGCCCATGGCTTGAGCCATGGATCCGCCTTGCCCCGGGAGAATCCGATTGTCCAGCCCACCTTCTGAATCCCTTCGCCAGACGCCTTTGCACGCGTTGCACGTCGAACTCGGCGCGCGCATGGTGTCGTTCGCCGGCTACCACATGCCGGTCCAGTACCCTGCCGGCCTGATGGCCGAACACCTCCACACCCGTAACGCAGCCGGGCTGTTCGACGTCTCTCACATGGGCCAGTTGCGGCTGGTCGGACCCGATGCCGCCGCGGCATTCGAGACCCTGATGCCGGTGGACGTGGTCGACCTGCCAGTGGGCAAGCAACGGTATGGCCTGCTGCTCAACGACGCCGGCGGCATCCTCGATGACCTGATGGTCGTGAACCGCGATTACCGGGGCGGGGGCGACCTGTTCGTCATCGTCAACGGCGCCTGCAAGGACGCGGATATCGCCCACATCCAGGCGCATATCGGCCAGCGCTGCCAGCTCGTTGCCTGCCCGGAACTGGCCTTGCTTGCCCTGCAGGGCCCCCAGGCCGTCACCGCGCTGCAGCGGCTGGCGCCGGGCGTGGAACGACTCACCTTCATGACCGGCAGTCGTTTCAGCGTTGCCTGCGGCACTGGCGAGCGACTCGACGTTTTCGCGACCCGCAGCGGCTACACCGGCGAGGACGGCTTCGAGATCTCGGTCCATGCACAACAGGCCGACGCGCTGGCGCGGCTTCTGCTGGCCCAGCCCGAGGTCAGGCCGATCGGCTTGGGCGCACGCAATTCGCTGCGCCTGGAAGCGGGCCTGTGCCTGTACGGCAATGACCTGGACGCCACGACCACGCCCATCGAGGCCGGCCTGAACTGGGCGATCCAGAAGACGCGGCGCAGCGGCGGCGCACGTGCCGGCGGTTTTCCCGGCGCCGACGTGGTGTTGGCCCAGCTGGCCGGCGGCGACACCGCGCCTGGCCGCCGGCGTGTCGGCCTGCGGGCACTGGACCGGGTGCCCGTGCGCGAACATACGCTGATGCAGGACCCGAGCGGCCGGCCGGTCGGCCAGGTCACCAGCGGCCTGCTGGGGCCCACGGTCAACGAACCGATCGCGATGGCCTATGTACAAAGCGGCAGCGCCGTTCCCGGCACCCGGCTGCAGGCCCTGGTACGGGGCAAACCGGTTCCGATGGAAGTCGTCGGCATGCCGTTCATACCCCACCGTTATCACCGCGGCTGAACCTTGTTCTCGTTTTCTGCATCGCGCACCGCACCACCTATCCAAGACCAGAATCAACCCCCGAAGCCTTTCAGGAGAAACCCATGGCAACCATGAAATACACCGAAGACCACGAATGGCTCCATGTCGACGGCGACCAGGCAACCGTTGGCATCACCCAGCATGCCCAGGACGCCCTGGGCGACGTCGTCTTTGTCGACCTGCCCGAAGTCGGCACGCCGCTCGATGCCAAGGCGATCGCCGGCGTTGTCGAATCGGTCAAGGCCGCGGCCGATGTCTACATGCCGGTCAGCGGCGAGATCACCGAAGTCAACGAAGCGCTGCGCGCCGACCCGTCGCTGGCCAACTCAGACCCACTGGGCGCAGGCTGGTTCTTCAAGGTCAGGTTGTCCGATGCGTCGCAACTCGACGCGCTGATGGACGAAACCGCCTATGGCACTTTCTCCGCCAACACCTGACGCCTCGATACGGACGGCCCTACGCCGCGGGGGGTACGTGGTGCCCGCGCGTCCCCACCTTTTTCGTCTTTTTTCGCCTTTTTCCCCCATTGCCACCCCCATGAGTGAAACCGCCATGCCTCTGTCCCCCGCCACCAACCTGGACATGCTGGAGCACCAGCATGAATTCATCAGCCGCCATATCGGCATCGGTGCTGCCGACGAAAAGCACATGTTGTCGGTGGTCGGCGCCGCAACCCGGCAGGCGCTGATCGAGGGTATCGTGCCGCGCGCAATCGCGCGTACCGCGCCGATGCAGATTCCCGCTGCGATCACCGAAGCGGCCGCGCTCGATGAGATCCGAGCCATCGCCGACAAGAACCAGCGGTTCCGCAGCTTCATCGGACAAGGCTATTACGGAACGCATACGCCGGCCGTCATCCTGCGCAATGTGCTCGAGAACCCGGCCTGGTACACCGCCTACACGCCGTACCAGGCCGAGATCTCGCAAGGACGGCTGGAGGCGCTGATCAACTTTCAGACCATGGTCTGCGACCTGACTGGCATGGCGATCGCCAACGCGTCGATGCTGGACGAAGCCACCGCGGCGGCCGAGGCGATGACGCTGGCCAAACGCAGCGTGAAAAACAAGAGCACCGTGTTCCTGATCGCCGATGACTGCCATCCGCAGACGATCGAAGTGATCCAGACACGTGCCGAGCCACTGGGCATCATGGTGCGGGTCGGCGCGTTGACGCAACTGATGCACGACAGCGACTATTTCGGCGTGCTGGCCCAATACCCGGCCAGCTGCGGCCCCGTGCACGACCTGCGCCCGCTGGCGGAGCGGGCGCGAGCGAACAACGCCGCATTCTGTGTCGCTGCCGACCTGCTCGCGCTGTGCCTGCTCGCACCGCCGGGCGAATGGGGCGCGGACATCGTCATCGGCACCACGCAGCGCTTCGGCATGCCGCTGTGCAACGGCGGACCGCACGCAGCCTATCTGGCCTGCCGCGACGATTTCAAGCGCTCGATGCCGGGTCGGCTGGCCGGTGTCAGCATCGACACCCATGGCAACCCGGCCTACCGGCTGGCACTGCAGACACGCGAACAACATATCCGGCGCGAGAAGGCGACCTCGAACATCTGCACAGCGCAAGTGCTGCCGGCGGTGGTCGCCGGCATGTACGCCGTCTACCACGGCCCGGCCGGCCTGACCCGGATCGCGCAACGCGTGGCCCTGCTCACGGCCATGCTGGCGCGTGGATTGCAACTGCTCGGTTACCCGCTGGCCCATGCCAGTGCCTTCGACACGCTGACGGTGCAGACCGGCAGCGCCACGCCGGAGGTGCTGGCGCGCGCCCAGCAGGCCCGGATCAACCTGCGCCCGATGGAGAACGGATGTTTGGCGATCTCGCTGGATGAGACCAGTACCCGCGCCGACCTGGCGCAGCTGCTGTCGCTTTTCGCCAGCAACGGGAAACCGGCACCGACGGTGGATGTGCTGGTGAGCGACAGCCCCTCGCTGCTGCCCGACGGGCTGCGCCGCTCCAGCCACTTCCTGACCCATCCGGTATTCAACCGGCACCATAGCGAGACCGGCATGCTGCGCTATATCCGCAGCCTGTCCGACAAGGACCTGGCGCTGGACCGCAGCATGATTCCGCTGGGCAGCTGCACGATGAAGCTCAACGCCACCAGCGAGATGATTCCGATCACCTGGCCGCAATTCGCCGACATCCACCCGTTCGCGCCGGCTGCGCAGCGCCAGGGTTACGCCGAACTCGACCGGCAGTTGTGCGCCTGGCTGTGTCAGGCCACCGGTTATGCGGGCATCAGCCTGCAGCCCAATGCCGGCAGCCAGGGCGAATACGCCGGGCTGCTGGCGATCCGCGCCTACCATGCGGCCCGCGGCGAGTCCAACCGCACTGTCTGTCTGATTCCGTCCAGCGCACACGGCACCAATCCCGCCAGCGCCCAGATGGCCGGCTTGAGCGTGGTGGTCACGGCCTGCGACAGCCACGGCAATGTCGACATGGCGGACTTGCAGGCCCAGTGCGAAAAACACAGTGCCAACCTGGCCGCCATCATGATCACCTACCCGAGCACCCATGGCGTATTCGAAACCCGGGTCAAGGACCTGTGCGCGCTGGTGCACCGGCATGGAGGGCGGGTCTATGTCGACGGCGCCAACATGAACGCATTGGTCGGCATCGCGGCGCCGGGCGAGTTTGGCGGCGATGTCAGCCACCTGAACCTGCACAAGACCTTCTGCATTCCGCATGGCGGTGGCGGACCGGGTGTGGGTCCGGTCTGCGTGGTCGAGGACCTCGTGCCTTACCTGCCCGGGCATGTGGCTGGCGGAGTTCCGTCGCACGGTGTCGGAGCCGTCAGCGCAGCGCCGCTCGGCAATGCCGCCGTACTGCCGATCAGCTGGATGTATTGCCGCATGATGGGCGCAAACGGATTGCAAGCTGCCACCGAGGCGGCGATCCTGAGCGCCAACTACATCAGCGCACGGCTGCAAGAGCACTATCCGACGCTGTATGCCAGCGCCAACGGCCATGTGGCTCACGAGTGCATCCTGGATCTGCGGCCGCTGAAGGAAACCAGCGGCGGTGCCCATGGCGTCAGCGCCGAGGACGTGGCCAAGCGGCTGATGGACTATGGCTTTCATGCACCCACGCTGAGTTTCCCGGTGCCCGGCACGCTGATGATCGAACCTACCGAGAGCGAGACGTTGCAGGAACTCGACCGCTTCGTCGACGCGATGATCGCCATCCGGGAAGAGATTCGCATGATCGAACGCGGCGTTTGGCCGCAGGACAATAATCCGCTCAAACATGCGCCACATACCGCGGCAACCGTGGTCGCAGACCACTGGGACCGGCCCTATTCGCGGGAGGTCGGCGCGTTCCCGCTCGCGAGCCTGAAACAGGCGAAATACTGGACACCGGTGGGACGTGTCGACAATGTCCACGGCGACCGCAACCTGTTCTGCAGCTGCGTGCCGGTCGCAGCCTATGCCTGATGCCGGAGTCGCGCGACGGCCCTGTCATACTGGGGCCTTCCCCAACCCGAACGCCCGGACCACGACTCCATGCTCTACGCCATCCTCAAGACCCTGCACCTGCTGTCCATCATCCTGTGGGTCGGTGGCATGGCGTTCGTGCTGTTTTTCCTGCGCCCGGCGCTGGGCAGCCTGCAGCCGCCGCAGCGCGTGACCCTGATGCACGACGTGCTGCGCCGTTTCTTCGGCGCGGTGTCGGCTGCTGTCATCATCGTGCTGGTCAGCGGATTGTGGATGATGGGCAGCTTCGCCAGTGGCGCCGCGGCCAGCGGCGTACGCATGCCGATGAGCTGGATGGTGATGGCCACGCTGGGCCTGCTGATGATGGGCGCCTATGGCCACATCCGCTTCGTGCTCTATAAACGGCTGCAGCGCGCCGTAGCCAGCAGCGAGTGGTCCGCCGGCGGCGCGGCCCTGGGTTCGATCCGGGTCTGGGTGCTGGCCAACCTGTTCCTTGGCCTGGTGATCATTGGCGTGCTGATGCTGTTCTAACTGGCCAACGCATACGGTCCGCCCCGTTCGATTGCGCGGCGATACGCGGGCCGGGCCTGGAAACGCCGAACCCAGGCATCGATGCTCGGATACTGCGCGCGCAAGCCCCGTGCCGCCTCGCCGACGAAACTCATCTGGATGTCGGCACCCGTCAGATGGTCTCCGACCAGCCATTCGCGGCCTTCGAGCGACTGGTTCACGAAGCCCAGGTGGTTGGCGATCTCGCTGTCGATGCGCGGTGCCAGCGGCGCGCCCGCCTCGCCCAGTCTTCCGACATAGAGCTTGAGCATCAGTGGCAGCATCGCGGAGCCTTCGGCATAGTGCAGCCACTGTTGGTAGGTCTCGTACTCCGGCCAGCCCACCGATGGCTGCAGATGGCCACCCCCATGGTGGCGCACCAAGTAGTCGACGATGGCGCCGGATTCGAACACCGTCTGCCCATCATCGACCAGCACCGGCGACTTTCCCAGCGGATGCACGGCCTTGAGCTCGGGCGGCGCGAGCCGGGTAGTGGCATCACGCTGGTAACGTTGGATCTGGTAGGGCAGCTCGAGTTCCTCGAGCAACCACAAGACACGCTGCGACCGCGAATCATTGAGATGGTGAACAACAATCATGACGCGCTCCTGTGTTTGACGCCGGCTACCCGAGACAAGCCTGAGCACCTGCTCCAGGCGCGAGGAAACGGCGGTCAGTGTAGGTCGCGATTGCGCCGGCGGATGTCGGCGCTTGGCTGACAGTCGTGTCAGTCGATCACCCGCCGGCCCCAGGCAAAGGCCTGCTGCCCGGCACGCGGGTCCGGACGCGGAGCCAGCATGATCGCGCCATCGAAAGGCGCCGTGACCGGTGTCGCACCATCGTAAGCCGCCACATCGCCAGCCTTGAAAGCCATGAAACCGGCATAGGAACAGGTCAGCTGCAGCCGGTCGGTGGCGGCGATCACCGGCTGCACGATCTCGAATCGTGCGATCACCTGCGCCGCAACCGGCTCCAGGCCCAGCCTCTGGGCAGCGCCGTCGCCGATGCAGCCACACGCCTGCAGGAACCGCAGCGTCGCCTGCCAGGCTGTCTGCACGCTGCTGGCGGCGAAATGCTGGCCGCATTCGGCGATCAGGGCGATGGCGTCGCCATCCGGATCGGCAAAGGCACCGTAGTCGATCAGGTGGTAGCCCTCGTGCCGGAACTCTGGCAGCAACAACTGCCGCGGTGGCAGCGCCAGCCGGTCCGCCCAGCGGCGCACCCGTGCCAGGCGCGACAACACGAAGAACGGCAGCACCGCATGCCAGGTCGAATGCAGGTCCAGCAGGCGGTCCACGGAACGTACCAGCGGCGCCATGGCGTGGGCGCGGCGGGCTTCGACCGATGTGTGGTCCTGTGCCAACAGCGCGTCATGCCATAGCCGATTGAAGTCACGGTCGACGAACCGCGACTGCAGCGCGTGCGGAGCGAACCGGTCGTAGGCCGCGACGTTGGCAAACGACAGGGTCAAGCGGCCCACGCGCGGCCGCAGGCCGGCATCGAGCAGGCGACGCACCACATGCATGCCACACAATTCGTTGCCGTGGGTCAGCGCATTGACCATCACATGCGGCCCCGGCACGCCGGAGTCGATGCTGTGCACATGGTCGATGCCCGTGTTGCCCTGCCGGTAAGGGGCCAGATCGACCCAGGCCAACTCGATCGGATAGTCGGGCGGATCGACGACGGTGGCCGCCGGCCTCACGCCTTGAGCGCCAGTGTCGCCACCACCTGCATGCGGGTGTCACCCGGCACCTCGACCGCCAGACGCAACCAGCCGCCGAACTCGCGCACACGCGCGAACGCCAGGCTATCGGCCCGCGCTGCGATACGCATGCTGCTGCCTTCGTCGATCCAGTGCAGGCCATCGGGTGAGATCTGCACCCGCGCCAACGCCGACGCGGCGCCGTCGGCCGCACCGTCGCCGGTCTGCATGACGCGGACAAAAAACAGCGCCTCGGCAGCCCAGGCCGCCTCGTAGGGTTCGGTCTGCAAAGTCCCCTGCCACCATTCACCGCGCGCGAGCACAGCGGTATAGGCATTGCGCATCAGGCTGCCCATGTCAGAACTCCCCCGACAGCAACACGCTGTCCAGATAGAAAAAGCTGCGTTTGGCGGTATCGGATTCGCAGAAGAACACCAGATTGAGCATGCAGGCCAGGTTGGGCATGGCCGGTATCGTGATCGAGCCTGTGTCGGGGCAGACGAAGGTCTGGTCGTTGCACTGGAACTCCATCCAGCGCATCGTCGCCAGGTCGAAGTCGAACCGCAGGTAGTGCCAGTTGATCTTGGTCGGGATCTCGTTGTAGCAAAGCGTCTGGCCGGCTCCCGGAATATCTTCCCAGTCGTTCGGACTCAGGTGGTCGTGGGTCACCGTTTCGCTGCGGCTGCCGATGGCGCGAAACGGCGTCGAATGCTCCTTGAACTGCCACCGGTTCATGCGCTGACCTTCGAGTGCGTTGAGGTAGCGCAGGTGCGGCATGACCCGTTGCCGGCCATCCTGCAGGTCGAACAGCAGGCCGACCGACCGAACGTCCAGGTCCGACAGCTTGAGCTCGCTGGCCTCGGGTTTGAACGCGAAATAGGTCTCGACGCGGATCAAGGAGGCCCGGCGAAAGGTCACCCGCTTGATTGCGGTATTGCGTTCGCCCGGCACCGCACGGGTAGCGATCTTCAGCGCATAGGTTCCGTCGAAAGCGCCGTGGGTGCCGCTGTCCCAATGGGTGATCTGGCTCAGCATCGGCTGCATGTGGCGCGCATAGGAACGCGTCATCGTGTCGATCGAGCCCTCGTAGTTGCCCACCAGCGCCGTCCAGCCGTTCAGGCCATGATCGAAATCGTCGAAATAGATGACCCGTGCCAGGGGATCGTAGCGCGACAGGCGCGGATCGGCGTGGGTCGGGTGGGCGGCAGCGACAGGCAGGTTCACGGGTTCATCCTTTCACGGTGCCGGCGGTCAGACCGGCGATCAGGTACTTCTGCACCAGAATGACGAAGACCAGTATCGGCACCAGCTGCAGCGTCGCTGCGGCGAACAGGATGCCCCAATCGACACCGTCGATGGCACCGACCATCTCGGAGATCACCAGCGGCGCGGTCTTGGCGTCCACGGCGGTGAAGATGAACGCGAACAGGAAGTCGTTCCACGCAAACACCATGATGAACACCGAGGTCGCGATCATGCCGGCGTAGGACAGCGGCAGCACGACCAGCCGCAGCGTCTGCCACAAGCCGGCGCCGTCGATGGCGGCAGCCTCCTCGAGTTCGCGCGGCAACTGGTCGATGAAGGCCTTCATGATCCAGGTACCCAGGCTCACGAAGAAGGCACAGTACAGGATCACCAGTACGGTGCGGGTGTCGTTGAGCATCAGCCAGTTGACCGCCGGAAACAACGGCAAGGTGATCACGATCGGCGGCAACAGGCGCACCAGGATCATGAAGAACGCCGACGCGGTCAGAGCCCGGCTATCGCGCCGCGAATAGACGTAGCCCGCCAGGAAAGACACCACGAGTGTCAAGGCCGTGGCGCTCAGTGCGATCACCAGGCTGTTGACCAGGTTGTGGAAGAAGTCCGGCCAGCGTTCCCACAGATTGGTGTAGTTGCGCGTCGTCAGCGACAACAGGCTGCCGCCGCCACCGAAGATGTCGCGCGGCGGGCGCAGCGAAGAAAACACCACCAGCAGGATCGGGAAGCCGGACCATACCAGCACCGCCACCAGCGCGAGCATGCGCAGCGCGTTCACCAGCCAGCGGCGCAAGCGCCGCACGGTCACGGGGCGCCTACCTGCGGCCATGTGCAAACATCCGGCGGTACATCTGCCAGATGTACCAGGAGCCCATGAGCAGCGAGGCGATCAGCATCAACCAGCCGGTGGCCGCCGCCGCGCCGAAATCGGAATACCGGAATGCCTGCCGGTACAGGTAGACCGCCAGCACTTCGGTGGTGCGTGCCGGCCCACCGCCGGTCAGCAGCCAGACCTCGGAGAAGATGCGGAACGCAAAGATATAACGAAACACCAGCGCAACCAGCATGGCCGGCACCAGCAAGGGAACGGTGATGTGGCGGAACTTGTGCCAGGCGCCGGCGCCATCGACCTGGGCCGCCTCGTACAACTCGCGCGGAATGCCGAGGAGCGCGGTATACAGCAGGATGAAGGTGAACGGCAAGTGGTGCCAGATCGACAGCAGAACCACCATCGCCAGCCCATGCGAGGGCTCCACCGCCCAGTCCAGCGTCGGCAGGCCGATCGCCTTCAAGGCCAGCGTCACCGGGCCGGCATACGGCTCGGACATGTACTTGAAGATAACAACCGCAACCACTTCACTGATGGCATAGGGCGCCAGCACGACGGCGATCATGACCCGGCGCCAGGGTATCCAACCGGCAAACAGCATCGCCACCGCCAGCGCCAGCAGGAACTCGCCGAACACCACTGCATTGACGACGATGGCGGTATTGAGCGTCGCAGTCCAGAAATACGGATCGGACAGGACAGCGGTGTAGTTGGCCAGTCCGACCCAGACCGGGCTTTGACCATAGGTCGACTTTGTCAGGCTGAGCCAGAACACATACAACGACGGCACGAACAGCAGCACGGTCAACAACGCCTGCGCCGGGAGCACCAGACCCCAGTCACGTGCGGAAGGTTTCACCGGTCTGCGCGGTAACGCTCTACCGCATCCAGGTTGATCGTGATGCCCAGACCCGGACCGGTCGGCACCGGCAACTGTCCGCCCGACAATTGCGCCACAGCACCGACGGGCTCGTTTGCCAATGCATCGCGCAGCGGGTTGCCGATGAACATGCACTCGAAGCTGGTGAAGGCCGGCATCGCCGCTGCCAGTTGCAGGCTGGCCGCAACACATACCGCGCCGGACCAGCCCACGTGCGGCGCATAACCGACGTGAAAGGCTTGCGCCAGCGTGGCGATGTCGCGGGTCTCGCTGATGCCGCCGGCGCGCGCCACATCAGGCTGGATGATGCCGACCAGCCGGTCCCGGATCAACTCCGCCGCATGCGCGACGGTGTAGTCGCTCTCGCCCGCAGCCAGCATGATCGGCAGGCTGCGCCGCAGATGCGCATAGCCGGCCAGGTCCTCGGGCGCGATGGGCTCCTCGAAGAACCAGTAGCCCAGGTCATGCAGCGCGTGTCCGACCCGAAGCGCCTCGTCCAGCGAAAAGGCCCAGTTCGCGTCCACGCCGAGCCGCATGTCATCACCGGCCGCAGCCCGCACCGCGCCGGCGGCTGCGATCGCCCGCTCCACCGGCTGGCCCAGCTTGACCTTGACGGCCTTGAAACCCATCGCCACCACGGCGCGGGTCTGCGCCTGCATTGTCGGTATGTCAGCCCAGTTGATCGACGACGCATAACAATCCACCGCCGTGCGACCCATGCCGCCAAGCAGCCGGTGCACCGGCTGCCCCAGGGCCTTTCCGACCACGTCCCACAAGGCGATGTCGACGCCGGCAATCGCCTCGACCAGAATGCCGCCGGCGCGACCGCTCAACGCGCCGCGCATGCGAAGCCAGTGCCGACGGATGTCGAACGCGCTTTGCCCGAGCAGCAGCGGCGCCAGCACCGTGTTGATGAAATCGGCATACGCGCTTGCGCCGAAGCGCCCCAGGCATTCGCCGTAGCCAACGATGCCGTCGGTGGTACGCAGCTCAACCAGAACGATCGACACCTTGTCGTACACCGCCTGCGAGGTCCGGGTGCCAGCCTGCATCGGCGCGGTCAGCGGGATCGCGTGAATGGCGCTGATCGTCAGCGATGCCGGAGCCTGTACTCCCGACGCATCGGATCTGAACGCTCTGGAGCTTGCCGTCACGCCAGCATCCCGCACTGCGATGCCTGCGCAAACAGGCCGGGCGCGCCACCCGAATGCAGGAACACCACGGGTGCATCCGAGTTGAACCGGCCCTCGCGCAGCTGCGCCAGCATGCCGGCCATGGCCTTGCCGGTATAGACCGGATCGAGCACCACGCCCTGCGTGCGGCCGGCCAGCCGCATGGCATCCAGTGCGGCCGACGAGACCCGGCCATATCCATCGCCGAGATGGCGGTCGTCGACGTCGATGTCGGACGCATCCAACCGCACAGACAGGTCCAGCAGCTGAGCCGCGGCATTGGCGCGCTCGACAATCAGCGGCGCAATGAAGTGCGCTGGTCGTTGCACCGAAATGCCGACCACCCGGGTTGCCAGCCCCAACGCCTTGAACGCCAGTGCCACACCGGCCACGGTCAAACCCGATCCGGCAGCGAGGAACACCGCCTGCGGTGTAATGCCCAGCTCGGCAAACTGCCGCGCCATTTCCTCGCCGGTATCGACCATGGCGGCCGCGCCCAGCGTGCCGGTACTCCCTGGCAGATGCAGCACCTGCGTGCGCAGGTCGCGCGCCTGCAGATCGGCGACAAACTGCTGCAGCGCCGGCGCGATGGCCGCATCGTAGGGATCGCGGGTGTCGATGAAACGCACTTCCGCGCCGAACAGGCGATCGAGCAGGTAGTTGCCCTGCACCTCCTCGGATCCGGTGCCGCGCAACAACAGGCCGACATGCAGGCCGAGGATCGCACCGGCCGCCGCACAGGCGCGGCAGAAGTTGGACTGCACCGCCGCCGTGGTCACCACAGCCTGGGCACCGTTGGCCACGGCGTCGGCCATCAGGAACTCGAGCTGGCGCGCCTTGTTGCCGCCCAGCGCCAGACCACTGAGGTCTTCGCGCTTGATCCAGACCGGCGGACCACCCGCCTGCGCGGACAGCCGCGGGGCGCTCTCCAGCGGCGTGGGAAGCTGCGCCAGCCGCACCCGCGGCAACCCGGCCGTCAGGCTCAGGGGGTGGCTCACGGCAACAAAGGTTTGACCCGCCTTGCCACGTCGTCCATCGCCAGTGCGACACCCTTGCGCCCGAGCACGGCTGCCTGCAGTTCCTCGACGAAGATGTCGCCTGCCTTGGCGGAATTGTCAAACGCCGGAATCGGCACCCGTGCCACCTTGAGCGTGGCCAACTCGGCGGCGGCATACGGCATCCGCGATGCGAATTCTGCATCCTTGTAGGCGGAAGCGCGCACCGGGCCGTTGCCGTTGAGGGCAGCCTTCACCGTGTTCTGCCTGGATGACAACTCCTTGATCAGGCTCCAGGCTACCGGCTTGTTGCGCGCGTTCCTGGGTATGCACATCGACCAGAACTCGGTCTTGGCGGGAGCCGCATCGGGAAATTTCGCCTTCAGATCGCGCGCGGCTGGCAGGGCCATCACCTTGATATCGCCCGGATACTTCGATTTTTCCTTGTCGTTGTAGAACTGGGTGCGGCCGAACGAGGTGATCGTCATCGCCACACGGCCGGTCTGCATCCAGGTGTTGACCTCCTCGCCCTTGATCGCGGTCCAGTTGCGCGGGATCACCCCGGCGGCGTAGAAGTCGCGCAGGGTCTGAACCGCGCGCAGCATCGGCGGTTCGTTGACGCCCAACTTGAAATCGCCGGAGATGAAGTCGCCGTTGTAAGCCCGCGCCATGTCGATCACGTTCGGATAGTTGTCGCCCTCGATCAGGAAACCGAACACCTGGCTGCCATCCGCGCGGGTGAAGGTCAGCTTCCTGGCCGCCTCGATCACATCCTCGAAGGTCTTGGGGATCGGCACCCCTCTTTCCTTGAAAATGGCTTCGTTGTAGTGAAAACCGGTCGTCGCGTGCCGATGCGGCACGGCATACGATTTGCCGCCGAACTTCATTGCCGCCACCAGCCCCGGGAAGATGTCCGCCGGCTCTTCAAGCGCATCGGCTTTCATCAGCTCGTCGAGCGGCTCGAGCAGGTTGGTGACGTTGGGCGTGGCGCGGGTGTTGAGCAAAAACGCCAGGTCGACCGATGTCGACGACAGGCTGGCCTCGCGAAACAGCCGCTCGTGCAAGGGACCGGTGTCGAGCGTGACCCATTCAATGCCGATACCCTGGCGCTTGATCCACTCGGCCGTCGCGTCGCCGCCCTTGTCGCCGGTGAGCACCGACCGGTGCACCCGATGGCACACGATGGTCAGCTTGTCCGGCTTGGCCTGAGTCCAGCCGGCCGCTGGAAGGGCCAGGGACGACAGTGCGGTACCCGCCTGCAGGAGCGCGCGACGATTCAGCATGGTGTGTCTTCCTCGTGAAACGGTTGTGTCGAACGCCGGAACATCGAGGCCCCGGCGCGCCTGTTCTGCAACATGCTAGCAGTTCATGCGCCGTGAGAGAAGAGCGGCGTCGTTTCAGCTGCCGAAACAGCGGCCAGTGAAAACGCCAGTCCTTGCCGGCGCAGGCGCGGCCTCTTCAACCGGGCGTCAACGGTGCCTTCATGGTCTTGGCGGCGCTGGTGTAGCCGCCGTCCCCGCCGTCGACGAAGTGCACATGCAGTCCACCGGACGCATTCGTGACCAGGCAGGTCATCAGCGCGGTTTGTGACACGCTCATGCCATAACGCAAGTGTCCCAGCGCCACCCGACGGTCCAGGTAGGACTTGATCGTGGCGATGCAGTCCTGCGGGCAATCGATGACGAAACTGACGGTATCGTCGTGCTTGCAGAAGTCGGTATTGCTCGCCATGTCCAGCGTGTATTGGCGGGGATCGAAACCACCGACCGGCTTGCCGAGCAGGAAGACGAGCTGAGCCAGCAAGGTCTGCGCCAGCACCCGCAGCACGGCCGTCCACAACGGGCCGCCGCGCCGGCTGGCCTGCGCCTCCAGCATCAGCCCCTTGGGTGGCCAGCGCGCCGACAAGGTGTCCGCGCGCACCGGCGGCGCCGAGCCGCCCTGTCGCGCCAGGCGCATCACCTCGGCATGCACCGCGCCTGCATCCGCTGCGCCTTGGATGATCAGCGTCAACATGCGCCCACGCCCGGACTGCAATGGGTTCCAGCGGCACGACAGGCCGTCAAGATCGACCGGCTCGCCGTCGTCCAGCGCCTCGGGCACGGCTGCAAGGGCCATCAACGTAGCGTCGGCCCCCCCGCGCATCGCGCTCTCGAGCAGACCGACGCCGCCGCCCTGGAACACGCCGAAACTGTTGCCGGGCGTGGGTTCGAAGCGGCCCACGCGCACCTCGCCACCGAATTGCCGCAGCAGCGCCACCGGACAGATTCCGATGCGCAGCTGCATGCCGAACTCGCGCGCGGCAAATCCGCGCACCCGCGCCAGCGCCTGGCGCGCGGCCTGCGCATGGGCCGAAGGCACCATCACCACCGATCCGTCGCCGCCAAACAGGAACGGCAGACGGGTCGGCGCGCACAGGTTCTTCAGCGCCGCAATGGCCATGGCTGCGACGAAATTGACGGTCTTGTGCTTGCCAGCTGCCACCAGTGGCGTCGAACCGACGATATCGGTCACCACCAGTTCCCAGTCATCCGGTGCTGCGCGGTAACGCGTGGTGTCGAAGGTGTCGCTGGACTGCGCGAGCACGGGCAACTCGGCGAAAAAGTTGTCGTTGCCGTGTGTTGGGGGATTGGCGGTACGGTCCATCGACTCGATCGGTTGCTGCGAAAGTATCCGGCTCGGGCCCAACCGGGTCAAGGGCTGCGTTGACAGGGCTGCGTTGACAGGGCTGCGGCGACGCCGCCTCTGCTGGGTTGCGCCGCTTGCTCCCCGATGCCTCAGGGTAGCAGTTTGGCGCGAGCTACCTTGGTCTCGGATCGCTGGGCCTTGTCCTGCAGACGCCGTCGGACCGACCCGCGGGTCGGACGCGTGGGGCGCCGCGGCAGCGGCGCAACCGCCACACTTTGCACCAGTTCCTGCAAACGCGCGAACGCATCAAGCCGGTTCTGGTCCTGCGTACGGTGCGACTGCGCCTTGATCACCAGTACGCCATGCTGGGTGATGCGCTTGTCGCGCAGTGCGAGCAGCCGCTGCTTGACGTCGTCAGGAAGGCTGGATGCCGGAATGTCGAAACGCAGGTGGATCGCGCTAGAGACCTTGTTGACATTCTGGCCGCCCGCGCCCTGGGCCCGGATCGCAGTGGTCTCGACCTCGGACTCGTCGATCACGATCGGCTGCGCGGTATCGCCCATGGGCTGGCACTGTACACCGATGCGCAACTGCATTCACACAGTGCCAAGCTTGCAAAGCTCCGGTTCTGCCCTAGGCGCCGGCCTCGGTCAGCCACCGGCGCGTGCGCTCGAGCATGACACGGGTCCGGGTCGGTGCGTCCGCGGTGCGCGCCCAGCCCTGCATCGGAATCTCCAGGCTGATCGGGAGCGTGACTGGCAATGCCTCGATGATGGAGCGCAACATCGGCGAGCCGACGCGCATGTCGTGACGCGCCTCCTGGTCGGTGCCCGGAATCAGGCGTACGCCGACGAAATCGAATCCGATGGCCTGCGCGGTACGGACCAGCTGCAGCGGCGTCAGTTCCAGGCAGGTCAGCGGCGCCAGACCGATCCGGCGTGGCGCAGTGGTG
>JBBRVD010000009.1:0-45174 GCA_038247175.1 Burkholderiales bacterium | reverse complement strand
CATCCGACGAAGTGTTGGTGTCAGAGCAAAAATTGCTGCGCTTGTTTATGGGTCTGACACGCAAGGTGGACAGCCGGACATCCGACGAAGTGTTGGTGTCAGAGCAAAAATTGCTGCGCTTGTTTATGGGTCTGACACGCAAGGTGGACAGCCGGACATCCGACGAAGTGTTGGTGTCAGAGCAAAAATTGCTGCGCAATTTATTGGTCTGACACGCAAGGTCTCAGAATTTCACGTCGACGCTGTTGCGCAGCGCCGTCTGTGCAACAGCGTCGAGGGCGTCCTCGACCGGATCGCTGGAGATGATGCGCAGCTGGCCGTGGGCGAACATTTGCTCGCAGGCACGGCGGGACAGGGACTGGATGAGTCCGAGCGCGTCGACGAACAGCAGCAAGGTGCCGTTGGCACTGGTCCATGCGAGTCGCGTCCGCGCCCAGGTGCTGTCGATCATCAGTGCGACCCACGATCCGACCATGAGGCGGCCACCGAGCGCTGCCGTTGCGTCATCGCCGGACTCCACCGGCATGTCGATGAAACCCGAGGCTTGTGCTTCGGCCGGCACCAGCCAGGCACTGTCGGCATCGCTCCAGGCCGCGACACTGTCGGACTCGAGCGTCGCCAGCGGCAGGACTTCGGTGTCGGCGAACGACTGCGCATGCAACGCGCGCTGGTGCAGCTGGTCAAACAGCTGCAGGTAGGCATCGGCCTGTTCCTGTGGATAGTCGATCGCCGCCAGGCCCTGGCGCAGCCGTTCCTGCAGGCCGGGCAGCAAGCGATTCAATGCCGGCAGGTCCTGGCTGGTCAGGGCTGGCTGCACGCTCCACATCAGCGTATCGATGGTCGCGGCAAACTGGCCCGGATCGTCGGCGCCGGCGCGATCGGTCATGCGCGCCTGCGCGACGACCTGGGCCCAGGGCCCGCACAGGAAGTCGAGCACGCGCGAGGGCACCAGTACCGCATCGGGCCGCTGCAGCACCTCGCGCACCATGATGGCGGCCAGCGCGGCGCGCTGCTCGGCCTGCTGCAGCGCCTGCACGGCCCGGGCGATCTGCTGCCGCTCCTGGCCCGATGGCCCCTCCCACACCGCCATCAGGCGGTTGAGCGCCTGGTCGAACGGCGCCGCGCTGGTGACGGCGCCGTCGGACAGGGGCACGATGGCGTCCTGCAGCGGCTCCATGAAGCCGCTGAAGCCCCGCGAATCGGGCGACTCGTAGGCAATGCTGCGGTACGTGATCTCATGCAGCAGCTTGCGCGCCGGGTGCTGCTTGTGACTGAAGAACTGCGGATCGACCAGCGCCAGCTTGAGCAGTGCCGGCTCGAGCTGCGCCACCAGGTCGCGCACCGGCGCCAGCAGCCGCGGGTCGCGACGGATGTTGTCGACCATCAGGGCCACGACCTCCAGCGCCAGCGACTGGTCCAGGCCGTGCGCGTCCCGACGCAGTTGCGCGCGCAGCGCAGGGTCGCCGCCCGGCGCTGCATCGGGCTGCCCCTGCAGGCGCTGCGCCACCCGCGCCAGCTGTTGCATGTCGCGCGCGGCCTCAAATGCGGCCGGCACCGTGGCCTGGAACGCCCTGGGGCTGGAATCGGTCACGGTGTCGCTGGACGCCAGCGGCGCGGGTTCCGACGCCGCAAGGTACTGGTCCGACTGCTCCAGCGCGCGCTGCGCGGGCGATCGCGCCAGCAAGGCGCGCAGTCGTTCGAACGTCAAGGCAGGGCTGTCGTCGCCCGGCGCGGCACCGCCCTGGGCAGCGGCCGCGGCAGCGGGCGGCTTGATGGCGCCGACCCCCTGCTCGCGCAGGTCGGTGCACAGCTGACGGTAGTACACATCGAGTTCCTGACCCAACGCGCCCGACATCAGTGACAACCACCCCTGGCGCACGTTGGCTGGCAGCGGCAACTGCGCCAGGGCTGCAGCCAGCGCGTCCACATAGACCGCCGGACGCAACGGGTTGCGCTCGAGTTGCGCCTGCGGCAGGCCCAGCAGGCGGCAGATCAGGCCGTTGAGCTCGAACAGCGCCTGGTCCGCGGCGATCTGCACCGCATGGCGCACCCGGGCGTTCTCGACACTTTGTTCGGCCTGGGCCGCATCCATCGTGGCGATCTGGTCGAAATGCGGCTGGCCGGCCAACAACACCACGGGCTGCTCGAGCGTGCTGATACGGCCGAACGCCGCCGTGAGTTCCTCGGCAAAACGCGTGACGGCATCGCTCTCGCACTGGTTGAGCAGGCGCCGCGACCCGGTCAGCCGCTCGCGCTCCGCGCGATCATGGGCTTGGCTTTCCAGATCGCGCAACGCGGCGCGGGTGTGCGCCACCAGGCGCGACATCAGGTCGGGCGCGCCACGCACCGCCTGGTCTATCGTGGCCTGGTACAACATCGCGTACCGCCGCGCGTCTTCCGGTTCCGTCACCTGCATGGTTACTTCCTCCTGCGGGCGGCTGCCCGCCATGGGGTCGTTACTTCAAGGCCTTGAAACGCATGCGTTTGGGCTTGGCGCCCTCTTCGCCCAGCCGGCGTTTCTTGTCGGCCTCGTATTCCTGGTAGTTTCCGTTATAGAAGGTCCATTGGCTATCCCCCTCGCAGGCCAGGATATGCGTCGCGATCCGGTCCAGGAACCAGCGGTCGTGGCTGATCACCATGATCGAGCCGGCAAACTCGAGCAAGGCGTCTTCGAGCGCGCGCAAGGTCTCCACGTCCAGGTCGTTCGACGGCTCGTCGAGCATCAACACGTTGCCGCCGGCGATCAGGGTCTTGGCCAGGTGCAGGCGGCCGCGTTCACCGCCGGACAACATGCCCACTTTCTTCTGCTGGTCACCGCCGTTGAAGTTGAAACGACCGCAATAGGCCCGACTGGCCATCTGGAACTTGCCCACGTTGAGAATGTCCAGCCCACCCGAGACATCTTCCCAGACCGTCTTGTCGTTGGACAGTTCGTCGCGGCTCTGATCGACAAAGGCCATCTTGGCTGTCGCGCCGACCTTGACCTCGCCGCTGTCGGGTTCCTGCTTGCCCGCGATCATACGGAACAGCGTCGATTTGCCGGCACCATTGGGGCCGATGATGCCGACGATCGCACCTGCCGGCACCTTGAAACTCAGGTTGTCGATCAGCAACCGGTCGCCAAACGACTTGCTGACATTGACGAACTCGATCACCTCGTTGCCCAGGCGGTCTGCCACCGGGATGAAGATTTCGTTGGTCTCGTTGCGTTTCTGGTATTCAAAATCCGACAGTTCCTCGAACCGGGCCAGTCGCGCCTTGCTCTTGGCCTGGCGCGCCTTCGGGTTCTGGCGCGACCACTCGAGCTCCTTCTTCAACGCCTTGGCGCGCGATTCTTCACCCTTCTGTTCCTGGACCAGGCGTTCCTGCTTTTGTTCCATCCAGGAGCTGTAATTGCCCTTGTACGGAATGCCCGAGCCGCGGTCGAGCTCCAGGATCCACTCGGCGGCGTTGTCCAGAAAATATCGGTCGTGGGTGATCGCAACCACGGTGCCAGGGTAACGCTGCAGGAACTGCTCGAGCCAGTCGACCGATTCAGCGTCCAGGTGGTTGGTGGGCTCATCGAGCAGCAGCATGTCGGGCTTGGACAGCAGCAGCCGGCATAACGCGACGCGGCGCTTCTCGCCGCCGGACAACACGTCGATCTTCGCGTCCCAGGGCGGCAGACGCAAGGCGTCGGCGGCAATCTCGAGCTGGTGTTCGGAGTCGGTGCCGGCCGCACCGATGATGGCCTCGAGCTCGGCCTGCTCGGTCGCCAGCGCATCGAAGTCGGCGTCTTCTGCGCCATAGGCAATATAGACCTCCTCCAGCCTGGCCTTGGCATTGAATACCGCCTCCATGCCGCTTTCGACCGATTCGCGCACGGTCTGGCCCGGGTCGAGCTGCGGTTCCTGCGGCAGGTAACCGATGTTCAAGCCAGCCATCGGCATGGCCTCGCCTTCGATTTCCTTGTCCACCCCCGCCATGATCTTGAGCAAGGTCGACTTGCCGGACCCGTTGGTGCCGAGCACGCCGATCTTGGCGCCGGGAAAGAAACTCAGCGAGATATCCTTCAGGATATGGCGCTTGGGTGGCACTATCTTGCCGACGCGGTTCATCGTGAATACATATTGCGCCATGGTCGAGCCTGTTCCCTTGCTGATCGGATTGAAAGTGTGATGCCAGGCGCATTGCACGCCAGTGAAGTTCCTTATTATCGGCGCTGAGCGAAACAGGCCGGCAACCACGTGGTGCAAGCGGGTCTGCGTTGCTGGCGGCTGGCGGCTGTTGGCGGTGGCCGACCGGCACGCTGCGATGCCGTCAGGAGCCAGACGGTTCGTCAGCGTCGTCCGGCGCCAGCGGCGCGTGTCCGGACTCGATCTGAATATCGTAGGCCGGCTCCAGCACGCGGATCCGGCCCTGGCTCTGCAGCCGGTCCATGGTGCGGCGCGACATCGCATGCGACAGGCCGGACAGCGACACGAACATGAAGAGATTGCGGTTGCGTCCGATCCAGGTCAAGCGGGCTGGCACCCACGCGCCGCCGAGCAGCAACGCAATCCGGGCGCCGACAGCCTGATCGGCCGGCGCCAGGTCATCCCGTCCTTCATCGAGGCTTGGGACCGAAAAAACCGGCTCCAGTGCTCCCATGCCGGTTTCCCCGAGCTCGACGTCCCGCGTGGGCTCGGACGCGGACAGCTCCCGCGCAGCGCCCAGTCCCAGCGCTCGTGCATCGGCCACCGCACGGCGGTGCTCCTCCAGTACCGTGTCATGCAGCGCGCTGAGCTGATCGAGGAACAAGGTGATCGGCTCCTGCGGATAACGGATCAGCAACAGACCCTCGTGCAACCGCGCCAGCAAACGCGGAATCATGCGCACCAGGCGAGCATGGTCCTGGCGCACCAGGCGTAGTTGCACGCTCCAGACCAGGTCGTCGACCAGCGCCAGATAGCCCCGCGGATCGTCCTGTTTGACCGGGTCTTGCTGGCCCTCGTCCTGCATCCGGGTCTCGGCCAGCACCTGCGCCCAGGGGCCCCGCAGAAAGCTGGCCACCAGCTCGGGAAGCTCAACGGGCCGGAAACGCTCCATCATCGCGTCCGAAAAACGCTGTGCCAGCACCAGCCGCTGCCGCATATGCTCGCGCGAACGCTGTTCCTGCTCGCGCCGCTCCCCCCGCGCGGCGTCGCGCGCGTCCCATGCACGCTCGAGCTCGGACAGCGTCTGCGCATACGCCTGCGCATCGCCCGCACTGCCCGACAAGGCATTGACCGCGTCGGACACGCAGGAGGCGAAGTCCGCAATGGCCTCGTCATCCTGAGACTGGTAAGCCAGGCTGCGCTGCACCACACGGTCCAGCAACTGGCGTGCCGCGTGGCGCCGGTCGATGAAAAAGCGCGGATCGGAACGGGCCAGTTGCAGCAGCGCCGGCTCCAACGAACGCAATTGCAAGCGCACGGGCAACAGCAGCCGCTCGTCATTGACCAGCTGGTCGATCATCAGACCAACAACCTCTTCGCCCAGCATGCGTCCGATCTGCTGATTCTGTGCGCGTGAGCGGTTCTGTCCGATGGCGCCGCCAGCCCTGGCCTGCGGCTTGCCCAGGGCCAGCTGGCGTACCGAGCGTTCGGCCAGCCGCTGCATCATCGGCTCGACCATCTTGAGGTCCTGCAAGGCCACCAGCGCGCCAGGCACGGTGTGGCTGAAGTCTTGCGTCGCACCGAGCTCGACCCGCGCATGGGGCTCGCCACCGAGCAGGCGGCGCAGCTTCTCGAGCGTCTGCATCGTGCGCTCGACCTCGCTTTGCGCCTTGCGGGCCCGCGACGCGGCCACGTCACCGGAATGATTCAGTGCCGGATCGACCGGGCGCACGCCCTGCGAGCGCATCCATTCGCAGGTCTCGCGGTACAACTGGCGCATGCCAGCCCCCAGCGCGATCGCGCTGGGCCGCAGCAGATCCATGCGCACCTCCTCCACCGGTACCCAGGCAGTGAGCGTTTCGAGCAGCGCCCGCACGAAGGTGTCTGGCTTGAGCGGATTGAGCGCCGCCTGCACCGTGCTCCATCCGAGCAGGGCGCTGACCAGTGCGTCGAACTGTGGCAATACATCGTCGGTCGCGCGGATCACCTCCTGACGCGCCAGCGCCAGCTCGATATGGACCTCAATCTCCCGGATGTCGAAAAAGCGCAGGTCCTCGAAACGCAAGGCCTGATTCTGCGCCAGGTCCTTGCCACTGCTGTGAAACACCAGCCGGCGCAATTCGGCGTCCAATGTCGCGCGCACTGCCTTGGACTCGGCGAGCAGGACCTTGATGGCGGCCCGGGCCGCGTCGGTCGGCGCCTCCGTCAGCGTATCGCTGTCGCTGTCGGCGGTCAGCCGGGCCAGTGCGGTGAGCACGTCGTCTGCCAGTCCATTGGACTGATCCAGCACCAGCTCCAGGCAGTCCGACAAGGTGGGGCGCGTGGGCGAAGCATTGCTGGCCACGCCAATTCGCCTCAACCGGTATTTGCTCATTTAAGCGCCTCTGTGTTGCCGCATCCGCTGAAAATGGGACTCCGGGGCCGGGTACAACCTGCCCGCCAAAAACAGCTGTCATTCTGACCACCAATGGTCCCACATTGCAAGGGTTGACAACCGAAACCGGACGATTGTTGCAATCGCCGTCGCCGCAAACAGGGGGCGAAGGCCATCCGTGCGACAATCCAACCGTTGCAGGCCTCCAGCTGCTTGCCAACCCAGCAATTGCTGGGGACCTCGCTCTTCGCCTGCGTCCCGTTTCTTTATTCTGTCTTCCCTTGACTGGACCGGCATCCCGATGCCGGTACGGGTCGACATGCCAAGCGCCCAGGACGGGTGCCTCCTTATGAACTTTGAAGATCTGAAACTGGCCCCGGCCATTGTCAAGGCCGTGCGCGAGCAGGGTTATGAAACCCCGACCGCCATCCAGGCACAGGCCATCCCGGTCGTGCTCGAAGGCCACGACCTGCTGGGCGGCGCCCAGACCGGCACCGGCAAGACCGCTGCCTTCGTGCTGCCGATGCTGCACAAGCTGAGCATGGCGCGCAGCGCCCAGAACAAATTCGGCGGCACCGGCATTCGCGCCCTCGTGCTGACCCCCACGCGTGAACTCGCCGCCCAGGTGGAGGAATCGGTCCAGGTCTACGGCAAATTCCTGCAGTTGTCGTCGACCGTCATTTTTGGTGGCGTCGGCATGCAGCCGCAGATCAGCCGTGTCAAGTCGGGGATCGACATCCTGGTGGCCACGCCAGGGCGCCTGCTCGACCTGCTGCAACAAGGCGTGCTGGACCTGGGGCAGGTACAGATCCTGGTGCTCGATGAAGCCGACCGCATGCTCGACATGGGCTTCATCCATGATGTCAAGAAGGTGCTGGCGGTTTTGCCACGCGACAAGCAGAGCCTGCTGTTCTCGGCCACGTTCAGCGACGAAATCCGCGACCTGGCCGCGACATTGCTGAAGAACCCGCAAAGTGTGCAGGTCACGCCGCGCAACACCACGGTGCAGCGCATCACGCAGACCATTCATCCGGTGGGGCGCGGCAGGAAAAAGGCCTTGCTGGCGCACATCATCAACGAACACAACTGGAGCCAGGTACTGGTGTTCACCCGTACCAAGTTCGGCGCCAACAACGTGGCTGAGTTCCTGACCAAGAACGGCATCCATGCGATGGCGCTGCACGGCAACAAGAGCCAGGCCGCACGCACACAGGCTCTGGGCGGCTTCAAGAGCGGCGACATCCGCGCGCTGGTGGCCACCGATATTGCCGCGCGCGGCATCGACATCGACGAGTTACCGCATGTCGTGAACTACGACATTCCCAATGTCAGCGAAGACTATGTTCACCGCATCGGGCGGACCGGCCGAGCCGGCGCGGACGGTGCCGCCGTCAGCCTGGTCAGCCTGGATGAAGAAGGCTTCATGCAGGATATTGCCCGGTTCACCAAACAGGATATCGCGGTCCGTGTCATCGACGGTTTCGGACCCGAGCCCGGCGAGAAAGCAGAACCCATCGCCATGGGCCGTCAGACCATCTGGGGCGGCGCCGGCAAGCCGCCCAGCCGCGACGTGATGATGGCGGCCGCCAAGGCCGCGCGCACCGAGATGCTGCAACGGGTGCGCGAGAACAAGGGCTCTGGCGGCGGCCGCGGTGGCCAGGCTGCACGCCCGGCCGGACGCGGCAACGCGCCATCGTCCGCGCCACGCGGTGCCGGGGCACCCGGCGGCGGGTATTCCAGCCATCCGGGCGGCACCGCAGCGGGACGGCGCAACGGCGCTGGTGGCGGCAATGCGCAGGGTGGTCGCGGCCCGGTCGATCGCCAACCCGACCCGATGCGTGGTGCCGGTAACGAGGCGCCGCGCAGTGGCGCGCCGCGTGAGCCCGATCCGATGCGCACCAGCGTCGACACGATGGCTGAACGTGGCGGACAACGTCGCCGTGCCGGCGGCGGAGGTGGTGGTTCCGGTGGCGGTTATGGTGGCGGGGGTGCTGCCGGTGGCGGCGGCGGCGGCGGCGGCGGTGGCCGCAGTGGAGGTGGTTATGGCGGTGGCGGACGGTCAGGTGGGTCGGGTGGCACTGGTGGCGGGGGCAACCGGTCTCGTGGGCCGGGAGGTTCTGGCGGTCCTTTCAGCCGATAAACATTGGCGCGCGATCCATGTCGTGGGGCGCAGTGCGCCAGAAGCATGGCATGCGCGGGTCCATTTCCATCCAGTGGATTTCGCCCGGCTGCCTGAGTTGCCGCCGGTGGACGATGCATTCATCGCGCTGGGTACGACGATCAAGGTCGCCGGCAGCCAAGAGGCATTCCGCTCCATCGACCATGACGCCGTGCTGGCAGTGGCGCGCCAGGCGCGCGCCGCGGGCGCCACGCGGCTGGCCGTCGTCAGCGCGATGGGGGCCGACGCGCATGCGCGCACCTTCTACAACCGGGTCAAGGGCGAAACCGAAGACGACCTGCGGCAGTTGGGTTATCCGACGCTGGTGATCGCCAGGCCCTCCCTGCTCGTGGGTGACCGGGCTGCGCTGGCGCAACCGGCACGGCTGGGCGAGCGGCTCATGCAATTCGGCCTGGCGCTGTTCGCGCCGCTGTTGCCGGCCGATTACCGCGCCATCGCCGCCACCCGCGTTGCAGCCGCCATGGTGCGCGCCGTCGTGGACGGCACGCCTGGCAACCGGATCCTGTCGTCAGGCGCAATGCAGCCCTGAACCGGGCGGCGCGAATTCAGTGCCCGACGCGCAAGTCGTTGCGGCCGGTCCTGTCCTGTCCGCGCAGCTGCCACAAAGGACGGCGGGCAAACGCCACCGGCACACCGGACTTGCCTTCGACCGGATTGAGGTCGCGCTCGAATACCGAGGTGCCCGGCATGTAACGCAGTGCGACGCCGGTACGGCGCTGCGTCGAATGATTGACCCGCGCGCCGTGGATCATGAAAACGTCGTGCATGGACATCTGGCCGGGCTGCAGTTCGATATCGACCGCGGACGCCTCGTCGAAACTCGCCGCATCGGTGCGCGCCTGCAGCACCAGATCCTGCCGCTCCTCCACCAGGTGCGGATGGCACAGGCCCGGGCGGTGCGATCCCGGAATCACCCGCAGGCAGCCGTTGTCGCGCGTCGAGGGATCGATTGCGACCCAGACTGTGCAGTTGGCCAGCGGTCGGATCGGCCAGTAATGACCGTCCTGGTGCCAGGGTGTCTCCAATCCGTCGCCGGCCGGCTTGCAGAACACATGGCAACCCCACAGGATGATGTCCGGCCCGATCACCTGTTCGACCAGGTCCAGGATATCGGGATCGCGTGCCAGCTCCAGAAAGGCCGGATGCCCGCGCACGCCCTCGACGTTGGGCGCCCCGTCCTTGCCCATCACGTGCGCGCTGACCAGCTTTTCGGGTCTCACCTCGGGGTTGTCGTCAATCAGCTGCTGCAGCGCAACGCGCAAGGCGTCGGTGCGAGCAGCCCGCAATTGAAACGACGGAATCAGGTAGCCCCGCTCGTGGTATCGGGCGATTTCGTGTGGGCTCAAGCTGGGCATGGGGCAGTCCTCTCAATCGTTGCATGGGTATCGTCAATCGCGCACGAACAGGGTCACCAGCGGATCGGGGCCTACCTGGCGGCTCCAGTGGCCGTGCACCTGGGCATCGAAGGTCGCATCTGGCGGCAATCGGTCGGCGGAATAGAAATGCTGGCCAGGGCCGAATACCCGCGACGTACCGCCCTGCAGGCCGATCTCCATCTGTCCGGCCAGGATGAACACCCATTGCGGCGTGCCGGTGCAGTGAAACTGGCTGCGGAAACCGACCGGGCTGTGCCGCAGCTGGTAGCCGCCGCAGGCGAACAGCGCCGACAACATCGATTGCGGTGTGCCCTGGTCCAGCTGGATCGTCTCGTCACGAAAACGCGCGCGCCCGTCCGTGTCGGTGAACAGGATGGTCTTGGTGAATGGGGTCAAGCGATACTCCTTGGAATGTCAGTTGCCGGCGTCGGCACCGGCGGATGGTTGCAGCCGGGCCAGCACCTGGTCCACCACCCGCTGCGGCGGTTCGGCGACGTCGAACGCCAGGGCCTGTTCGTCCGGCCCGGGCGGCTCCAGGATGGCGAGCTGGCTGGCGAGCAGCGAGGCCGGCATGTAGTGACCCACCCGCTGGGCGGTCCGCTGGGCCAGCAAGGCGGGCGCGCCGTGCAGGTGGACGAATTGCAGATCCGGCGCTCCACGACGCAACACGTCGCGATACGCACGCTTGAGGGCCGAACACGACACCACCAGCCCGGCCCGGCGCGCATGGGCCAGCGCCAGTTGCTGCGAAATCAGTTCCAGCCAGTCGCGTCGCTGCCCATCGGTCAGCGGGCTTCCCGAGCGCATGCGCTCGATATTCTCGGGAGAATGCAGGTCGTCGCCTTCGACATAGGCCACGCCGCACGCACGGGCCAGCAGCTGACCGACCGTGCTCTTGCCACAGCCCGAAACCCCCATCACGACGATCCAGACAGGCTTGATCACTGCCGTATACCCGCCAACCAGCGGGTCTCAGCCGATGCGTTGGCCACCGGATTTTTCGAACAGATGCACTTTTTCAGCCGCAATCTGCAGCCCGATGACCTGGTCCGGCTTGACGTCGGTGCGACCATGCAGGACCAGCGTGAGCATCGTCTCGCCGACTTGCAGGATGATCTCGGTCTCGGCCCCGGTGGGCTCGACCACAACGACCGTGGCCGATATGCCCTGTGCCGGCTCGACCATCGTGATGTCGCCCGGCCGGATGCCGTAGTGCACGCCCTGGCCGTCCTTGCCGCCAGCCACTGAGCCGACCGGCCACTGCTGGCCATCGGCCTCGACCCAGAGGCGCCCCTGCTGGCTGCGCAAAGTGCCTTCGAAAACGTTCATCGCCGGCGAGCCGATGAACTGCGCCACGAACAGATTGCCGGGATGATCGAACAGTTCCAGCGGCGTGCCGATCTGCTCGACGATACCGTCGTGCATGACGACGATACGATCGGCCATGGTCATGGCTTCGATCTGGTCGTGGGTGACATAGACCGTGGTCGTCTTGAGCCTCTGGTGCAGGGACTTGATCTCGGCCCGCATCGCGACCCGCAGCTTGGCATCGAGATTGGACAGTGGCTCATCGAACAGGAACACCTTGGGGTCGCGCACGATCGCACGGCCCATGGCAACCCGTTGGCGCTGGCCACCCGAGAGTTCTCGCGGGTAACGCTCGAGCAGGGCATGCAGATTCAGGATCTTGGCCGCCTTGCCGACACGTTCCTCGGTCAGAGCCTTCTCGGCCTTGCGCAACTTCAGACTGAACGCCATGTTCTCGCGCACCGTCATGTGGGGATACAAGGCGTAACTCTGGAATACCATTGCGATATCGCGGTCCTTGGAGTCCAGGTCGTTGATGACCGTGCCATCGATCGAAATGTCGCCGCCGCTGATCTCCTCGAGCCCTGCCAGCATACGCAGCAGCGTCGACTTGCCGCAGCCCGACGGACCCACGAGCACGACGAACTCGCCATCGGCGATGTCGAAACTGATGCCGTGCAGGACCTTGACCTTGCCGAAATTCTTCTCGATCTTGTTGAAAGCTACGGATGCCATGTGAGTCCCTGTCGAATGGGTTTGAATACGTGAGGCCGGGGTGCCGGGATACCGATCCGGACCGGCTCAGCTCTTGACCGCGCCTGCCGTCAGGCCCGACACCATGTAACGCTTGAACGCGTAATAGATCGCTGCTGGTGGCAAGGCGTAGATGAAGCCGGTGGCCATCAGCAACTCCCACGGCGAGTCGTCCGCCGACAGGAAGTTGCCCAGCGCCACCGCCAGCGGCAGATCGGTGTCCTTGGACAGCAGCAGGAAACCGTACAGGTATTCGTTCCAGGCCAGCAGCAGCGCATACGTGCCGACGGCCACCAGGGAGGGCACCATCAGCGGTACGTACACCAGGCGAAACAACTGCAGCGGACTGGCCCCGTCGATACGTGCGGCTTCGTCGAGTTCCCACGGCAGCTTGTCCGACGCCTGCTTGAGCACCCAGATGCAATACGGCGAGGCAATCGTCACCATTGCCAGGATCATCGCCCAGCGGTTGTTCAGCAATCCGTAGTTGGACATGGTCTTGTACATCGGCACTGCCAGAAAGGCGGCCGGAATGAAATAGGTGAGCAAAGCCAGGTTCATCACGGTACGGCCGCCGCGCACCTTGAGCCGACTGATCGCAAACGCAGCCGTCGTCGCCACCAGCAAGGTCAGTGCGCCGGTGGCAATCGCGATCATCAACGAGTTCCCCAGTTGTTGCCAGAAATGGCTCAGGTAGAAATGTTTCTGGCCGAACACGATCTCGAAGTTCTGCATCGTGGGCGACTTCGGCCACAGGCGACCGGAGGTCGCGGTGTCGCGCGGCGAGATCGCGAACAGGAACAGATGGTAGAGCGGTATCAGCGTCCACAATACGACCGGAATTCCCACCAGCAGCAACTGGGCCTCGGTCGATACCTTGCGCAGGGACCAGCCTTTTATCATTTCGACAACCTCTTCATCATCACGTAGACCAGCGGCAATATAAAGGGCAGCGCGACGACGATGCTGGCCATTGCCAGCTCGATCTGGTCCAGGCGCAGATAACGAATTCCCAGTGTAGCCAGCACATGGGTCAGGTCCGCCGGTCCGCCACCGGTAAGCAGATAGACACTGTTGAAGTCACCCAGCGTAAAGATCATCGACAGGATAATCGACGTGAAGTAAAGGCCCTTCATCGAAGGCCAGGTGATGAAGCGAAATTTCTGCCAACGGGTGGCCCCGTCGACGCTGGCAGCTTCGTATTGCTCGGACGGAATCGACAGGCGCCCGGCCAGCAGGATCAGCGTCCAGAATGGCAACGACTTCCAGATGTGCATCAGCATCGACAGGCCGAGCGCGATCGTGGGATCGTTAAGCCAGTTCGGCCCGTCCTTGAGCGTCAGCTTGAAGATCAGGGTATTGATGACACCCCATTCCGAATTGAACATGAAACGCACGGACAGGATGGTCGGAATCGACGGCACTGCCCATGGGAGGATGAAAAGCAAGGCAACAATATTGATCCACCAGCGGGTCTGGGCGAAGAATCCGGACAGGCCCAGCGCGATGATCATCTTCAGGTTGACGGCGACCACAACGAACACGAGGGTGTTGACGGCCGTGCGAAAAAAGATCGGATCCTCGAACAGGCGGACATAGTTCTGCGGGTCGCGCGCAAGGTAAAGGCCATACCCCACGGGATACACCACGAAGATGACGAACACCAGCAGGTAAGGCACGACCAGCAGGCGACCCCAGATCTCCCAAGAATTGGCCCGTCGGCGGACCGTCGGCAATGTGGCTACAGCTTCGGCCATGGCGGGCGAACTCCTGGAGGATGCGGATGGGGATCAGACAGGCAACCCGTGTACCCAGACGCAAGTCTGCGCACACGGGCGCCCGGAGGTCAGGCGCTTATTGCGCCACCACCGTCTTGATACGCGCGATCATCTCGTCGACTGCCCTGTCCACTGGCACCTTGTCGCTGATGATGCGGTTCATCGCCTTGGCCCACACGTTTTCGTTGTTGAGCACCGTGAACTTGTAGTTCTTGGTGAACTCGAACGGCGTCGTGCCATTCATGAACTGGTTGTAGACCGCGGTACGCGCCGCATCTTCCTTCCAGAACGGCCTTTGCTGGGCTGCCTTCATGACTGGGAACCAGCGGCCGAGCGAGCCTTCGACATACGGAGTCAAATTGGCATCTTCCATCAGGAAGGTCACGAACTTCTTCGCACCGGCCTTGTTCTTGGCATCCTTGAAGATCACACCCGTCTTGACTGCTGCGCGGTAGATCATCTTGGTGCCATCGGGCTTGTTCGGAAAACCGGCAGTGGCGATCAGTTCGCTGTAGTTCTTCTTGGCAGTGGCACGCTGCTCGGCCGTCAGCGTCTGGTTGTTCATGTCGTCAAGCCACTTCGCCACGATGGAGATCGTCGCGTTGTGCGTCATCACGGTGGTCTTGTTGTGGAACGCCACGTTGTTGTCGGGATCCTTCCAGCTGGTGGCCGACGGCGGCGTGCAACCCTTGGCGTAAACCGAGGTGTAACTCGTCATGGCCTTGATCAGACCGTCGCGCACCGCCGGATCGTCCACCAGGAGTTTGCCGGAGTCGTTGACCAGCTTGACGTTGTACGCGTCCATGAAGGTGAGGAACGAATAGAACGAGTCACTCGAATCGACACCCATCGGGAAGCCGGTGCCGAAACCACGGCTGCCGGTCTTCTGGCGATAACCGTTCTGCACCTTGGTGCACCAGAAGTCCCAGTAAGCGTCCCATTCCTTCGGAATGTCGCTTTCCTTGAATCCCGCGTCGGCCAGCATGTCCTTCCAGTACTGGATGTGCATCGTCTGCTGCCTGACCGGGAACGCGTAATAGGCGCGGGTCTGGCCTGCGTTGTTGTACAGGAACGTGGTGGCCAGCGCAGCCGGTTCGAAGCGCGTGCGGATCGGATCAATGACGCTGGAAATGTTTTCCAGCTTGCCGTCATAGGCCCACTTCGCCGTGACCTGGAAGTCGAGCACGTTGCCGAAGCCGACATCGGGCGGATTGCCGGAATCGAGCGCCGCCACCATTTTCGGGATCACCTCCTGGGTCGCATAAAGCGACAGGTCGACCTTGATTTTGAACTTGTCCTCGAAACGCTTGATGACGGCGAACAAGGCGTCGTCCTCGGCCTTGTAGAAGCCCTTTTCCCACCAGATGGTGATCTTCTCCTGGGCTCTGGCCTGTCCAGCCGCCAGCAGGGATGCTGCCATTACGACAGCGGTTGCAACTAACTTGAATTTCATCGGAAGGTCTCCTTGGGTTGAGGTTGCGGGAAAAAAGTTGCGGGTCCTGCTGGCGCCGTGGTTTTCACGCCACCTGCCGGACGCCGCGAGACGTCTTTTGTGCCATGGGCAATGCGCGCCGAGCCTTGAGCACCTGCGCGATGTCCTTGTGGGCGTCCTGAATCAATACCATGATCGCATGTTCGGCCAGATCCGGATCGTGCGCAATCACCGCATCGAGCACGGCCCGGTGCATCGGCAGCGATTGGCGCGGTCCGCCCTTCTTGATTGTCGAAATCTCGAAGCTGGTGCGCATCAGTGCGCCCAGGGCCTGGTCCATCTTCTCGAGCATGCGGTTGTGCGACGCCCGGATCAGGCCCTGGTGGAACAACAGGTCGCAGCGGACATAGTCGCCGCCCTGCTCGACCGCGTCGACCATGCCGGCGAAAGCCTGCTCGACCTCGGCGATGTCGAACGCCGTGGCACGCTGCGCCGCAAGGCGGATTGCCGCCGGCTCCACGATCATGCGAAGGTCTTGCAGGTCGCGGATGAACTCGGGCGTGAGCCCGGCCTTGGCTTGCCAGGCGATCACATCCGGATCGAACCAGTTCCATTGGCTGCTGGGACAGACCCGGGTTCCGACTTTCGGACCCGTTTGTATCAGCCCCTTGGCCACCAGCGACTTGACCGATTCGCGGACCACCGTGCGGCTGACGCCCAGTTCCTCGCACAGCATCGGCTCGGGCGGCATGGCACCGCCTGCGCCAAAGCGCCCGGCCACGATGGCGCTACCGAGGTAGTCCACTGTATTGCCGTGCACGTTTCTGATCATCACGGCACCGGCGTCAGCACGGGCTTGCCGGCAAAATGGGCCTGCAGGTTGGCGAATGCCAGGTCGGCCATGGCACCACGGGTTTCCCAGGTGCCGCTGGCCATGTGCGGCGTCAGCACCACGTTCTCGTGCGCACGCAGTTCATCGGGCACGTTCGGCTCGTCGGCAAAGACATCCAGTGCGGCGCCGGCAATGACGCCGGTCGTGACCGCATGCACCAGCGCCGACGGGTCGACCACGGAGCCGCGGGCCACGTTGATCAGGTAACCCTTGGAACCCAGCGCCGCCAGCACATCGGCGTTGATCAGGCCGCGTGTGCCTTCACCCCCAGGGGTGATCACCATCAGGAAATCGACCTCGCGTGCCAGCGCCTGGGCGCTGGGGTAATAGGTGTAGGGACTGTCCGCGCGCCGGTTGCGCGTGGTGTAGGCGATGGTCATGCCGAAACCCGTTGCCCGGTCGGCGATGGCCTGGCCGATACGGCCCAGGCCGACGATGCCCAGTCGCGCGCCACTGACCTTGCGCGTCAGCGGGAACGGCCCCTGGGGCCAGCGCCCGTCGCGCACGAACTTGTCGGCTTGCGGGATGCGCCGCGCGATGGACAACATCAGGCCGATACCCAGGTCGGCAACCTCTTCGGTAAGAACATCGGGGGTGTTGGTGACCGGTACGCCGCGCGCGCGCGCCGCGGCAACATCGACACCGTCGTAACCGACACCGAACACCGAGATCATCTCCAGCGCCGGCAACTGCGCCAGCAGCGCGGCGTCCACCTTCGACTCACCGCTGGCAGCGATGCCGCGGATCCGAGGCGCGATGGCGGCAAACCGCGTGGCGTCCTGTTGGTGCGTGCGGTCATGCACGACGAACGCGCCCTGCAGGGCCTCCATGTAGCGCGGCCACAACTTGGCCACGACGAGAATTTCTGGCTGGGACACGCGGGGCTCCTGATGCATGCGAACCGTTGTTGAGAAGCTGGCCAGCTCTTTACAAGCCCACCTGCTGCTGCTTATCATATGATGATTGCGCCAGCCAGACGCATGGGGAAAACCCTGTTCAAAACCACTCACCGAGCGAGACACCATGACCCAGACACCACGAAAAAAACCCGAACAACTGCGCAGCCAGCAATGGTTCGGACGCCAGGACCGCGATGGTTTCGCGTACCGCAGCTGGCTCAAGGGCAAGGGTATTCCCAATGACCAGTTCGAGGGCAAACCGGTCATCGGCATCTGCAATACCTTCAGCGAACTGACGCCGTGCAACTCGCACTTTCGCAGCATTGCCGAGCAGGTCAAGATCGGCGTCTACGAAGCCGGTGGATTCCCGCTCGAGTTCCCGGTGATGTCGCTGGGCGAGGTTTTGCTGCGCCCCACCGCGATGTTGTACCGCAACCTGGCCAGCATGGACGTCGAGGAGAGCATGCGAGGCAACCCGATCGATGGCGTCGTGCTGTTGATGGGCTGCGACAAGACCACGCCCGCGCTGATGATGGGTGCAGCCAGCGTCGACATGCCGACCATCGGCGTCAGCGGCGGCCCGATGCTCAACGGCAAATGGCGCGGCCAGGAACTGGGCTCGGGCACCGGCGTGTGGAGCATGAGCGAACAGGTGCGCGCCGGCACGCTCAAGCTCGAGCAATTCCTCGACGCCGAGAGCTCCATGCACCGCAGCCATGGCCACTGCATGACCATGGGAACAGCCAGCACCATGGCCAGCATGATCGAGGCGCTCGGTGTCGGCCTGACCGGCAATGCCGCTTATCCGGCGGTGGACGGCCGGCGCAACGTGCTGGCCCGCCAGTCGGGCCGGCGCATCGTCGAGATGGTGCACGAGGACATGGTGCTGTCGAAGATCCTGACCCGCGAGGCATTCGAGAACGCAATCAAGACGCTGGCCGCCATCGGCGGCTCCACCAATGCGGTGATCCACCTGATCGCGATCGCCGGACGCATGGGCGTGCAGCTGAACGTCGATGACTTCGACCGGCTGGGCAGCGAGATGGATTGTCTGCTGAACCTCCAACCCTCGGGCAAGTATCTGATGGAGGACTTCTGCTACGCCGGCGGCCTGCCCGTGGTGATGAAGGAGATCGCGCAGCATCTGCATCGCGATGCGATCACGGTCACCGGCAAGACCATCGGCGAGAACATTGACAGCGCCGAGAACTTCAACGAGGACGTCATCATGCCACTGTCCAGACCCTTCATGCAGAAGGCTGGTATCGCAGTGCTGCGCGGCAATCTGGCGCCGCGTGGCGCGGTGATCAAACCCAGCGCGGCGACCGCGGCGCTGCTCACCCACCGAGGTCGGGCGGTGGTGTTCGAGAACATCGAGGAATTCCACCGCCTGATCGACGACGAGTCGCTGGACGTCGACGAAACCTGCATCCTGGTGCTGAAGAACTGCGGGCCCAAGGGTTACCCTGGCATGGCCGAGGTCGGCAACATGCCGCTGCCGCCCAAGGTGTTGCGCAAGGGCATCACCGACATGGTGCGCATCAGCGACGCACGCATGAGCGGCACGGCCTACGGCACGGTCGTGCTGCACACAGCGCCCGAGGCGGCCGCCGGCGGGCCACTGGCCGTGGTGCGCAATGGCGACATGATCGAGCTCGATGTACCCAACCGCAAGCTGCACCTGGATATCAGCGACGAAGAACTGGCGCGCCGCCTATCCACCTGGGAGGCGCCGCCGCCGCCCCTGTCCAGCGGTTACTGGAAACTGTACGTCGACCATGTGCTGCAGGCCGACCAGGGTGCGGACCTCGATTTCCTGGTGGGCAAACGCGGCGCCTTTGTTCCGCGCGACAATCACTGAAACATCGACACGGCGTTGCCGCTCCACCCGGGCGGTCATGAGGGGAACAGTGATGGACGCGCGCACATGGGACGTGGTGGCGCTGGGTGAGGCCATGGTGGAATTCAACCAGACCTCACCCAACGAGCCGCAGTATCTGCAGGGGTTCGGCGGCGACACCAGCAATGCCGCGATCGCGGCCGCGCGCGCCGGAGCGCGCACCGCCTACCTGACTCGCATCGGGGCCGACAACTTCGGCCGCTCGTTGCTGCAACTGTGGGGCCAGGAGGGCGTCAACACAAGCGGCGTGACAACCGCCGGCGCCAGCCACACCGGCATCTATTTCGTGACACATGGCAGCGAGGGACACGAGTTCCATTACCTGCGCGCCGACTCCGCGGCCAGCCGCATGACGCCGCAATGGTTGTCGGGCACGCCAAGCGAGCTGATCCGCGCCGCACGTTTCCTGCATCTGTCGGGCATCTCGCTGGCGATCTCCGCTGGCGCTTGCGACACGGGCTTCGAGGCCATGGCGATGGCACGCGACGCCGGCACACGGGTGTCGTTCGACTCCAACCTGCGGCTCAAGCTCTGGCCGCTGGCGCGTGCCAGGGCCTGTATCCGGCAAGCGGTGTCGCTGTGCGACGTGTTCCTGCCCAGCCTGGACGACATGCAGGCGCTGACCGGCCTCTCGCAGCCAGGCGATATCGTCCGCTGGGGCCACGACCACGGCGCAGCCACGGTCGTGCTCAAGCTCGGCTCTGACGGCGCCCTGGTCAGCGACGGACAGACCCGCGAGCATATTCCCGCCCGCCCGGTCAACTTGCGCGATGCGACCGGTGCCGGCGACTGCTTCTGTGGCAATCTGCTCGCGCGGATGGCCAAGGGCGACGACATCTTTCGGGCCGCAAACTACGCCAATGCGGCAGCCTCCCTGTCCGTTCAGGGTTTCGGCGCCGTGTCGCCGATGCCGCGCAGCCATTCGGTCCTCGCGGTGCTGTGACCATGGCAGACCAAGAGCAACCACCGCCCACGGCCTTGCTGGCGCTCGACTGGGGCACATCGTCGCTGCGCGGTGCGCGACTGGACCCCGCGGGCCGGGCGCTGGAGGAACGGTCTTTCCCACGCGGCATCCTGACCGTTCCCGCAGGCGGATTTGCCGGGGTGTTCGACACCTGCTTCGGCGACTGGGTGCGCATGGGTGCCGGGGCCTGCCTGATCTCGGGCATGGCCGGCAGCAAGCAGGGCTGGGTCGAGGCGCCCTACTGCGCCTGCCCGGCCGGTTTTGCCGATGTCGCGAAGCAGCTGCGCTGGGTGAACGACGCCGCGCCGAGCCTGCCCACCGCCATCGTGCCGGGCCTGAGTTGCGAGCACCGCTGCGATGTACCAGGCCTGGCCAGCGTGCCCGACGTGATGCGCGGCGAGGAGGTTCAGATCCTCGGTGCGATGCATCTGGGCGGCTGGCGCGACGGCCTGTGCATCCTGCCGGGCACGCACAGCAAGTGGGCCTGGATCCACGATGGCCGGGTCACCACGTTCCGCAGCTACATGACCGGCGAGTTCTACGCACTGCTGAGCCAGCAGTCGCTGCTGGCGCGAACCATCGACACACAGGCACCGTTCGACGCCGACGCATTCGCGCTCGGCCTGCGGCGCGCGGGCCAGGGCGGCAACCTGCTGCACAACGCCTTCAGTGCGCGCACCCTGTCGCTGTTCGGGCGCATGGATGCGGGACCGCTGGCCAGTTACCTGTCGGGACTGGTCATCGGCGAAGAGTTGCATGCACAGGATGTGCACACGGCAGCCCGCATCACGCTCATTGGTTCGCAGTCGCTGACGTCACGTTATGCACTGGCATTCGCGAACCTGGGAGTGTCGACCCACAGCATGGGCGCCGAAGCCAGCTGGGCCGGCCTGCACGCCTTGAGCCACCATCTGCCCGAACGAGCAACAGCACCATGAAACCGAACCAGAAGTTCGCCATCCACTTTCAGAATCTTCCGCTGGTGGCCATCCTGCGCGGCCTGACGCCGCAGGAGGCGCCGGCCATCGGCGAGGCACTGGCCCACGCGGGTTTCGGCGTGCTGGAGGTGCCGCTGAACTCGCCCCAGCCACTGGAGAGCATCGATGCACTGGCGCGCGCCTATCCCCACTCACTCGTGGGTGCTGGCACGGTGCTCACCGTACACCAGGTGCGCCAGGTGCACGAGGCCGGTGGCCAGCTGATTGTGTCACCCAACGTCAACGCCGCAGTGGTGCACGAAGCGGTAAGCCTGGGCATGGTCTGCCTGCCGGGCATTGCAACTGCGACCGAGGCGTTTGCCGCGCTTGAAGCCGGTGCGCACGGCCTCAAGCTGTTTCCGGCGGAAGCGTCGTCGCCAGCGGTGCTCAAGGCCATGCTGGCCGTGCTGCCGGCCGGCACGCTGATGATTCCGGTCGGCGGCATCGTGCCCGGCAACATGGCGCCCTGGCTGGCTGCCGGGGCCCATGGTTTCGGCCTGGGCTCGGCCTTGTATCGGCCGGGCAAAAGCGCCGGTGCCGTGCGGCAGGACGCATCGACGTTCGTGGCCGCGTTCCGGGGCGAGCTGACAGCCTGAAGCGCAGCGGTCGGCACCGAGCGCGCTCAACCAGCCTCCAGCTGCCACCAAGACGGCAACAAGGCCCGGTAACGCGGCTGGCGGTAACGCGCGTCCAGCAACACGACGCAGCCGGTATCGGACTCGGTGCGGATGACCCGTCCGGCCGCCTGCACCACCTTCTGCAGACCGGGGTAGACATAGGTGTATTCGTATCCCTGTCCGAAACGCGCCTGCATGCGTGCGCAGATAGCCTCGTTGACCGGATCGAACTGCGGCAGACCGAGCGTGGCCACGAAGGCGCCGATCAGCCGGCGGCCCGGCAAATCGACGCCCTCTGCGAACACGCCGCCGAGCACGGCAAACCCGATCCCGCAACCGGTGTGATCGAAGCGCTCCAGGAAGGCACGCCGGGCCCTTTCGTCCATCTGGCGCTCCTGGGCCCAGACGGGTATGTCGGGACATTGGTGGCGCAAACGCGCGCAGGCCTGCTTCAGGTAGTCGAAACTGCTGAAGAAGGCGAGGTAGTTGCCACGCACCTGCCGGAACTGCAGCGCGATCGTCGCCACCAGCGTGTCGAGCGAAAGGGCACGCGCGTCGCGCCGGGTGGAAATCGGCACGACGCGCACTGCCAGTTGCTGGCTGCGAAACGGGCTGGGTACGTCGAGCCAGCGGGTGTGCTCGGGCAGTCCGAGCAAGGACTGGTAATAGTTGGCGGGTTGCAGCGTTGCCGAAAACAACACCGCGGCGTCGGCGCCTTGCAGGCGCGGCGCCAGGAAATGGCCAGGTACGACATTGCGCAGCGTGATCCGCCCCACGGCGTCCAGAGGGTCGAAACCCGAGCCCTCGAGCCGCACCTGCCCGGCGTTCACGCCGTCCTGGATGGCGGGCAGAGTGCCGTCGTCCCGGGCGTATTCGCAGAGCGAGTGGTCGCCGAACAGGTCGGCCAGCGTGGCGATGGCCAGCGTACGGAAGTAAAACCGCAGCACGATGCTGTCGCCATCGAGCACGGTCGCGTTGACATGCTCACCCAGCGCCTGGTTGAGCTTGTGCAGCGCGCGCAGCCAGGCTTCGGGAGGTGCGTCGAGCAGCCGCCAATCCGGCTGCTTGCCGTTCGGCGCGTGACGTTCCTGCAGCACTTGCCACTGGTCGAGCAGGCCGTCGATGCGCGCCCGCAGCGCCGGTGGCCCCTGGTCCCGCACCAACAGGGTTTCGGCATGGCCCAGCTCGGCGCTGTACATGGAGCAACCCCGCGGTACCAGGTTGTGGGCCTCGTCGACCAGCAAACTGATGCGCCAGTTGTTCTCGACCGTCAGCCCATGCAGCATCGCACTGCGATCGAAGTAGTAGTTGTAGTCACCCACCACCACGTCGCTCCAGCGCACCATCTCGTGCCCGAGGTAGTACGGGCAGATGCCGTGCGCCAGCGCCACCGATTGCAGCGCCTGTCGGTCCAGCCACTGCGCGTGCGCCGCTGCCTCGCGCGCCGCTGGCAGCCGGTCGTAAAAGCCACGCGCCAGCGGACAGGATGCGCCATGGCAGGCCTTGTCAGGGTGTTCGCATGCCTTGTCCCGGGCCACCAGTTCGATCACGCGCAGCGGCAACGCGGCGGCTGCGGGCTGCGACGGTTCGCGCACCTGCCGCAGCGCATCCAGCGCCACCTGCCGGCCCGGTGTCTTGGCAGTCAGGAAAAACAGCTTGTCGGTGCGGCGCTCGGGCATCGCGCGCAGCGCCGGGTACACGGTGCCGATGGTCTTGCCGATGCCGGTGGGCGCCTGCACCAGCAGCGGCTGCGACGACACGCAAGCCTTGTAGACAGCCGCTGCCAGCTCGCGCTGCCCGGCGCGAAACGGGAGCTGCGGAAACGCCCGCTGCGCCAGCGCCGCGTCACGCTGGCGCCGATGCGCCACCTCCTGCCGTGCCCAGGCCAGGAACGGCTGGCACAACGCCTCGAAATACTGGCGCAGCGCGCCGGCCTCGAACCGCTGCTGCTGCGGCGATTCGGTCTGCTGCACGACGTCGAAATACACCAGCGACAAGCTGAGCGCCGACAGGCCGCGGCTCTGGCACATCAACCAGCCATAGACCTTGAGCTGAGCCCAGTGCAGGGCCTGCTGCTGCGCCGGCATGGCCTCCAGCGCGCCGCGGTAGGTCTTGACCTCTTCCAGCGTGTGGCTGCGCGGATCAAAGCCGTCGGCGCGTCCGCGCACCGCCAGCGGGCCGAAGCGTCCTGCCAGGCTGACCTCGGCCTCATGGTGCGGGCCGCGGCGTTGCGCGACCAGCTGGTGCCCCTGGCGCCCCTGGTGCGCGGTCGGCGACGGCGTGAAATGCAGATCGAGGTCGCCGGATTTGGCGGCGAATGCGCACAGGTTGCGCACCGATACGGTGTAGAGGGCTGGCTCGGCAACTTCAGCAACTTCAGCGGCATCGTCAGCGACGGCAGCTACCGCGGCATCGACCCGCCCCCGCGTCGCATCCGCCGACGCGACCGGTTCGTGCGAACCGGACGTGCTGTCGTTCGCAACTGCCAAGGTCATGCGTCTTGCGGCGATGGCGCGCCGAGCATCGCCTGTGCGGCTTGCCCCTCTTCACCGAAGGCTGCGGGCAGTGGCGTGGCCCTGGCCAGCGCCATCCACAGTGCAAACGGCAAGTCCGGCAGCACGCGTTGCGGCGCGTGCCGCAGCATCTCGAGCGGGCCGTCGGGCAGTGCCAGCATGACACCGCAGCTGGCGGGTATCTCGTGCTCCTGCGCGATCGGCCGGCCCCGGGCATCGCAACCGAGCACGTACCAGCACTGTCCGCCGAGGTCCAGGTAGCTGTCGCGCTTGTCGCCCAGGCGCAGATCACCCAACAGGTCGGCCCGGCTGACCTTGATCTCGTGCACCACCGGTTGCAGGTAGGCCGCCACCGTGGTGTTGCGGACGGAAAACACGTCGGGCTTGCAGATCTTCCAGCGTGCCGGCATGGCGGGCTGCGGCTCACCGTGCAGTGCGAAGTCCTGCCGCACGACGATCCCGGTGGCGGCACGCGCATCGGGAGGGACCGCCGATGCAGCGTCGGCTTCGGATGGCAGGCGCGCCCGCAACGCCAGGCCGGTCCAGACGAGGCGCCCGTCGCGCAACAAGGCCTGGGCCACACGCGCCACCAGCGCGTCGTGCGCATTGAGCGCCTGCCTGTTGCGTTGCAGGGCCTGCGCCAGGCATTGGATGCCCAGTTCGGTCAGGCGCAGTCGCTCGGCCCAGCCGGGCTCCATCACCCGATGCAGCATGCCGCCGGCCAGCAGTTCGATCTCGACGCCGTCCTGGGTCGGCCAGCCGGCCGAGCGGTGGATATCGCGCAGACGGCGCGCTTGCTGGCGCGTCAGCATCAGCGCGTCGGGCGGATCATCCGGGGTGAGGCAGCGGCTGTCGTCCATGCGTCGTGCTGCGCCGAGCGGCGTCGCGACTTGCGTACCCAGCCCCGCGCGAAAACTGTTGATTTTCACAGTATATCGCCGCGCCGGGCAGGGCTATGCGAACATGGCACCCCGCCCAGCCGAAAACCGCCACATCCACCCAACGTCGATGGGTCATTTACTCGTACTCCTGCAGTTCGGCCTGTTGCTGCTGCTTGCCGCTGCCGCCGGCCCGTCCATCGCCAGCGGCGGGTTGACATCACCGGCCTGGGCGCTGGCCGCTGCCTCGCTGGTGCTGGCGGTCTGGACGCTGGCGCACAACCGCCTGGGCAACTTCAATATCCGGCCCGAGCCCAAGGACGGCGGCCAGCTGATCACCAGCGGACCGTACCACTGGATCCGCCATCCGATGTACACCTCGGTCCTGTTGGGTGCGACTGCGCTGGCCTGGATCGCGCCAAGCTGGGCCTGGCTGGCCTGGGCCGCTTTGTGGGGCGTGCTCTGGACCAAGGCCACACTGGAGGAGCGCCAGATGACGGCACACCATCCGGGCTATGCCGCCTACCGGCAACGCAGCCGACGTTTCCTGCCCTGGCTGCTGTGATGACGCAGGCTCAGGTGATCACCAAGGCCCTGTAGGCCCGGGCGGTATCCGGAGTGACAGCGTCCAGCAGCTGCTCGTAGCGGGTCTTGTGCCGCACCCACATGCGCGCCGACGCAACCGCCCTGGACTTGCAGAACCAGTGGCAGGTGTGCTGCATCAGAAACATTTCGGCGCAGAGCCGGTAGGCACGGTCTTTCGACGCTTCGGCCGGGTCCACCTGTACCGCGCGGCGGATGCCATGCGCATGGATCGCGATCGCCTTGCGCGCATCGAAGCTGGCGGCCGAAAACAAGCGGTCCGCCCAGGGAATGGCCCATGCCAGCGTGCTGACCCGGGTCTGGTCGGCGCTGGCGCCGGCAAAACGCGTGGCGAACAGCTCGAACTGCTCGCACAGCGCGAGTTCCGCGCTGCGCAGATGGTCCCAGACCTGCAGCTGGCGCTGCGGATCGTTCTCGCCCAGCGCCCGCAGGTAACCCTCACTGAGCGTGGCCATCAGTTTCTCGATCTGGAACGGCTCCAGGTACGAGGCCAGCAGCACGATGCGCTGGCGCTCCTGCCGACGGCGCAGAACCAGCGCCGCAATGGCCACGACGACCGCGATGACGAGAATATCCATGACCTTGTGTTGCTCCTGCTCCTGCTCCTGCTCCTGCTCCTGCTCCTGCTCCTGCTCCTGCTGCTATCGCTGCGCTTCATTCAGGCCAGCAGACGCAGGCGCTGCAGGCCCGACCATGACTGCGCGCTTGCCAGTACCACCGGCTGCGCGATACGAGCCGATTCGATGCAGACCATGGTCCGATATCCGTCGGCTGGCATGTCGGCCAACCGGGCGCAACGCAGTGGCCCCGGGTTCCAGACCACGATGTCGGCAAATCCGGTGTGCTCGACCTGCAGCCTGCGTGCGTCGCTTTCGCTTTGCACCGACACAGTGGTGGCGCCTTTGACTGCGGCATAGACCCGGTCGACCTCGCCCGCGATGGACAGCCGGTCTTCCTGCTGTGTCTTGTCCTGGCCATCGACCGCATCGTGGTAGGGGCAACCCGCCAGTCCCGCAATGGACACCTGTGCGCTGTCGCTCACCCGCAGATAGGTATGCAGCGCGGCCGCAAACTGCAATGGCGCCAGTCCGGGGTTGGCGCAAACCAGATCGAGCTCCAGTTGCAGGCCGTGCAGCCGCAGCCGCAACTCCAGCGCAAACGCATACGGCCAGATCGCGCGGGTGGCCGCGTCGTCGGACAGGCCCAGCACCACTGTTGCAGCACCGTCGGCGTCGTCGCCGGCGCGCAGCAACTGCCAGGCGCGGTTGCGTGCGAAACCATGGCGCGGCAACGGCCCCCGGTCGGAGAACTGCGGGAACACGACCGGCACGCCGCCGCGTATCGCCTGGCCCGGCGCAAAACCCGAGCGCGGCGACAGGTACAGTTGCTCGCCATGGCCGCCTGCAGGCAACCACGACACCACATGGCCGCCGTGCAGCGTGACCACGGCGCGCGCACCATCGGCGGCCTGCAGCAGCAACGCGGCGGTCCCATGCAATTGCAGTTCGGTCAGGGCCATGGCGCAATCCTCCTGGCCCGTCACGGCTGCAATTGCGCGCAGTAGGTTTGCGGATCGGTATTGGCACCACACACGATCAGGCCCACGGCACGGCCGTCCAGTGTGCCGCGCAGCGGAAACATCAGCGCCGCCAGCGCCGCCGCGCCAGCAGGCTCGACCACCAGCTTGGCCACCCGGAACAGCAGCCGCATCGCCTGACGGATCTGCTCGTCATTGACCAGCACCACCGCATCGACGAAACGGCGGTTCAACGCAAACGAATACGGCTCGCAGCGCGGCGCACCCAGCGAGTCGGCGATCGTGCGAACCGCGTCGATGGCCTGCGGCGTTCCCGCGGCAAAGCTGCGCGACATGCTGTCCGCGCCTTCGGGCTCGACCCCATAGACGGCCGTGTCCGGCCGCATCTGCTTGACGGCGCAGGAGACGCCGGCACTCAGGCCGCCACCGCCGGTGGCCACGATCACCGCGTCGAGGGCCGAGCCGGCCTGCGCGACCTGGTCCATGAATTCCAGGCCCACCGAGGCCGTGCCCAGCGCCGTCTTCGGGCCTTCGTAGGGGTGGACGAACACCCTGCCCTCCTGCGCCTCGATCTCCCTGACCCGCGCAAAAGCCTGGTGCACGTTGTCGACCAGTTCCACCTCGGCACCCAGCTCGCGACAGACCTGGATCCGGAACGGGTTGGCGCTTTTCGGCATTACCACCTTGGCGCTCGTGCCCAGCGCCTGCGCGCTGTAGGCCAGCGAAATCGCATGGTTGCCCGCCGAGACCCCGGTAACACCCCGCATCAGCGCCGCGGCGTCCAGGTCCAGCATCACCGACAAGGTGCCGCGGGGCTTGAAACTCCCCGTTCGCTGGAACAGCTCCTCCTTGAGCCAGACACGGGTGTTGCGGCCGACGACGGCATCCAGCGCCGGGTCCTTCAGCAGACGGATCGATGTGGTCTCGACCCGGTCGCCCAGGCGCGCCCGGTTGGCGCGGATTGCGTCGATGGCAGGAAATTCAATCGAGGTCAGGTCCACGGTAATGCCTTGTCGGAGGTGGTGTGGTCGATGTTGATGGCGACGGCTTTCAACACCGGGCCACGCGGCGAGCTTATCGCAGGTCGGGCCCGATCTTGCGACAGCCATCCAAGGGCTGCGGAGCGAAGGACCTTCAGTGAGCGGGTATGCTGTGCGACAGGGCAGCAGCCACCGCCACGCGCCGCGCCCACGATCGTTTCTCGGAGAACCGCACGATGACCGGCAACAGCCCCAGCATTTTCTTCGGCCACAAGGGCCGCGTCGCCATCGTCACCGGCGGCGCACAGGGCATCGGCGAGGCCTGCGCGCGGCGCTTCGCGCGCGAGGGCGCCAAGGTCGTGATCGCCGATCTCGACGCGCAACGCGGCCGGGCGCTGGCCGACGAACTCGGGGCGACCTTTATCAGCTGCGACGTGGGCGACAAAGCCCAGGTCGATACGCTGGTGGCCACAACCGCGCATCAGCATGGCCGCATCGATATCCTGGTCAACAATGCCGGCATCCTGCGCGCGGCCGATTTCCTGGACATCACCGAGGCCGACTTCGATGCGGTCTTGCGGGTCAACATCAAGGGCGCCTTCCTGATGGGTCAGGCGGTCGCCCGGGTGATGGCATCACAGGGCAGCGGCGCCATCGTCAACATGAGCTCGATCAACGGCACGGTGGCGATACCGAATATCGCCAGCTACAACATCAGCAAGGGAGGCATCAATCAGCTGACCCGGGTCATGGCGCTGGCACTGGCCGACAAGGGCATCCGGGTCAATGCGGTGGCACCGGGCACCATCGCCACCGAAATGGCGGCCAAGGCGGTACTGGGCAGCGAGGAGGCGCGCCACAAGGTGATGAGTCGCACGCCGCTGAAGCGCCTGGGCGAGCCGTCCGAGATCGCCGACACCGTCGCCTGGCTGGCCAGCGATGCCGCCAGCTACGTCACCGGCGAGATCGTTGTCGTCGACGGCGGACGCATGTCGCTCAATTACACCGTGCCCGTCTGATGCCGCGCCGGGGCGGCACAATCGCATCATGGATATGCACCGCTGCGTCAACGGCGCACTTCGGCCGACCCCGGTTGGCGCCAGACGTCCGCTGGTGTCCCGCCGGTGGCCCGGTGCCGCGGTGACATGATGCCCGCCAGCCGTGCCCTCGGCCGCCGACCCGACCGTCTGCGGCGTCTGCTGCTGCTGCTGGCTGCGGGTGCTCCGGCACTCGCTGGCGCGACGGGCGGCGGCAATGCTGCACACGCCCGGCGCGCACTGGTCTTCCCGCGCGACCACGGCAGCCATCCGGAAACCGCGATCGAGTGGTGGTACATCACCGGCCACACCCGCATCGGCACCGGCGATGCGGCGCGACCGCTGGGGTTTCAGCTGACCTTCTTCCGCACCCGGGTGGCAGCGACGCAAGACATGACCTCGCGTTTTGCCGCGCGTCAGCTGTTGTTCGCCCATGCAGCGGTAACCGACGTGCAGGGCAAGCGCTTCTGGCACGACCAGCGTATCGCACGCGCCGGGTTCGAGGTGGCCGAGGCAGGCGAGAGCGACACCGCACTGCGGCTGGGCGACTGGACGCTGGTGCATGACAGCGGCAACTACCGGACCCGTATTGCGGCCAGGGAGTTCAGCCTGGAGCTCGACTTCGCGAGCACGCAGCCGGTGCTGCTGCAGGGCGAGCAGGGATGGTCGCGCAAGGGCCCGAAACCAGAGCAGGCCAGCTTCTATTACAGCCGCCCTCAACTGGCGTTCAGAGGGCAGATCACCATCCAGGGCCAGCGACTGGCAGTGCAAGGCGATGGCGCACGGGGTACGGTCCCCGGCCGGTTTACCCCGGTCAATGGCGCGGCCTGGCTGGACCATGAGTGGAGCAACAGCGTGCTGGATCCGGATGCGGTGGGATGGGACTGGGTTGGCATCAACCTTTTTGACGGCAGCGCGCTGACGGCGTTTCGCATTCGCGACAAGGCTGGCGCGACGATGTGGGACGGTGGCTCGTTCCGGCACCCCGGACTCAACGACGGCATCAAGCCCTCCGTGTTTGGACGCGGTGAAGCCGTATTCCAGGCTTTGCGGGGCTGGAAAAGCCCGCTCACCAACACCACCTACCCGGTTGAATGGCTGCTGCGCGCACCGACCGAGAGCTACGTGCTGCGGGCGCTGCTCGACAACCAGGAGCTTGACAGCCGCAGTTCGACCGGCGCGATCTACTGGGAAGGCCTGTGCGACCTGTTCGACAGCCGGCGCCAGCATGTGGGACGTGGTTACCTGGAGCTCACCGGCTACGCCAAACCTCTCGTGTTGTAGCCACGCAAACTGCCGCACACGGACAAGCCCGTCTATCACCGACAATCGACGCCTTGCAAACAAAACCGGCCTGCGCGCGCAACTGCACGGACGCTGCGAACCCTTTCCCGTGACCTTTCCTGCATGAGTTCCGAACGCGCCAAGGCGCCTTCTCCGCGATCGCTCTCGGGCCTGGGGCCGTTTCTCAGGCCGTACCGCGGCCGGATTCTGCTCGCCGGCCTGTTCCTGGTCATGGCCGCCGTCACGACGCTGGTGTTTCCGCTGGCGCTGCGCGGTCTGATCGACGGCGGGCTGGTCGGCGTGGGAACATCATCGGGCCTTGGCCTGGACCCGGGTGGGCGTGTCATGGCCTTGCGCGAACACTTCGTCGACCTGTTCGTGGTGGCGGTGGCGCTCGGCCTGTTCTCGGCCGCGCGTTTCTACATGGTGAGCTGGCTGGGCGAGCGCGTCACCGCCGACCTGCGCAACGCGGTCTACCAGCATGTCTTGCGCCAGAGCCCGCAGTTCTTCGAGACCACGCAGACCGGTGAGGTGCTCAGCCGCCTGACGGTCGATACCACGCTGGTGCAGACCGTCGTCGGCTCGTCGCTGAGCATGGGGCTGCGCAATACCGTGATGGGCATCGGCGCCTTGCTGATGCTGATCTGGACCAACCCTTACGTGATGATCCAGGTGCTGGGCCTGCTGGTCGTCATCGTGTTGCCCAGCCTGTGGTTCGGGCGGCGGGTGCGCAAGCTCTCGCGCGCCAGCCAGGACCGGGTGGCCGACTCCAGCGCCATCGCAGCCGAGGTACTCAATGCGATCCCGGTGGTGCAGAGCTATGTGGCCGAGGCGCGCGAAGCGGCCCGTTTCGACGCATCGACCGACAACGCCTTTCACACCGCCGTGCGGCGCTCGCGCGCCCGCTCGGTGCTGGTGGCCTTCATCATCATCGCCACCTCGGCCGCCCTGTTGTGGGGCCTGTACCAGGGCACGCAGGCGGTGATGGCCGGGCGCATCAGCGCTGGCCACCTGGGCCAGACGGTGGTGTACGTCATCATCCTGGCCAGCGCGTTCGCGGTGCTGGGCGAAGTTTATGGCGATCTGCTGCGCGCCGCGGGCGCGACCGAACGGTTGATGGAGCTGCTCGACACCCATTCGCCGATCCGCTCGCCGGCCCAGCCGCGCGCCGTGCAGCAACAGGCCGCCGGCAGCGGCGTGGTATTTGACCGGGTGCATTTCTGTTATCCGTCCCGGCCGGACCATCCCGCGCTGCATGACTTCTCGCTGACCGTGGCGCCGGGGGAGACCGTGGCGCTGGTCGGGCCCAGCGGCGCCGGCAAGAGCACGGTATTCCAGTTGCTGCTGCGTTTCTACGATCCACAGTCGGGCTCCGTCACGCTCGGTGGCGTTCCCACGCGCGAACTGTCGCTGGAAGACCTGCGCCAGCACATCGGCATCGTGCCGCAGGACGCGGTGATTTTCTCGGCCAATGCGATGGAAAACATTCGTTATGGCAAACCCGGTGCCAGCGACGAAGAGGTCAAGGCCGCTGCGCTCGCGGCCTTCGCCGACGAATTCATCCGCCGCCTGCCCGAGGGTTACGGCACCTTCCTGGGTGAACGCGGTGTGCGTCTGAGCGGTGGCCAGCGCCAGCGCATCGCCATTGCCCGCGCCATGCTCAAGAACCCGCCGCTGCTGCTGCTCGACGAGGCCACCAGCGCGCTGGACGCGGAGAGTGAGCGCATGGTGCAGGCGGCGCTCGAGAGCGCGATGCGGGGGCGAACAACACTGGTGATCGCGCACCGACTGGCGACGGTGCAAAAGGCCGATCGCATCGTGGTGCTGGACCAGGCGCGGCTGGTGGAACAGGGCACGCATGCGGAACTCGTGGCGCGGGGCGGAATTTACGCGCGGCTGGCGGAGTTGCAGTTCGTGGCGTGAGCGCGGGCTGCCGCCCCGTACGACGCCCCACGCGGAAGTGCAACCCTTACTGCACCGGCCCCTTGATCATGTCCGGCAACGCCAGCTGCATCACCTCGATACCCTCGTCGGCCAGCGCCTCGGATTCGGCCTGGGATGTCTTGCCACGGATACCGCGCTGCGGCACCTCGCCGTAGTGGATCTTGCGGGCTTCTTCGGCGAATTGGTCGCCCACGTCGTCGGTGTTGGCCAGGACGCGCCGGGCCATGGCGAGCCAGGCGGCCTGCATCGCGGTATGGGTGTCGTTGGTGACCACGACATCCTGCCGGGCTGGTTGTGCCTCGGCACCGGGCGACTGGGCGTGGTGGCCCAGGTTCAGCCTTGGCGCGCTGAGCTTCTTGGTGATCGTCGTGTCGCCGCACATCGGGCAGGTGACCAGACCCCGCGCCAACTGGCTGGTGAAGTCGTCCTCGGACCCGAACCAGCCTTCAAAAGCGTGTTGCCGTGCACATTGAAGATCCAGCACTTTCATCGTGACACGATTATCCGGCAGCCGGGGAAGCGGTGTCTGCGCGCCAATCGAGTAGCCATGCGCCAGACACCACATTTTGCAGCCACAAGGCGCCGGCAAGCGTCTTGCCGTCAGTGACACGGCCGTCGCGGCAACATTGCAGCAGTTCCGGCAACGAGGCCGTGGTCACGTCCAGAAACTCTCCCGGATCCAGGCGGCGTTCGCCCTGCGACAGGCCACGCGCGAACCAGATGTCGATGAATTCGTCGGAATACGCGACCAGCGGATGCATGACGCCCGCATGCGCCCACTCGCGGGCGCTGTAACCGGTCTCCTCGCGCAACTCGCGCCGCGCGCACAAGCCCAGGTCTTCGTCACCGTCGCGCTTGCCGGCAGGAAACTCCAGGATCACCTGGCCGATCGGGTGCCGGTATTGCCGCTCCAGGACGACACGCAACTCGCCATGGCCCGCATCGAGCAGCGGCACGATCATCACCGCGCCGGGATGCACCACATACTCGCGGGTCGCGTCCGTGCCGTCGGGCAGGCGCACCGTGTCGCGGCGGACCTGCAGGAAATGGCCTTGCAGCAGTTGCTGGCGCTCGACCATGTGCTCGATCAGATGGGCGTCGGCCCCCTCTTGTGCCACGGGAGCGGCAGGCAGGTGATGCGCCACGGTTCTGTGATTGTGCGGCGTTCAGCCCGCCATCATGCTGGCCAGCGCGCTGGCGCACAAGGCCATCAAGCCGCCCGGCACGATGCCCAGCAACAGGACCAGCGCGCCATTGATGCCCAGCACGATGCGCACGTCGGCGGGAGCGTCGATGGCCGCGGTTTGCACCGGGGCGTCGAAGTACATCAGCTTGACCACGCGCAGGTAATAGAAGGCCCCAACCAGCGACATCATCACCGCGAACACGGCAAGCCCGATATCCACCGCCTGACCGGACGACATCAGCGCCTGCAGCACCGACAACTTGGCATAAAACCCCACCATGGGCGGAATGCCTGCCAGCGAGAACATGCAGATCGCCATCACCCCGGCATACAGGGGACTGCGCTGATTCAGGCCGGCGAAGTCGGCAATCTCCTCGCTCTCGAAACCCTTGCGCGAGAGCAGCAAGATGATGCCGAACGTCGCCAGCGTGGTCAAGACATAGGTGACGACATAGAACATCGACGAACCATAGGCGTCGGCCGACGAGATGGTGTTGCCATTGATGACGCCCGACATCATGCCCAGCAGCACGAAACCCATCTGCGAGATGGTCGAGAACGCCAGCATCCGCTTGATGTTGGTCTGCGCGATGGCCGCCAGGTTGCCGACCAGCAAGGAGCTGACCGCCAGTATGCCCAGCATCTGCTGCCAATCCAGCGCCAGCGGCAACAGGCCCTCGACCAGCAAGCGGATCATGATCGCGAACGCGGCCAGCTTCGGTGCACCGCCGATCAGCAACGTGACCGCCGTGGGCGCGCCCTGGTAGACGTCGGGCAGCCACATATGGAACGGCACCACACCGAGCTTGAACGCCAGGCCGGCGACGACAAACACCAGGCCGAACACCAGCACCTGGTGCCGGATATTGCCGCTGGCAATCGCCTGCGCCACCTGGTTGACATCCAGCGTGCCTGTCGCACCGTACAACATCGACATGCCGTAGAGCAGGAAGCCGGACGCCATCGCGCCCAGCACAAAGTATTTCATCGCCGCCTCGATCGCCAGGGTGTTGTCGCGGCGCAGCGCCACCAACGCATAACTGGACAACGTCAGCAGTTCCAGGCCCATGTAGATAACCAGGAAATTATTGCCGCCGATCATCAGGAACATGCCTAGCAGCCCAAACATCGACAGCGTGAAGAGTTCGCCGCCACGCATCATCTCGCGGTGGGCGGCATAACCACGGCCATAGACCAGCGTCACCATCACCGCCAACGCGGCGAAACACTTGAGCCAGTTGCCCATCTGGTCGCTCACGACCAGCTTGCTGAAGCCATACTGGTTCAATCCGCTGATCGCGTAGCCGGCCTGCATGAAGGCCACGATGGCCAGCGTCGCCAGTGTCAACAAATAGGTCGGCGTGCGACTCGGACTCTTGACATAGAGATCCACCAGGGCGATCGCGCAGGCCAGCGTCAACAGGACGATCTCCGGAAAAACCGTGATCCAGCTGTAGTTGTCAATCATGGGCGCGGATCTCTTCTTGTCAATTCAACTTGGACAACGCGACATGACGCAGCAGTTCGGCCACCGAACTGTCCATCACGTCGGTGAAAGGCTTGGGATAGACGCCCATGGCGAGCACCGCGATGGCCAGCAGCGAGAGCATGAGGAATTCGCGCGCATTGATGTCCTGCAGGTTCTTCACGTCGTCGTTGGCGACCGGACCGAGGTAGACCCGCTTGAACATCCACAAGGTGTAGGCGGCTCCCAGGATCAGCGCCGTGGCCGAGCCCAGGCCGATCCAGAAGTTGGCCTTGACGGCCGCCAGGATCACCATCCACTCGCCGACGAAGCCGGCCGTGCCCGGCAGGCCGGCGTTGGCCATCGCGAAAAGCAGCGCAAATGCGGCAAACTTGGGCATGGTGTTGATGACGCCGCCATAGCTGGCGATCTCGCGCGAATGCACCCGGTCATACAACACGCCGATACACAGGAACATGGCGCCTGAGACGAAGCCGTGCGCAATCATCTGCACGATGCCGCCGGCCACACCGAGGTCGCTGAACACGAAGAAGCCCAGCGTCACGAAACCCATGTGCGCGACCGACGAATACGCCACGAGCTTCTTCATGTCGCGCTGCACGATCGCCACCAGGCCGACGTAGATGACGGCGATCAGCGACAAACCGATCATCAACCAGGCCCACTCGCGCGCGGCATCGGGTGCGATCGGCATCGAGAGACGCAGAAAACCATAACCGCCGAGTTTGAGCATGATGGCCGCCAGTACCGCGGAGCCGCCGGTGGGCGCCTCGACGTGCACGTCCGGCAACCAGGTATGGACCGGCCACATCGGCACCTTGACTGCGAACGCGGCCAGGAAGGCGAAGAAGATCAGCGTCTGGGCTGTGCCACCCAGTGGCAAGGTGTGCCAGGTCTGGATGTCGAAGCTGCCACCGGCAACGGTGTACAGGTAGATCAGCGCGATCAGCAGCAACAACGAACCGAGCAACGTGTACAGGAAGAACTTGAATGCGGCATAGATCCTGTTCGGCCCGCCCCAGATTCCGATGATCAGGTACATCGGAATCAGGGTGGCTTCGAAGAACACGTAGAACAGCAGGCCATCGAGCGCGCAGAAGACACCGATCATCAGGCCGCTGAGGATCAGGAACGCGCCCATGTACTGGTTCACGCGCCGGGTGATCACTTCCCAGCCGGCAATGATGACGACCAGATTGATGAAAGCCGTCAACAGCACGAACCACACCGAGATGCCGTCCACGCCGAGGTGGTAGTTGACGTTGAAGCGATCGATCCACGGCGCCTGCTCGACAAACTGCATCTCGGCGGTTCCAAGCTGGAAGCCGGTATACAGCGGCACGGTGACCATCAGACTGATGAAGGCTCCGATCAGCGCGATCCAGCGCACCATCGGGGCATTTTCATCACGGCCCAGTGCCAAAAGCACGACGCCGAAAAGGACAGGCGTCCAGATGGCCAGGCTCAGCAATCCCATTATTCTTGTTCTCCCCGACGATTAACTGCGCCAGACGAAATAGGTCATCAGCACAAAGACACCCAGGATCATCGACAGGGCATAGTGGTACAGGAAACCCGATTGCAGGCGGCGCACGATGGATGCAACCCAACCGACCATTTTCCAGGACCCGTTAACCAGCAGGCCATCGATCAGGCGCTGATCGCCTCCCTTCCAGAGAGCGGTGCCCAGACCACGAGTGGCGCGGGCCAGCACGTTCTCGTTGAACCAGTCCAGGTAGTACTTGTTCTCCAGCAGCGTGTACAGCGGCATGGCGCCGCGCTTGATCGCGGCCGGCAAGGCCGGGTTGACCATGTACATGTAATACGCCGCCACGACACCGGCCAGGGCAAGCCAGAACGGCGCGGTCGAGAAGGCATGGATGACCATTGCCATCGGACCGTGGAAAATACCGGCCAGCTGGGTCATCGCCGGATGGGCCGCGGCGTCGACGATGATCGCGTCCTTGAAAAAATCGCCGAACAACAGGGGGCCGATGGTGAAATAGCCGATCAGCACCGAGGGAATCGCCAGCAGCACCAGCGGAACGGTCACGACCCAGGGCGACTCGTGGGGTTGCGCATCATGATCGCCATGACCGTGGTGATCGCCATGGTGCGCGTCCGGGTTATGGTCGAAGCGCTCCTTGCCGTGGAACACCAGGAAGTACATGCGAAAGGAATAGAACGCGGTGACGAACACGCCAGCGAGCACCGCAAAGTGCGCGAAGCCGGCGGCCGGCAGGGTGCTGAAATGCACTGCCTCGATGATGCTGTCCTTGGAGTAGAAGCCGGAAAACAGGGGTGTGCCGATCAAGGCCAGTGACCCCAGCAGCGCCGTGATCCAGGTGATCGGCATGTATTTGCGCAGGCCACCCATCCAGCGGATGTCCTGATTGTGGTGCACCCCCATGATGACCGAGCCCGCGGCCAGAAACAGCAGCGCCTTGAAGAAGGCATGCGTCATCAGGTGGAACACCGCGACCGAATAGGCCGAGGCACCGAGTGCCACCGTCATGTAGCCGAGCTGCGACAGCGTCGAATAGGCCACGACCCGCTTGATGTCGTTCTGGATGATGCCCAGAAAACCCATGAACAGCGCGGTGATCGCGCCGATGACCAGCACGAAGTTCAGCGCCGTATCGCTGAGTTCGAACAGCGGAGACATGCGGGCGACCATGAAGATGCCTGCCGTCACCATGGTTGCGGCGTGAATCAGCGCGGAGATCGGGGTCGGGCCTTCCATCGAGTCCGGCAACCAGACGTGCAGCGGGAATTGCGCCGACTTGCCCATGGCGCCGATGAACAGGCAGATGCAGATCACGGTGATCAGCATCCAGTCGGTTCCCGGCAGGCCCTGCTTGGCCAGTTCGCCCGACAACGCAAACACTTCGGTGTAGTTCAGCGTACCGGTATAGGCCACGATCAGGCCGATGCCCAGGATGAAGCCGAAGTCGCCGACCCGGTTCACCAAAAAGGCCTTCATGTTGGCGAAGATGGCCGTGGGCTTGTTGAACCAGAAGCCGATCAGCAGGTACGACACCAGGCCAACCGCCTCCCAGCCGAAGAACAGCTGCAGCAGGTTGTTGCTCATCACCAGCATCAGCATGGAGAAGGTGAACAACGAGATGTAGGCGAAGAAGCGGTTGTAGCCAGCGTCGTCGTGCATGTAGCCGATGGTGTACAGGTGCACCATCAGCGAGACGAAGGTCACGACGCACATCATCATGGCGGTCAGGCCGTCGACCATGAAGCCAATCTCCATCTTCAGGCCATTGACCTGCATTCAGTGGTAGAGCGTGTCGTTGAAGCGGGCGCCATGCATGACGACGTCCCACAACACGCTGACCGACAGCACGAAGGACAAGGCGACGCCAGCGATCGTCAAACTGTGGCAGACGCGCCGGCCGATGCGGTTGCCACCGAATGCCGTTCCGAACACCCCTGCAACAATGGCACCGACCAAGGGCGCCAGGGCCGCGGCCAGCAGGGTGGAGGCTGAGAGGGTTTGGCTCATGGTGTTCTTCAGCCCTTGAGCGAGTTGAGTTCGTCCACGTTGATGCTGGACTTGTTGCGGAACAACTGGACCAGAATCGCCAGCCCGATCGCCGACTCGGCTGCTGCCACCGTCAGGATGAAGAACACGAAGATCTGGCCGCGCATGTCGCCCAGGTAATAGGAGAACGCGACGAAGTTCATGTTGACTGCCAACAGCATCAGTTCGATGGCCATCAACAGGACGATCAGGTTCTTGCGGTTCAGGAAGATGCCGATCACCGACAAAGCGAACAGAATCGCGCCCAGCGACAGAAAATGGCCCAGGGTCAAGGTCATGGTTTTCTCTCCGCTGCCGGGGCACCGGCAGCGGGCTCGGCCGGTGGCGGGGCGGGCTCCTGGGCCGGTTGCGTGGCCGCCATCTGGACGACACGCATCCGGTCGCGGGACTTGACCCGCACCTGCGCGTCTGCGCCAATGTGCTTGGTGTCCTTGCGCTCGCGCAATGTCAGCGCGATCGCAGCCACGATCGCCACCAGCAGAATCACTGCGGCAATCTGCACCGGCAACACATACTCGCTGTAAAGCAGAACGCCCAGGTCACGGGTGTTGGAGGCTTCGCCCGCCAGTGGCAGCACGGCCATGGCCTTGGGCTCGGTCATGCGGAAACCACCCATCAGAACGGCGGCCATCTGCAGCGTGACAACCACGCCGATCAAGCCAGCCCATGGCAAATGGCGGCGAAAACCCAGGCGCATGGCGTCGAAATCGATATCCAGCATCATCACAACGAACAGGAACAGCACCATCACGGCGCCGACATAGACCAGCACCAGCACCATGGCAAGAAACTCGGCCTGCAACAGCAACCAGATCATCGCAGCCTGGATGAAGGTCCAGACCAGATACAGCGCGGCGTGCACCGGGTTGCGCGCCGTCACGACGCGCAGCGCCGCGAACAGCAGCAGCGCCGCAAAAACATAAAACAATCCTGCTTTGACATCCATGGCTGGCTTTATCTCTCTGGTACCGCGGATCAACGGTATTTGGCATCCGCGGCGCGGCGGGCCGCGATTTCCGTCTCATAACGATCACCCACCGCCAGCAACATTTCCTTGGTGAAATACAGGTCGCCGCGCTTTTCGCCGTGGTACTCCAGAACATGGGTCTCGACGATGGAGTCGACCGGGCAACTCTCTTCGCAGAAGCCGCAGAAGATGCACTTGGTCAGGTCGATGTCGTAGCGGGTGGTGCGGCGGGAGCCGTCCTCGCGGACATCGGACTCGATCGTGATCGCCAGCGCAGGGCATACGGCCTCGCACAACTTGCAGGCGATGCAGCGTTCCTCCCCGTTTTCGTAGCGGCGCAATGCGTGCAGTCCGCGAAACCGCGGGCTGGTCGGGGTCTTTTCTTCCGGGAACTGGATCGTGACCTTGCGCCGGAACAAGTAACGTCCCGTCACCGCCATGCCCTTGAACAACTCGAGCAGCATGAAGCTGGACAGGAAGTCCCGGATCGAGAATGGCGCAGCCACATGGGCGCCGGATGTGGAGGTCACAGTTGTCATCGTCTTACTTCCAGATATTGAAGGGGGTCTGCATCCAGCCTCCGACCACCACCAGCCAGATCAGTGTCACCGGAATGAAGATTTTCCAGCCCAGGCGCATGATCTGGTCGTACCGAAACCGCGGGAAGGTCGCGCGGACCCAGATGAACAGGCTCACGATCACAAAGGTCTTGATGCCCAGCCAGATCCATCCCGGGATGAAATCCAGCGCAGCGACCGGCGACAACCAGCCACCCAGGAACATGGTGGCCGCCAGGATGGAGATCAGCCACATGTTGGCGTATTCGGCCAGGTAGAACATCGCGTACGACATGCCGGAATATTCGACCATGTGGCCGGCGACGATCTCGGCCTCACCCTCGACCACGTCGAACGGATGACGATTGGTTTCGGCCAGGCCGGAGATGATGTAGACGACGAAGATCGGGAGCAGCGGCAGCCAGTTCCAGGACAGAAAATTCAGCCCCATGTCGGCGAAACGGCCAACACCCTGGCCGGTGACGATGTCGGTCAGGTTCATGCTGGCCGATACCATCAGTACCACGACCAGGCAAAAACCCATCGCAATCTCGTAGCTGATCATTTGCGCCGAGGCCCGCATGGCGCCCAAAAAAGAATACTTGGAGTTGGACGCCCAGCCGGAGATCACGACGCCGTACACCTCCATCGAGGTGATCGCCATCACGAAAAGCAGTCCGGCGTTGATGTTGGCCAGCGCCACGTCCGGCCCGAACGGGATCACCGCCCAGGCGGCCATCGCCGGCATGATGGTCAGCACCGGACCGATGACAAACAATCCCTTGCTGGCCGCCGTCGGCACCAGGATTTCCTTGGTCAGCAGCTTGAGCGCATCGGCGATCGGCTGCAGCATGCCCCACGGCCCGACCCGGTTCGGGCCGATACGCACCTGCATCCAGCCCAGGAACTTGCGCTCCCACAGAGTCAGGTAGGCCACCGCGCCCATCAGCGGCAACACCACCGCCATGATCTTGATCAAGGTCCAGATGACGGGCCAGGCAACCGCCGACCACCACGGTGCTGCCAGCAGGCCCAAACCCGCAGAATGGAACTGGTCGATCATGCCAGCGCCTCCGCCCGGGCCGGTGTTGCAGCAGCGGCCTGCCGCGCGTCGGCTGTCAACTGCAGTGCGCCCGCGCGGCGTACCAGTGAGTCGAGTTGGTAGATCGAGGCCACACAGGGCGCGCCGCCCGCAGGAGCCAGGTCGATCGATGCGGAGGTCTGGTTGCCCAGTTTGTCCGCGGCAACCAGCGCGCCGCTCTCGACCTGCACCAGACCGATCAGCGCCAGTGCCTCGCGCGACGATTCCTGTTCGAAGCCGGGCAACTCCAGCATGTTGGCCAGCACGCGCAACACCTTCCAGGCCGGACGAGCGTCACCGGCCGGCTTGACGACAGCCTGAAAACCTTGCAGGCGGCCTTCGGCGTTGACAAAACTGCCTGGGGTCTCGGTGAACGGCGCGATCGGCAACAACACGTCGCTGAATTCCATATTCGCCTTGAACGGGCTCAGCGTGACCACCATCGCAGCAGCATCGAGCGCCGCAGCCGCAGCCGGACCGGCAGTGGAATCAAACACGGGCTCGGTATTGAGCAGCAGCGCCGCCTTCAGGCCACCCGACAGCATCTGCCCGGCATGCTGGCCGCCCGCGCCCGGCAAGGCGCCCGCCAATTGCGCGCCTACCGTGTTGGCTGCCTCGGTCAGGTAACCGACCCGCGCACCGGTTTGCTCGCCAATCCAGTGGGCCAGCGCCAACAGGCTAGAGGCCTTGGCATGATGGCTGGCAGCATTTCCAAGCAGGACTGCCTTGTGCTCACCGCCGAGCAGGCTGCGCGCGATGGCCACGGCCGCGTCGGTCGCCGTGCCAGCGGCCGGCGCCGAAACGCCTTGTTCCGCGGCAACGGCAGCCGCAACATCGGCCAGCGCCTGCGCCCAGCCGGCGGCTTCGACCTGCATGTCGTGCGCCACCGGCATGGCCCAATCGGCCACCTCGGCATTGATCCGGCTGACCTGGGCGCCTTGGCGCACCGCCTGACGGATACGCTGCGCAAACAGAGGATGGTCCTTGCGCAGGTTCGATCCGACCACCAGCACGCGCTGCAGGAGCGTCAGTTCGGTGATCGGCATGCCCAGCCAACGCGCCGCCGTTGGCGGCGCGAATTCGGCGTTGCGCAGCCGGTAGTCGATGTTCTCGCTGCCCAGGCCGCGCACCAGCGCGCCGGCCAGCGCCAGTTCTTCAAGCGTGCTGTGCGGGCTGACCAGCGCGCCGATCTTGGCGGCGCCATGGTCGGCCTTGATCTGCTTGAGGCCGGTGACGACATATTCCAGCGCCACCTGCCAGTCGACCTCCTGCCAGTCGCCACCCTGCTTGATCATCGGCCTGAGCAGACGCTCCGAGCCGTTCAGCGCTTCGTAAGAGAAACGATCGCGGTCGGCAATCCAGCACTCGTTGACGGCTTCATTCTCGAGCGGAAGGACTCGCATCACCTTGTTGTTCTTGACCTGCACCACCAGGTTGGCGCCAGTCGAATCATGCGGGCTGATCGACTTGCGACGCGACAATTCCCAGGTCCGCGCGCTGTAGCGGAAGGGTTTGCTGGTCAACGCACCGACCGGGCAGATGTCGATCATGTTGCCCGAGAGCTCGGAGTCCACCGATTGTCCGACGAAGGTCTCGATCTCGGCGTGTTCGCCCCGATGCGACATGCCCAGTTCCATCACGCCGGCCACCTCCTGGCCGAAGCGCACGCAGCGGGTGCAATGGATGCAGCGCGACATCTCCTCCATCGACACCAGCGGGCCGACGTCCTTGTGGAACACGACGCGCTTCTCTTCTTCGTAACGCGACGATGAGGTGCCATAACCCACGGCCAGGTCCTGCAGCTGGCACTCGCCGCCCTGATCGCAGATCGGGCAGTCCAGCGGATGGTTGATCAGCAGGAACTCCATCACCGACTGCTGCGCCTTGATCGCCTTGGGGCTCTTCGTGCGCACGATCATGCCCTGCGACACCGGGGTCGCGCAGGCCGGCATCGGCTTGGGCATCTTCTCCACATCGACCAGACACATGCGGCAGTTGGCCGCGATGCTGAGTTTCTTGTGGTAGCAAAAATGCGGAATATAGGTGCCCGCCTTGTCGGCGGCATGCATGATCATGCTGCCTTCGACGATGTCCACCTTCTTGCCGTCGAGTTCGATTTCTACCATCTTCGGTCGCCTGGCTAGACGTAGGACGGGACCATGCAGGTCTTGTGTTCCACGTGGTGTTCAAATTCGTGGCGGAAATGCTTGATCATCGCGCGCACCGGCATCGCCGCGGCATCGCCGAGCGCGCAGATGGTGCGGCCCTGGATGTTGTCGGCGACCGAATCGAGCAGATCCATGTCGCTGGCGCGACCGTGGCCGGTCTCCACCCGGTCGACCATGCGCGACAACCAACCCGTGCCTTCGCGGCACGGCGTGCACTGGCCGCAGGACTCGTGCATGTAGAAATAACTCAGTCGCTGCAACGACTTGACCATGCAGCGGGTGTCGTCCATGACGATCAGCGCGCCCGAGCCCAGCATGGAGCCAGCCTTGGCGATGGAATCGTAATCCATCGTGCACTGCATCATGATGTCGGCCGGCAATACCGGCGACGACGAACCGCCTGGAATCACCGCCTTGAGCTTGCGCCCGCCGCGCACTCCCCCGGCGAGTTCGAGCAGCTTGGAAAATGGCGTTCCCATCGGGATTTCATAGTTGCCGGGCAACTCGACATCGCCGCTGACCGAATAAATCTTGGTGCCGCCGTTGTTCGGCTTGCCGCAGGCCAGGTAGGCATGGCCGCCGTTGCGGATGATCCAGGGCACGGCGGCAAAGGTTTCCGTGTTGTTGATCGTGGTCGGCTTGCCGTACATGCCGAAGCTGGCCGGGAACGGCGGCTTGAAGCGCGGCTGGCCCTTCTTGCCTTCGAGCGACTCTAGCAGCGCGGTTTCCTCACCGCAGATATAGGCGCCGAATCCGTGCACCGCATGCAGCTGGAACGTGAAGTTGCTGCCCAGGATCGTATCGCCGAGCAATCCCGCGGCGCGAGCCTCCTGCAGCGCCTCTTCGAAACGGTCGTAGCTCTGGAAGATTTCGCCGTGGATGTAGTTGTAGCCCACCGAGATACCCATCGCATAGGCGGCGATCGCCATGCCTTCGATCACGATGTGCGGGTTGTATTGCAGGATGTCGCGGTCCTTGCAGGTACCGGGCTCACCTTCGTCCGAATTGCAGACCAGGTATTTCTGGCCCGGAAACTGGCGCGGCATGAAGCTCCACTTCAGGCCGGTCGGGAAACCGGCGCCGCCGCGGCCGCGCAGAGCCGACTCCTTGACGGTTGCAATCACCTGCTCGGAGGTCATGCCCTCGCCCCCGTCCTGGCCCAGGATCCTGCGCAGCGCCTGGTAACCGCCACGCGCCTCGTATTCAGCCAGCCGCCAGTTGGCGCCGTCAAGGCCGGCATAGATCTGCGGCTCGATATGGCGCCCATGGAAACAGGATTCGTTACCGCTGGCCTGGAACTGCGCGAGCACCTGGTCAATTGCCGTCATTTCACCTCCGCAGCCCGCAGGCCCGCAATCAGTCGATCCAACCGTTCGGTGGACATGAAGCTGCACATGGTACGGTCGTTGACCAGCATCACCGGAGCGTCGGCGCAGGCACCCAGACACTCGCTTTGCTGCAACGTGAACATGCCATCTTCGGTGGTCCCGCCCATCGTGATGCCGAGTTCTTCTTCCAGGTGCTTCAGGGCCTTGGCCCCGTCACGCAACTGGCATGGCAGATTGGTACAGACATTGAGCTTGTACCGGCCCACCGGCCGCTGGTTGTACATGTTGTAGAAGGTCGTGACCTCATGCACCGCGATCGGGCGCATGCCCAGATAGTCTGCGACCACCTGTTCGCTTTCGGCGTTGATATGACCCCGCTCCTGCTGCACGATCGCCAGGCACGCCATGACTGCGGACTGCTTCTGGTCGACCGGGTATTTCGCAACCTCCAGGGCAAAACGCGCCTTGGCCGCTTCCGAGATCATCGATCGATCTCCCCAAACACGAT
>JBBRVD010000008.1:0-48355 GCA_038247175.1 Burkholderiales bacterium | reverse complement strand
GCTTGAGCCCGGTCACACCCCACAGGCACAGGAAACCTGCCAGCAGGCCAATGACGATGGCACCCATCGGGCCGACGGATCCGCAGGCAGGCGTGATCGCCACCAGTCCGGCGACGGCACCGGAGGCGGCTCCGAGCATCGATGCCTTGCCCTTGCTCATGGCCTCACCCGCAGCCCAGGACAACACCGCGGCAGCGGTGGCCACCAGCGTGTTGATGAAGGCCAGCGTCGCGCCGCCGTTGGATTCGAGGTTGGAGCCGGCGTTGAAGCCGAACCAGCCCACCCACAGCATCGACGCACCGACCATGGTCAGGGTCAGGCTGTGCGGCGCCATCGCCTCCTTGCCGTAACCGACACGCTTGCCCACCATGTAGGCGCCCACCAGACCGGCCATGGCCGCGTTGATGTGCACCACGGTGCCGCCGGCAAAGTCCAGGGCACCCTTGCTCAGCAGGTAACCACCCGAGCCCCATACCATATGGGCGATCGGCAGGTAGCTGAAGGTGAACCACAGCACCGAGAACAGCAACACGGCGCTGAAGCGCATCCGTTCGGCAAACGAGCCGACGATCAGTGCACAGGTGATGCCCGCGAAGGTCGCCTGGAACGCGATGAAGATGTATTCGGGAATCTTCACGCCTTCGCTGAAAGTGTCGGCCAGCGAGGCGCTGGTGACACCTTTCAGGAACAATTTATCCAGGTTGGCGATGATGGTGCCGGACCCGCCGAATGCCAGGCTGTAGCCATAAACGACCCACAACACAGATATCAGCGAAAACACCACCATCACCTGCATCAGGACCGACAGCATGTTCTTGCTGCGCACCAGGCCGCCATAGAACAGTGCCAGGCCCGGGATGACCATCATGATGACCAAAATGGTGGATACCATCATCCAGGCCACGTCGCCCTTGTCGACGGTCGGCTCCTTGGCCGCCGGCTCTGCGGCAGCCTCTGCGGCTGCGGGAGCCGTTTGCGCCGCGGCTGGCGCCTCCGACGCCGTGGCCGCAGGTGCCGAAGCCGCCTCGGTTGTCGCCGCGGTCTGCGCGGCAGCCAGGCCCACGCCCATCAGCAGGCTGAGTCCAAGAGTAAGGGACAGAAGAACTTTCTTCACAATGCATCCTTTCCGGTTTCGCCGGTGCGGATCCGCACCACTTGTTCGAGGTCGTAAACAAATACCTTGCCATCGCCGATCTTTCCGGTGCGCGAGGCGCCTTCGATGGCTTCGATAACACGGTCCGACAGTTCGTCGGAGACGGCCACTTCGATCTTGACCTTGGGCAGAAAGTCGACCACGTACTCGGCGCCGCGGTACAGCTCCGTATGGCCCTTCTGACGCCCGAAGCCCTTCACTTCGGTCACGGTGATGCCTTGCACCCCGATACCGGACAAGGCTTCACGCACCTCGTCCAGCTTGAACGGCTTGATCACCGCTGCAATCATCTTCATTTCGCTCTCCTGTCAATGGTTGAACATTCGGCTGGAAACCATGCCGTTGCGGCGATGGCGCCAGCGGCCGAATTCGGCGTTGGCGGGGAGCGATGCGCCCATGCCCGCAAGCAAAATCGGCAGGGCCGTTTTGGCTGCGATGGATTGCACGCATATCCTCCCGATGGCACACACTGTCTGCTGGGTTATGGCTGACTCCAATCGTGTGTAAATGGTTGAAACATGGCTTGCCATGCACGGACCGTGCCACCCATATCAGCGCGGCGGGCGATGCGGGTGTGCGGACGGCGGTTTTCAATCACTGTCGTTGGGGACGGTTATTGCGCGCAGGGTCCATCAACACTCCACCGCGCACGATAGTGGTGCAATAAGTCCGTCTTAGTGCCGCGGACCGCGCACCAGATTAAGGATTTTCGCCATGAGTCTGTCGCTGGTCCAAAGTCGTGCATTGGTCGGTATGGAGGCAGCCGTAATCACCGTCGAGGTGCATCTGGCCAACGGCCTCCCCAGTTTCGGCCTGGTCGGCTTGGCCGAGGTCGAGGTCAAGGAGGCGCGCGAGCGGGTCCGGTGCGCCATCCAGAACTCCGGGTTGGACTTCCCGCACAACAAGCGCATCACCGTGAATCTGGCGCCGGCCGACCTGCCCAAGGACTCGGGTCGTTTCGACCTTCCGATTGCACTGGGCATTCTTGCGGCGAGCGGACAGATCGACGCCAACCGGTTGGCGGGCCATGTATTTGCCGGCGAACTGTCGCTGTCGGGCTCGCTGCGACCGGTGCGTGGCGCACTCGCGATGAGCCTGGCCCTGCACGACGACCCCTCCCGTCCCTGCCAGGTGCTTCCGGCAGGCAACGCGCAAGAGGCTGCGCTGGTGCCGGGAACTACCGTCTACCAGGCGGAGCACCTGCTGGACGTCGTACGCCAATTCGTGCGCCCGCCCGACTCCGCCACGGCAACGCCTGCGAATGCCGACGCCGCGGACGCCCAGACCGGCTGGAGCCGCGTCGAGGCCGCGCCCATGGCCCCCGCCGCCAGCTACCCCGACCTGGCCGACGTGAAGGGCCAGACCGGCGCCAAGCGCGCGCTCGAGATCGCCGCCGCCGGCGGACATGGCGTCCTGATGACCGGGCCACCTGGCTCGGGCAAGTCCATGCTGGCACACCGCTTCGCCGGCTTGCTGCCGCCAATGACGGTCAGCGAATCGCTGCAGAGCGCGGCGCTGGCCAGCCTCGCGGGCCGCTTCACGCTGGCGCACTGGGGACACCGGCCGACCTGCAGCCCGCATCACAGTGCCAGTGCAGTGGCGCTGGTGGGCGGCGGGTCACCGCCGCGGCCTGGCGAGATCTCGCTGGCCCATCACGGCGTGCTGTTCCTGGATGAACTGCCCGAATTTCCCCGCGCCGCGCTGGAGGCGCTGCGCGAACCCCTGGAGACCGGCACCATCACGATTGCCCGGGCGGCCCGTCGCGCCGAGTTCCCGGCCCGGTTCCAGCTCATCGCCGCGATGAATCCCTGCCCCTGCGGTTATCTCGGCGCGCAGCACCGCGCCTGCCGATGCTCACCCGACCAGGTCGCGCGCTACCAGGGTCGGCTCAGCGGCCCCTTGACCGACCGGATCGACCTGCACGTGGAAGTGGCCGCACTGGCCAGCGACACATTGCTGCGCGCGGCGCGCGGCGAGACCAGCGCGACGGTTCGCGCGCGGGTCTCGGCGGCCCGCGCGCGGGCGACGGCACGCCAGGCCAAGGCCAACCATGCGCTGCAGGGCGCTGAGATCGACGCACACATCGCTCTGGACGACACGGCAACACGCTTCCTGCAGATGGCCGCGACACGCTTGGGCTGGTCTGCCCGGGGTACCCACCGGGTTCTGAAGGTAGCACGAACGATTGCCGACCTGGCGCAAGTCGACGCGGTGCGGGTCGAGCATCTGGCCGAGGCGATGCAGTACCGACGAGGCATGGTCATCGGGGGTTGATCGGACCGCCCCCGTGGCGGCCAGTGCCGCCCGGCCATGGTCGCTTGCGGCGGGCCGGCTAAGCCAGCCCGCCGTCGTTCGTCAGCGCGCAGCCGGCTCCTGAAAGCGAATTGACGCCAGCATCGCCGGAACATCCACCAGGCCATCCGCCACACCTGTCGCTTGAGCGGCGCAGGCCAGCACTGTCAGACGTAACGGACCCATGCCGGTCGCCCGCACGCGCGGGACATGCACGCCCGAGCATGCCTGTGCGGCCTGGGCGCTGGAAGCAGCAAGCCGGTACTGCACGAACCGCGCATCCAGCCCATCGACCTTGCCGGCGCGCGATTGGTAGTCCAGTGTGTCTTCCCGCCGGGCCAGGGGATCGGAATACAACCCGAAGTCGTAGTCGATACGCAGGTTCACGCCGGACAATACCCCGGCCTGGGAGTCGATGCCTGCGGCGGTCTGGCCCAAGTGGGCTGGTGCGCGGACCTGGAATGCGCCCAAGTCCCAGGAGCGCCATGCGGCCGGGGATGCTGGGGTCGATGCGGCTAGCACACAACCTGCCATGGAGCAGCCAGCCAGCACCAAGGCGGAGAGTGACCGTAGGTGACTCAGCGTGCGCATGCCCGCCGGCGCCTGGCCCAGCCAGCCACGCCCAACAGGCCCGCAATCATCATCGCCCAGGTCTGCGGCTCGGGCACGGGGGCGGCCGCCAGCACCGCGATCGGCGTAACGGAGATGTAGCGCTGGCCGGCATCGAAGCGAACGATCGGGCTCTTGCTGGCGCCGGTGCTCAGGTCCAGAAAGGTGCCGACCTGTGCCGTGGTCAACATGGTCCCACCTGTGATCGACGCCTGCATCAGGTTACCGCTGACCGTCAGGTGCTCCAGGCCCAGGTTGTGAGCCAACTCATGGGCAAACAAGACCGAGCCGATACTGCCGGCCGCGGCTGCCGAGTTCAGGGCGATCAGCCCGCCCGGATTGCTGCCGCACCCGATGATGTTGCTGCCGGGGCCGCCGCAGTGGGAGATCTTGTCGACGAAAAAGACGGCAACCGTGAAGTTCGGCACCGCCAGCATGTTGGCCAGCGAACTGAGCGAAGAGCCGTTGTTGCCAATGAACTCGGCATCGTCGTTGATGTCGAGCAAGGTCGGCGCGACGATTGACAAAGCGTCGTTGAAGCGGATGTCGATATTGAAGCCACCGAATGACGTCTGCGAGAAGATGTCATTGATCGCCGTCTGGTTGAAGGTGGTCACGTAACCGGCGGAAGCAACACCGGCCCCACCCAACAACGCCACGGTCGCCAGCTTGCGCATGACTGCAGCCACGGCATCCCAACCCGACAACATAGGTTTCGCAAACGACATGACAACCCCTGGTGACTGAAAATAACAACAAAGCACGATGATTCTAGCCACGCATTGCGCGCGGCCGATGTGAACTAATGCACAGCACAGCGCGGGTCAGGCCTGGGCCAGTGACTGCTGCATGGCCTCCAGCAGGTGCGCCGGATCCTGGGCGCCGGAGACAGCGACCTTCTGATTGAAGATGAAAAACGGCACGCCGCCGATGCCCATCTCGCGGTAACGCGCGTCGGCGGTGGCGACCTGCTGCAACTGCTGCGGATCGCCGATGAAGGCGCGCGCGGCCTCGGCATCGAGTCCGGCCTCGTCGGCAATCTTCACCAGTTCATCAATGCTGCCGATGAAACGGTTCTCGACAAAATAAGCCTTGAGCAGCCGTTCCTTCACGTCGTTTCCCATGACGGCGCCCTGTTGCTGAGCGAAGGCCAGCAAGGCATGGGCGGCCAGCGTGTTGGGTTGCAGCGTGATGCCGTCGATGTCGAGATCCAGTCCCGCGGCCTTGCCGGCAGCCTTGACCCGCGCATAGATCTCGGTGGCACGCTGCGGGCCGCCAAACTTGTCTTCCAGGTACTGCTTGCGCGAAATACCTTCCAGGGGTATGCCGGGATTGAGCTGGAACGGATGCCAACGCACCTCGGGCTCACCCAGGCCGGCTTTGCGCGCCTGTTCCAGTGCCGCTTCTAGCTTGCGTTTGCCGATGTAACACCAGGGGCAAACGACGTCGGAGACGACATCGATGGTCCAGGCAGCACGTGCTTGGCTCATGGCGTGTTACTTTGCAAACAGCCGGGAACGATCGGCAAAGGCCTTGAATTCCAGCGCATTGCCGCTGGGATCATGAAAGAACATGGTGGCTTGCTCGCCGACCTCGCCCTTGAACCGCACATACGGTTCGATGACGAATCGTGTGCCGGCCGCTCGCAGCTTGTCGGCCAGTCGGGCCCACACCGGCATGTCGAGCACGACACCGAAGTGCCGCACCGGCACGTTGTGGCCATCGACCGCGCTGGTCGCGTTGTGGCCGGCTTCGTCCGGGGCCAGATGGGCCACGATCTGGTGGCCGAAGAAGTCGAAGTCCACCCACTCGTCACTCGATCGCCCTTCCGGGCAACCTAGCAACTCGCCATAAAACTGGCGCGCATCGGACAACGACGCGACAGGGAACGCAAGATGAAACGGGCTCAGCTCAGCCATGGCAGGTCCAGTCGAAAACAGCAGGGTATCGTAACCCATGAGCGCTGTCTCGACACCCTGCAAGCCCTTGCAAAATCCAGCGCCTGTGCAGGCCTGCACGATCATGTGGCCGGCCGCCGAAACATTACCGATGAGTCTGTTATTGACAATTGCGTCCATTTCTTGAACCGAAGTGGCTAAAATCGCGTCATGCTTACCAGTGTTGCACCCCGCGTGTCGTTCAAGGCACAAATGCTCAAGGTTCGGGAAGACGCCATCATCCAGGCGGTCAACCGGCTTTTGGCCGAAAAAGGCTTTGACGCGATGACGGTCGATGAGGTCGCTGCCCGTGTCGGTATCGCCAAGGCCAGTCTGTACAAGCACTTCCCCAGCAAGGAAGACCTGGCCGCGGCAGCCATGGTGCGGGTCATGCGCCAGGCGCAGGCATTTTGCGCGGGCCTGTCCGATGCCGATCCACCGCTGGAGAACCTGCGCGCCGTCACACGCTGGACCATGCAATTGAAACTTGCTGGAGACATGCCGTCGCTGCCGAGCCAGAACTCCACGCTACGCGCCGCGCTGATGGAGAATCGCGAATACATGGACGGACTGATCGAGGTCAGCGACCGCCTCGGCGCCTGGATCGAAGCGGCGCAGGCCGATGGCTCCATCAGCGACCGGTTGCCTGCGATCGCCGTGTTGTACACCTTGTATGCGCGGGCCTGCGATCCGGTGCTGGAGTTCCTGAAGATGGGTGGCCAGTACCAGAACGATGAAATCATCGATCTGGTAATGGGCACCTGCTTCGATGGGCTCCATACCCGGCCTCAACCCGGCAGCACTGCGGCGCGATCGGTTCACTGACGCCCACCGACGGCGCAAGGGGCTCCGGCCCGATGCGCCCTCGAAAAAACCGGCGCGCTCAGCGCACCAGCAAAACCGGCACGCTGCAGTGCGCCAGCACCTTCGTGGCCACTGAACCCATCACGAGGTTGCCCAGCGCGCCATGGCCGTGTGACCCCATCACCAACAGGTCGAACTTGCCGGAGTCGGCAAACTTGGCAATCTGTTCGCCAGCGTGACCGACCTTCCAGGCGGTCTTGGCGTCGATATCATGGCGGACCAGGAATTTCGTCACAGGCGACAACACGCGCTCGGCCTCGTCGAGCTGGTATTGATCGATCATCTCCTTGCCCAGCGCCGCGCGCGCCCGCGGGGGAATGGCCGACTGGACGGTGAGCAGCGTGAAGCTGTTGTCTCCGCTGAAGGTTTCCTTGTGCGTCACGAGGTACGCCAGCATCTTCTTGGTAAAGGCGCTGCCGTCGACAGCAAGCAGGATTTTCATGTGTGTGTTTCTCTCGATGGATCGAGCCAGTCTATGCTGCGCCGGCCGCGCGATCTTGACACACATCAAACATCGGTGTCTGGGCGCGCGATCGTGTATCGAGCACAATGCACCCGCAAGCCTGAAACGCCGACTGTTCGTTCTTGCGCGCATAACCCAACGGGTTGGCCACGACCCGGCAACCATTGTGCACATAGTCGCTGGCGGCGTGCAGGTGGCCGTGCAGCCAAAGGTCGGCTTGCAGCAGCAGTTCGTCGAGTGCGTTGCAGAAACCCGCCGTACCCGGCGTCAGACCGTAACGCGGATCGGCACTGCGCAGGCTGGGTGCGAAGTGGGTCACGACCACGGTCGGGCCGTCATGCGGTTGCGCCAGCGCATCACGCAGCCACTGCTGGCACAGCAAGCCTTGTTCGCGCAACTCAGGCGCCAGCATCGGCATCGAGCCACGCCGGCAGCTGTTCTTGCGCAGATAGAAATTGGCCGCCCTGAATGCCTTGTCGCGCGCGCGCAATTGCTGCGCCAGCGTCGCACCCGGATCGTCTGGCCCCGGTGACAAGGCGTCGAAATCGGTCCACAAGGTGGTTCCGACAAAACGTACACCGGATATCGCAACCACCTCGCGCTCGAGCCACACCAAGCCCAGCCGCTCGCAGGTCTCGCGCAGCCGCGCATGGGCGACATCGAAGTCCAGACCATCGTATTCATGGTTGCCCGGCAGGAACAGCACCGGCGTCGGCCAACCCCGCAGTGGCGAGAATCGCGCCAGGCCGAAGTCCGCATCGGCCAGCAACGAGCCGTGCTGGTAAGAACCGATGTCGCCGGCCAGTACCAGCAGGTCTGCACCTGCAGCCGGCTGCGCAATGAAGTGGGGATGGACCTCGAGATGCAGGTCCGACAGCAACTGGATCTTCATGCCGCCAACGCACCGATCCGTGGCGCCGCGGCACGCATGACGGCGTCGCGCAGCCAACGGTGCGCGCTGCCGGCGTCCTGCCGGTTGTGCCACAACGCGTCGATATGCTCAGGTGGCACCTCCAGCGGCAAGGGACGCGCCAACAGCAGCTGCGGCGCATAGACGCCGCTGGCGATGGTCACCGCGCGAGGGCCCGAGAACTTCAGGCCGAACCGATGTATGGCTTGCCACAACATCTGCAATATCAGCCGTGATCAAGCCGCCAGCCGGTTCTCGATGCGTTGCCGGGTTTCCTGCAACTGCGGCGGCAGGTGGTAGGCGAGCTGCGCGAACAACTCGGTATGCAGCGCGAGTTCGGAAGTCCAGGCGGTCTTGTCGATACTGGTCACGTTGGCGAACTGCTCGGGCGTGAAATCCAGCCCGCTCCAGTTCAGCTCGCCATACGCCGGGCTGACGCCGAACACGTGTTCGCTGCCGGTGCAGCGCCCTTCCAGTCGGTCGATCATCCAGGCGAGCACGCGCATGTTCTCGCCGTAACCGGGCCAGACGAACTTGCCATCGGCGCCCTTGCGGAACCAGTTGGTGGTGTAGATACGGGGCAGCTTGGCGCCTGCAGCGGTCAGTTTTTCGCCCATCTGCAGCCAGTGCTGAAAATAGTCGCTCATGTTGTAACCCATGAACGGCAACATCGCGAACGGGTCGCGCCGCACCACGCCTTGTTGTCCGGCGGCGGCGGCCGTCGTCTCCGATCCCATGGTCGCCGCCATGTAGACACCGTCGACCCAGTTGCGGGCCTCGGTGATCAACGGCACCGTCGTGGAACGGCGACCACCGAAGATGAAGGCGTCGATCGCCACACCGGTCGGGTCGTCCCAGGCGGCATCGAGCGCCGGGTTGTTGGTGGCAGCCACCGTGAAGCGGGCGTTTGGATGTGCTGCGGGCTTGCGTTTGCCGCCGACACCGTTCTGCAGCGCGATCTGCGCAGTCCAGTCCTTGCCTTGCCAGTCGATCAGGTGCTCGGGAATCATGCCGGTGTCCTCCTCCATACCTTCCCACCAGACGTCGCCATCATCGGTCAACGCGACGTTGGTGAAGATCACGCCATGTTTGAGGCTGGCCATGCAGTTCGGATTGGTGCGCATGCTGGTGCCGGGCGCGACGCCGAAATAACCGGCTTCCGGGTTGATCGCATACAGGCGGCCATCGGCGTGCGGCTTGATCCAGGCGATGTCGTCGCCGATGGTCGTGACCTTCCAGCCGTCGAATGCCGCGGGCGGCACCATCATCGAGAAGTTCGTCTTGCCGCAGGCACTGGGGAATGCCGCCGCGACGTGGTATTTCTTGCCCTGCGGGTTCTGTACACCCAGGATCAGCATGTGCTCGGCCAGCCAGCCCGGTGCACCATCGTGCGCGTCGGCCCGGCCCATGGTGGAGGCGATGCGCAGCGCAAAACACTTCTTGCCCAGCAAAGCATTGCCGCCGTAACCCGAACCGTACGACCAGATTTCGCGCGTCTGCGGATAGTGCACGATGTATTTGGTCTTGTTGCACGGCCAGGCGACGTCCTGCTGGCCCGGCGCCAGCGGTGCACCGACCGAATGCACGCACGGAACAAATGCACCGTCTTCTCCGAGCACTTCGTACACCGCACGGCCCATGCGCGTCATGATCTTCATGTTGACCACGACATACGGGCTGTCGGACAACTCGATGCCGATATGTGCGATATGCGAGCCGATCGGGCCCATCGAAAACGGCACCACGTACAGGGTACGGCCGCGCATGCAGCCGGCAAACAGACCGGGCGTGCCGTCGGCCTGGCCATGCTGTAGCACCGCCCGCATCTGCTCTGGCGCCATCCAGTTGTTGGTGGGGCCCGCTTCCTCCTGGGTTGGCGCGCAGATGAAGGTCCGGTCCTCGACGCGGGCCACGTCGCCCGGATCGGATCGGGCGAGGTAGGAGTCGGGCCGCTTGACCGGGTTGAGCTTGTGGAACGTGCCGGCATCGACCAACTGCTGGCACATGCGGTCGTACTCCGCGTCGGAGCCGTCGCACCAGACCACTTTGTCGGGCAAGACCAACGAGGCGATTTCCGCAACCCAGGCGATCAAGGCCTTGTTCGTCACATACGGTGGTGGGTCCAGCACCACCGCCGGCTCGGCACGTGTATTCATCGGAAACTCCAGAGATAGGGAAGCTGCTTTTTCGAAACGCTCAATTCGATGGCCACATACCCGTCGGCACCCATTTTGAAAAAAACGGCTCGTTCGATGGAGGCGACAAAGGGATGAGTCACCCAGTGCGGGGCTGGGTGAGCTTGCGGATCACGCACGCGCCGACACCATCGCACGGAAAAAAAGGGGCCGTCCTTGGGAGACGACCCTTGTGCCGATTCTATGAATCCAAACCGGATTCAGCGAGAACACGGAGGCAAACGTTATGCAAAGCGTGCATTGGGTTATGCACGAAACGGGTCTGGCTGGCCCGCATCGGACAGCGGTGACGTAAACGACGGGGGGATATGTACGCGCGCCAAGATAACGTGGCATGGCGTTCGTGGCGCGCTGCTGTCGCCGGTGATGTGCATGCGGGGGCGGTGCCGGGCCGCGTGACGATCGGGCGGGCGCCCTGGTGCTGGGTTCAGCCGTCAGGCCATGAACACGGCGATGAAGGCCAGCAGGAAAATCAAGACGCCACCCGCGACCGGCAGCACCAGCGGCATCAGGGGCACGATCCTTTCGACCGGGTCGTCGGACGGCTTGTCATGCTCGGTGGGGCTTGCGGACATGGGTTTCCTTGTTATCGATTGCCTGGAAAGCCGCACGATTTTATCTCCATCGACAACCGGGTCGACGATGGCCCTGCGACAGCCGGGCCGATTCGCTCTGTCATTCGCCCACGCCCAGGCGCGAAGACCGGCTCAACGATACAGCGGCAAGCCCGCGATCCGTCGCTCGATGCTGGCCATCATCGCCTGATACCGCGGCTCACCGACACCGCCGAAGCGGCGCTTGAACTCCGCCTCGGACAGGAACTCGGGCAGATCGCGCACATCGGGTATCAGGTCGCTCTCGCGCAAGCCATTGGCGACCGCCTGTGTGATACGCCCGAATGCCGGCAGACCGGATACCGCCAGCTCGCCAAACCGGGTTCCGGCGCGGTCGGCCGCAATGTCATTGAACGAAAACCCGCTGCCGCCGCGCGCGTCGTCCAATTCCTTGTACAGCCCCACCACGTTGGACAACGGGCTGCCGGCCGTGGCGGCCAGCGCCGCAGATATCGTGAAATGCTGCGGGAAGTCGACACGGCCCTGCAGCGTCACCATGTGGCGCTGCGCCACCGGCCACTCGCGCGCGGCCGGCACCAGCGCCGCCAGGCCTTTGCCGTTGACATAGAACGCCAGCACGATCAATGCGGCGCGGCTCTCGGCCACAGGGTCGCCCTGGGCTGAACGCTGCACCGCCAACTGCATCAGCGGACCGAGCAACTGCTCCATGCGCAGGATCCGCAACGCACCAGACTGGCCAGTCAACTGCGCCAGTCGTTCCTGGTAGCTGCGCCAACGCTCCTGTTCCTGCGGCCCGACCAGCGCTGCCTTGAGTTGCCCCGGCACCGCGTCGCTCCACTCGAAATTGACGCTCAGGAATCCGTTGCGCGAACGCACCTGCTTTATCACGTCTGCCGCCGCATTGAATTGCGTGCTGGCCTGCAGTCGCGCCATGCCGATGTCAAGCAACCAGTTGCACAGGAATGCCGGCACCGGTAACCGGCCCAGGCGCAGATGCTCAAAACGTGGCAGCGTCGCAGTCTCGCGCAGCGCCGCCTCCAGGTTGATGAAGCGACCCAACGGATTGGCCGGCAACGCCAGGCTGGCGACCACGGTGGCCCGGCCATCCTGCAGCACGATGCGGCTGGCACCACCCAGATACCGGTTGGCCAGGTAGTTCGCCGCCAGGTCGAGGTCCTCCTGCGACACGACGACCGTTCGCAGCACCCCGGCACGCATGCGTCGCGGATCGTTGCGTGCAAGCAACCAGCGCGCCCGTTCGACGTGGGCGGGAGTCAAGGCTGCCTGTCCGGTGATCGACGGTTTGTCGTCAATCGCCACAAACAGCGCCGCGAGCAGCAGCAGCGGCGTCATCAGCAGCGCCAGCAACAGCCATCGCAACACGATGCGCATCACGACGGCCGGCCGCGCGTGAACACCACCCGCAAGCAGAGCATCTCGTTGCTAGAGCAGGGCATACGTGGTCGTGGCCCGGCACACGCTGCGGCCGTCATGCGCGCCGCGAACGTCGATCTCGCCAAATGCCAGCGACTTGCCTACCCGGATCAGGCGGGCCTGGATCACGCCGTCCTGGCCGGCCAGCGGTTTGAGGAAACTGCTGTTCATCTGCACCGTCGTACATGGCTTGAACGCGCCCCAGTGTTGCATCAGCGCCAGCACCATGCAAGTGTCGGCGGCCGCCATCATCGCCTGTCCGCAGACCATGCCGCCCTCACGCGCCAACTGCGGCTGCAGCGGCAGGCGCACCAGAACGCCATCGCCATCGGCCTGTTCGACGCGCAGCCCCAGGGCCTGCACCCAGGGCGCGAAATAAAGGGCCAGAGCGGCCTGCAATTGCGGTAGTTCCATGCGCGACAGCTTAGCCGAATCGCCCGGGTGTTGCGATGGTCGCGCTTGCGGCGGCTTTTCCGCAGGACTCCGATGCAGTCGCCGGAGTCGATTCCCTTATTTGGAGTCGGGTCTTCCATCGACCGACGGACTGGGTTATGGTCTTTGCCACGCACGAAGGTGTTGGAGGTGGCGATGGCAAAACGTTTGGTGACCGATCACTCAAGCCGGATGGTTCTTCCATCGCCGGGGCTCAAGGGCGCGCCGGTGCTGGACCTGATGTGCTCGCATTTCGTGTTGACGCTTGCCGCGCGGCGCGGTTCGAACTTCAACGTCCGACGCGATCTCAACAGCGTGGTTGCGCTGGCCGGACGGCATCTGGTGTGGCCGGTACCGGTGCTCGGCCGGGTGCGGGAATTCCTGCAACGTCGCTGCGTCGGCAATGACAACTGGCAAGGGCACGAGAATCTGCGCGACGCCGAATTCCTGTCCCGCTACGGCGTCTGGCGCGGGCCCTACGAAGAAGGCACGCTGTTCTTCTATCTGGACGAGTACGCCAAGGACCAACCCAAGGACCTGATTTCACTGCTGTCGGTCACCGGTGACTGGCTGACCCAGAGCCTGAAGAAACAATCGACGCTGGTCGAGAAAAATATCGATGCGCTGGCCGGGTTGCTGCAGCTCAACAAGGCAGAACGCGCCTTGCTGCTGTACGGCACGCTGGCGCGTTACCAGCGCGATCTGCGCAGCATCCTGGTGGAGTTCAAGGTCAGCAACGCGCCCGAAGCCTACGCCGCCATCGCGGAACTGGCGCAGGTCAGTGCCAGCGAGGTCGGCGAGGCGCTGCGCGCCGGCTCTCGCCTGGAGCGCATCGGTCTGATCGAGAATCTGATCTCCGAACACAACATCACCGACCTGGCCGACCTGATGAAGGTCAGCGAAAAATTGCCGCCGGTGCTGATGCGCGAATACCGCGATCGCGCCGAACTGATGGCCGTGTTCACCCGGCCCTCGAGCAAGAGTGCGTTGTCGACCGACGATTTCCAGTTCGTCCAGGATGACACCGACGTGCTGTGCGCCTTGCTGGGCAATGCCGTCGCGCGCAAGGAGTGCGGTGTCAACGTGCTGCTGTACGGGCCGCCCGGCACCGGCAAGACGGAGCTGGCCAAGGTCGTGGCACAGGCCGCGGGCCTAGAACTGTTCGAAGTCGAATACGCCGATCGCGACGGCAATTCGCTGAGCGGGCGCGACCGTTATCGCTCGCTGCAGATCGCACAGGTCTTCCTCAAGGGCAGCGAGAACGCCGCCTTGTTGTTCGACGAGGTGGAGGATGTGTTCCCGCCGATCTCCAGCGAGGCGGCGCAGCTGCTGGCGCGTGCAGAGCAGATTGCGGCACCGAGCAATGGCAGCGTCAGCGGCAAGGCCTGGGTGAACCAGATCCTGGAGTCGAACAACGTGCCCACGATCTGGGTCACGAACCGGATCGAGCAGATCGACCCGGCGTTCCGGCGCCGGTTCGCCTATCACCTCGAGCTCAAGTCGCCGCCGCCCGGCGCGCGCGAAGGCGTGGTGCGCAAGACACTCGATGGTGTTGCAGTGTCGGACGCGTTTGTCGCCCGGCTGGCCGGACGCAAGGGCCTGACGCCGGCGCAGATCCGCACCGCGGTGCGGTTTGCCGGGCTGGCCCATCCGGCGGCCAGCCTGCCACCGGATGCGCAGACCTGCGAGAAGCTGATCGAACGCCAGTTGCGCAATGCCGACCTCGCGCTGGGCAAGGACACTGAACCCGATCCGGCGCAGCAGATGGTGACCCAGTACGACCTGTCCAACCTGCATGTGGAATGCCGTTTCGCCTTGCCGCGCGTGGTTCAGGCGCTGCGCGCGCGCGGCCATGGCACCCTGTGTTTCCATGGCCCGCCGGGAAGCGGCAAAACGGCGCTGGCGCGCCATATCTCGCAGGAGTTGGGCCAGCCCTTGATGGTCAAGCAGGCCAGCGACCTGATGAGCAAGTATGTCGGCGAGACCGAGCAGCAGATGGCAGCCATGTTCCGCGAGGCGCAGGCCGAAAAAGCGGTGCTGCTGCTCGACGAGGCCGACAGCTTCCTGCAGGACCGCCGCGGCGCTCAGCGCAACTACGAGGTCAGCGAGGTCAACGAGATGTTGCAGGGCATGGAGCGTTTCCCAGGGGTCTTCATCTGCACCACCAATTTGTTCGAGCGACTGGACCAGGCCGCCTTGCGGCGCTTCACCTTCAAAATCCGTTTCAAGCCGCTTGGGCGGGAGCAACGGGTCCAGATGTTCGTGACCGAGGCCCTGGCAGGTGACGCGCAGTGTCTGGACGCGGCCATGCAGACCCGGCTGGCCCTGCTGGAGCAGTTATGCCCCGGTGACTTCGCGGCTGTGAAACGACAGGCCGTGATCCTCGACTCCACGCTCGAACCGCTGGAGTTTCTTGAGCAACTCGAGGCTGAGCACCGGCTCAAGCCAGAGGTGCGGGAGAGCCGGTCGATCGGCTTTCTGCCGTAGTCGTTCGTGCGGTGCAGTGTCGCACCATCACTGGCACATCGACATCGGGAGTGCTGGGCAGACTGCCCCGGCAGCTGTCCGCAAGCTCAGCAACTGCCGGGCGCCGTGGACTCGAAATCCAGCGTGGGCCGCTGCTGCGCAGGCTGACCGAGGCGGAGACCTGCATTTTCCAGTTCGTCGATCAACGCGTCGATCTGCGCGATGAACTCGTCGCGGTTGGCGTGCGGGCTGTTATGAATCAGGCCCGAAGACTGGTCTGCCAGTGCTTGCTCACCCGCTACGCGAGCCCAACGGCGCGCCTCGCAATAGGCAAGCAACGCCAAGCGACCCAAATCACCATTGCGGCGGGCAAAGTACATCTCCCCGAGAAGATCTTCGAGGCCGAGTTGCAAGGATTCGACAGTGGCGGGCATGTTGCGATGCAGCAATTTGAATCAGGATAACCCATGACACCCGTCATTCTTGGAAATTTCGCTCAAAAACCGCTCGCGGGTTGTGGGATACCGGCCTGGGTCTGCCTCTTGTGCAGAGCCAGCGACAACCTCACCAGCACGCAGGATGCAGGTCGAGGCAACCGGTCTCTTGCTCGAAAACATGGCCAGCGCCCACCAGCTGGTCCTCACGCAGCGCGTGACCGACGAACTGGAGCGACAGCGGCAGGCCGGTTGCGGACAGGCCGCACGGCACCGACAGCGTGGGCAGGCCGGAAAAATTGAACGGCGCGGTGTAGCGCGCATGCCACGGATCGCGCCCGGGCGGAATCGGGCCGTAGGAGAAACCGGGGGTGACCACAAACGCCTCGCGTGGTGTCGACGGACACAGCAGCAGATCGATATCGCGCATCATCGCGTGCAAGTCGCCAGCGCATTGCAGCCGCAGGTGATGCGCATGCACATAATCGATCGCCTCGAACGCCCGCCCCTGTTCCAGCCATTGGCGAAAGAACGGGCCATAGACAGCAGCATGCTCCGGGAACCAGGCCCGATGGGCTTCGGCCGCCTCGACCTGGCACAGCACGGCCCAGGCTGGAAGGTACTCGCGCAACCGCGCCGGCATCGAAACCGGGACCATCTGCGCGCCCAGGCCCTGCAGCACCCGCACCGCCTGCACCAGCGATTGCGTGTAATCGGGCGCCAGGTCGACCGACGCATACTGCGCATCCCAGCCGATACGCAAGCCCCGTACGCCCTGTCCCAGGCAGGCAGCCATGTCGGGCACCGGATCGGCCAGCGAAGTCGGGTCCTGCGCATCCCGCCCGGCGATCGCTGCCAGCACGATGCCGGCGTCTCGGCTGCTGCGTGTCATCGGGCCGACATGGTCGAGTGACGGCGCCAGCGGCAGCACGCCATGGCGGCTGACACGGCCCCAGGTGGGCTTGAGCCCGACGACGCCGCAAGCCGCCGACGGGTGGCGGATCGAGCCGCCGGTGTCGGTCCCGATGGTGGCATAGGCCAGGCCGGCCGCTGTCGCTGCGCCACAACCACTGGAAGAGACACCCGCCCAATGCGAGGGCCGCCAGGGGTTCTCCGGCACCGCGAAGTCCGGGTGATAACCGGCCATCGCGCCTTCGGTCAGATTCAGTTTACCGAGCAAAACCGCGCCAGCTTCGCGCAGGCGCGCCACGACCGTGGCATCGTGCGGCGGCACACGATCGGCGAAGACGCCGGTGCCCCCCATCGTGCGGATTCCCGCGGTATCGCACAGGTCCTTGACCGCCACCGGCACACCGTGCAGCGGCCCGCGGTAGTGGCCGCGCGCGATCTCCTCCTGCGCCTGCGCCGCCTGCCGCAACGCCAGTTCGGCCGTCACCGTGGCATAAGCCTTGAGCCGGCCGTCCAAGGCTTCGATGCGGTCCAGCAGCGCGCGGGTGACATCGAGCGGTGTCAGCTTGCGCTGCCGGATCAGCGGGGCGAGTTCGGCGATCGTCATCTCATGCACAGGCGGCTCCTCATGGGCTGGCCAATACCTGCCAGCGCTGTCGCAGCGATTGTCAATCAACCCGCGCGCGAACGATCCACGCGCGAGCGATCCACAAAACCCAGGCCATCCGCACCAAGTCAGTCGGCGACCACAGGCTCTGCACCCACCGATGGCCCCGCAGGTCGAGGAGCGCCGCCTGCAACGTCGATGCGCCCTAGCGACCGCGCGGCTCGAACAGGCTGCGGGTCCAGCTCCACATGGCCCATAGCAACACGGCCGGCACCACCAGCGTCTGCAGCACAAACACCACCATCAACCGGATCAGGTGCTCGGTCGCCCTCTCCAGCGTCTGCTGGAGTTCGTTGAAACGCGCCCGCACGTCGGTGGTGTGCGAGAACCAGCGACGCATCTGCTCCAGCACACTGGGAGCAGCTGGCTCGGGTTGCACGGCCGCGTCGCTGCCGGCTGCGTCGATCGAGGTGGCATCGATGGCCTGCTGGCTGACGCGGTAGTCCTCGGCCAGGAAGTTCTGCCACACCAGGTCGGTGCCCAGGGTCACCGCCGGCACCGCGAAACGCAGCATCACGAGCAGCACCAGCAGGCGCGACAACCAGGGCGCGATGTCGCGTCGCCCCAGCCACAAACCAGCCCAGACCAGCGCAACCAGCGTCAGCAATGCGGAGATGGGCCAATAACCACCGACGCCGAGCAGGACCTTCTGGGCACCGAACAACACGCTGGCGCCCAGCATCAGGTCTGAAAAACGTTCGACCAGATCGTTCACCGGATCAAGCAACTGTCCGGGTGCAAAGGTCGCGCCCACACCGGCCGGCTGCAGCGACAGCTCGGTTCCCTGTGCGACGGAGATCACACCGTTGAGCGCGCGTGCGGTGGCAAAACTGACCAGGGCGCGCTTGAGGCCCTCGTCCACCCGCTGCATCGCGGGCGGATCCATCGGCGCCAGCCAGGCACAGGCGACCAGGCCGGATATCAATACGGCCCCAAGGCCTCGGAACAGGACAGTCATGGCGTGTGCTCCTCGATGGCGTCCGCACCGGCATGGCTGCGGACCGGTCCATGCTGACAGCGCCGGGACGTGCCTGTCAACCTGGCTGCAAACGGCTTCCGGTCAGCAGTTCGCGCTTGTTGTCACGGCTGCGCCGCGCATGCTCCCGCATCAAGGCCTCGGCGCGCGCGCCCTCGCGCGCGGTCAGCGCGCCCAGGATGTCTTCATGGTCCTGCTGCGCCCGCTGCAGAAACGCGCGCTCCAGGGCTGGCCGTGCACCACCAAGGCTGAGCGCGGCCGCGCTGGCCAGCGGGGCCTTGCCGACATGCTCCAGTGCCGACGTCAAGGCGCGGTTGCCGGCGGCAGCCATCAGCGTGGCATGGAAGCAGGCGTTCATCGGTATCCAGCGCGCAAGATCGACGGTGTCCGCGTCACCAGCCGCCGTGGCCAGCAGCGCGCGACCTTCTGCAATGCACGCCTGCAGGACGCCCAGCGCCTCGTACTTGAGCGGTTTTTCGGCCGCCAGCCGCGCGCCCATGCCCTCGAGCACGCCGCGCACATCGATCGCGTCCGAGATATCGTCCACGGTCAGTTCGCGTACCCTAAAGCCGCGTGTCGGCAGGCGTTCGAGGAATCCCTGTTTTTCCAGCTCCTCGAATGCCAGCCGGATCGGGGTGCGAGACACCCCCAGCTCGGCCGCCAGTCCCAGTTCCACCAGCCGCTCCCCCGGCAGCAATTCACGGGCCAGGATGCGACGGCGCAATTCGCTGACGACATGCAGGATCTGGGTGGCCATCGCTGGAGTCTAGCCGGATCGTCCTGGTGCTTAATGCATGCAGAATGCGCACCATTTCCGGTTACATCGCATTTGAAGCCTAGAATTGCATGCAATTTTTTGCTCTCGATCCCGATTACAACCAAGGAGACCACCATGTCCATGTCCCGACGCCTTGCCCTGACCGCCCTGGCCGGCAGCGCGATCAGCCCGTTTGCCTGGGCGCAAACGTTTCCGAGCAAACCCATCAAGGTCATCGTGCCTTTTCCGGCCGGTGGCGGCGGCGACAACCTCGCGCGGCTGGTCATGACCCGGGTCGGCAACGAGCTCGGCCAGCCGATCGTGTTCGAGAACCTTGCCGGCGCGGGCGGGAATGTCGGCAGCATGGCCGCCACCCGGGCAGCCGCCGATGGCTACACCCTGCTCTACGGCACCAACGGCACGCACGGCATCAACCAGACGCTGTACAAGAAGCCGGGTTTCGATGCCCTGAAGGACTTCGAGCCGGTCAGCCGGCTGACCTCGATTGCGGCGCTGGTCGTGATCCGGCCCGGCCTGCCGGTCAACTCGATGGCCGAGTTGATCAAGATGCTCAAGGGCGCACCGGGCAAGTACACATTTGCGTCGGCTGGCAACGGCACCACGTCGCATCTTTCGGGGGAGATCCTGAAGGCACAAGCCGGGTTGGCGGTGGTGCATATTCCCTACCGCGGTGGTGCCGCGGCGATCACCGACGTCATGGGCGGGCAGGTCGATTTCATGATCGACGTGATGCCCAATACCGCGCCGCAGGTTCGTGGCGGCAAGCTCAAGGGCCTGGCGGTGAGCACCGCCAGCCGTGTCGGCAGCTTTCCGGACATTCCCACCATCGCGGAGTCCGGCCTGCCCGGCTTCAACGTCAGCGCCTGGGACGCCATCTTCGCTCCGGCTGGCACGCCGAAAGCCGTGGTGGACCAGATCAATGCCGCCATCCAGAAGGCCCTGGCCGACCCCGAGCTGCGCAGCCAGCTGGCGTCGCGTGGTGCCGACGTGGTGGGAGGCAGTCCGCAGGACCTGAAAGACCATGTGGCACGGGAGATCGAGCGCTGGGGCGCCGCCGTGAAACGGTCTGGCGCATCGGTGGATTGACGCGATGAACCCGGCCATTTCGAGCGCAGCTGTCGCCAACGCCGGCCGATGGGTCGGCCTGCCACCGGCGGCGGACCCGGCACAGACCGCGACCCGCCATTTTTTCCAGGCGCTGGACAACTTCAACCGGGTGTTCGCGATCCGCCCGGGCGACCGGGTGTTGTTCCTGGCCGACCCATTGCTGGATCGCCGGGTCATCGATGCGGTGAGCGGCCTGGCGCAGGCACGTGGCGCCACCCTGCGGGTCTACATGGAGCCCAGCACCCGGGTCACCGAGGTGCCGAAGAATGTGCAGGCGCTGCTGGAGGACGCCAGCTTCGTCGTGTCCACCTGGTTCTGCTCGATCCTAGATCCGCTGTGTATCGCGCTGCGCCGCAAGGGCCAGCGCTGGGTCAAGATCACCTATTTCCGCAACCTGGATCTGCTGCACACCGCGCAGGCAAGGTTCCCGATCGACATCATCGGCGCGTTGAACCGGGCCACCGCGGCACGCTACCCGAAGGAGCAGGCATTCGACCTGCATTTCAGCGACGCGCGTGGCAGCGATTTCCGGATCCATTTCACCCCCGAGATGTGTGCCAATCAGCTCTCCACCAACCGCTGGCGCGGCAAGATGACCGCCGACGAGGACGGCGCGTATGTCCACTACCTGCCGACCCACGGCCCGAACCTGTGGGACCACAACGCGGTCAAGAACGACATGAGCCGCGTGACCCCCATGTCCGGCGTGTTGTTTCCGCAATGGGCGATCGGCTTTGCCGAACCATTCCGGGAGCGGATCGGCGTGGTGTTCGAGGGCGAGCATGTATCGCGGGTGGACGGTGAGTCCGACGAAGCCAGGATCCTGCGCGACATGCTGGTGGGCGGTCGCCTGATCGAGGGCGGTGGCTGCGGCTTCAACCCCAAGGCACCGCGCCACACGATCTACCCGGCAGGTTCGAACGCGCCGGGCGCGCTGCATTTCGGCATCGACCTGATCCGGCCCAGCGACTATATCCGCCGCGTCATGCCCGATTGGGAAGAGCCGCCGGTGCACATGGACCTGGTGATGCTCGACGCTACCGTCAAGGCCGGCGACCAGACCCTGATCGACCAGGGCTTCCTGTGTGCGTTGCGCGACCCGGAGGTGGTCGAGCTCGCGGCGCGATACGGCGACCCGATCGAGTTGCTGGAGGTGCCGGTGATTTGACTCGCGCAGTCGATGCAGTCGTTCGGCTCGATGACCAGGAAGTTCGGACCTTGCGTGCTGCAACGCGGCACCAGCTCAGCCGTCCTTGCCATCGATTCTGGCGCTCAGCAGCCAGGGCGTGAAACGTGCCAGATACAGCATGAATGCAAGCGACCAGGCCAATGCCGCCGCGACCAGGCTGGCCACCAGCCACTGCGGCGCCAGCAGCGGCACGACCACCCGGAGCAGGGCGGCCAGCATGATCAGCGAATAGGCTGCGACCTCGAGCGGCGAGGCCAGCAGCGGCCGCCCGGTGTGGCCGCGCGCCGTGCGGGTCACCATACCGATGATCAGGCCGCCAGTGGCGCCGATGGCGAGCGCATGGATGCCGGCGGACGCGGTCATCCATCCCGCCAGCCCCATCGCCAGCAGCAGGAATCCGACCGGGATCCAGGCGTAGGACAGGTGCAGGATCCACAAGATCGGCCTGCCACGGGTGCGCCAGGGTTTCCACGCGGCCAGCCGCGCGAGTTGCATCACGGCCGCCAGCATCAGCAGCAGCGCGCTGATCGCGTTCGATGGCGCGAACACCCACGCCAACAGGGCCGACACAGTCACAGCCGCGGTCGCCTTTTCCATGCGGGGATCGAGCCTGAGCCGCAGTCCGGGAATCGCACTCATCGTGAAGGCCGGGACCACGCGGCCTGCCATCACGCTTTCGATCAATACGATCAGCGCCAGCGCCGCGTACAACGCGCGTACCGGTTGCAGGTCCAGATAGCCCAGCACGGACAGGTGGAAGACGAGATTGGCCAGTGCCAGCAGACCCAGCAAGCCGGCCAGCGGCAGGTTGCGGCGGTTACCGGCACGCAGCAGCAGGCGCAACAGCACGACCGCGACGACTGGCAGCAGCAACAGGTCCAGCGCCGCAAACACCGGATAGGGCGCCAGGAATGCGGCCACCCGCGCGCCCAGCCATAGCAGCACAAGGGCAGCCAGCGCGCCGCTGCGTGGTGTCGGAAGGCCGGTCCAGGCTTTGCCGGCGGTCATCAGAAAACCGACGATCACCGCGGCTGCGAAACCGAACAACATCTCATGGGCGTGCCATAGATGTGCCGGCAGCACCGGCGTCCATGCGACACGCCCCAGGAACATTAACACCCAGGCCGGAATGGCCAGTGCCGCGAACAGCGCAGCCGCCAGGTAGAACGGGCGGAAACCCAGTCGCAAAACCGGCCACCCCTGGCCGGTGTCCGTCGTGGGGGCCGGTGCTTCGGCGATGGTGTGAATCAGCGTCTTCATGATGGTTCGCGTCCGATGTCCGCTGCAAGGCCGGGCTCAGTCTTTAACATGCACAGATGACGCATCTTAGCGCTTGTGGCTGTTTGAAGCAATATACTTTATGCATCTTCAAGGACTTCGATGCGCCTGTCCGAATACACCGACTACAGCCTGCGCGTGCTCATGTACTGCGCCGCCCATCCGCAGCGCCGGGTGACGATCGCCGAACTGGCCGAGCATTACCAGTTGTCGAAGAACCACCTGATGAAGGTCGTCAACGATCTGGCGCGCCAGGGAGTGATCGAGACCACGCGTGGACGCGGCGGCGGACTGCGCCTTCTGCAAGCGGCAGACTCGATCCGCGTTGGCGATATCGTGCGCGCGGCGGAGACCGATTTCCGGCTGGTCGAGTGTTTCGATGCGACCACCGATACCTGCACACTGACACCGGTGTGCCGGCTCAAGCATGTGTTCCAGGACGCATTGCAGGCCTATTTCCAGGTGCTGGACGGCATGACATTGGCCGAACTGACACCTTTACCTGCCACGGTTGCCCGATCCGGCCGGCAAAAAGAGGGCGTGCCGGCGCGGATTGCGCTGACGCGCCGGTAGCCGGCCGTCAGTGCCTATTCAAGGCGCAACCACCCGCAACACCGCCTCACCATAGGCTTCGAGTTTGCGCGCGCCGATGCCGCTGATACCTTGCAGGTCGTCCAGCGTATGCGGCGCACGTTGCGCAATGGCCGCCAGCGTCGCGTCGTGGAAGATCACGTACGCCGGCAGGTTGTGTTCGCGCGCCACTTCGGCCCGCCAGGCCCGCAGGGCCTCGTAACGCTGTTGCGCGGTATCGTCGAGCGCCACTGGCGCCTTGACCACAACACCCCTGCCGGCCCGCCGCCGGCTCTGCTCGGCTGGCGCGGCCGCCGACAACCGCAGTTGTACCAGTACCTCGCCCTTGAGCACCGCGCGCGAACCCCCGGTCAGCTTCAGTGTGTTGAAGGCTTCGGTGTCCACCTGCACCGCATTGATCGCGATCAGCTGGCGCAACACACTGCGCAGCTGCTGTTCGCTGAATGCGGTACCGATGCCGAAGGTGCTCAGTTCCGCATGTCCGTGTTGCGTTACCTTCTCGGTCTTCTTGCCACGCACGATGTCCATGATATGGCCGGCGCCGAAGGTGATGCCACTGGCCTGCTGCACCCGGTAGATGGTGCTGAGCAGCTTGCGCGCCGCATCGGTCGCGTCCCAGACCTGGGCCGGCGACAGGCAGTTGTCACAATTGCCGCAACGCAGGACCGGCCGGGGTGTTGCATCGGCCGACCCCTCTGTATCGTCAGGCGATAGCGCCCGTTGGTAGTCCTCGCCGAAATACCTCAGCAACCGCACGCGCCGACAGTCGATCGCTTCGGCCAGACCCAGCAGCGCATCGAGCTTGCCGCGCTGCACCTGCTTGAACTCCTCGCCGGCCGGGCTCTCGTCGATCATGCGGCGCTGGTTGACCACGTCTTGCAGGCCGTAGGCCATCCAGGCGTCGGCGGCGAGGCTATCGCGCCCGGCGCGCCCGGTCTCCTGGTAGTAGGCCTCGATGTTCTTGGGCATATCGAGGTGCGCGACGAAGCGCACGTCGGGCTTGTCGATACCCATGCCGAACGCGATCGTGGCCACCATGACCACACCCTCCTCGCGCAGGAAACGGTCCTGGTTGCGCTGGCGCAGCTTCGCGTCCAGCCCGGCATGGTACGGCAGGGCGTTGACCCCCTGATCGGACAGGGTCTGTGCAATTTCCTCGACCCGCTTGCGCGACTGGCAATAGACGACACCGGCGTTTCCCGGATGCTCCCCTTGCACGAAACGCAACAGCTGCGTTGTCGGATCTTTCTTCTCGACGATGGTGTAACGAATGTTGGGCCGGTCGAAACTGCTGACAAACGCCCGCGCGTTTTGCAATTGCAGCCGCTCGAGAATGTCCTCCCGGGTCAATGCGTCCGCCGTGGCCGTCAGCGCGATGCGCGGCACGCCGGCGAAGCGTTCATGCAACACGGTCAGCGCCCGGTACTCCGGGCGAAAGTCGTGGCCCCACTGGCTCACGCAATGCGCCTCGTCGATCGCGAACAGGCTCAGCTGGCCGCGAGCATGCAGCGCGTCGAGCTGGTCCAGGAAACGTGGCGTCGTGACCCGCTCGGGAGCCACATACAACAAGGTGATCTCGCCGCGCAGCAGGCGCTTTTCGATCCGCGCCGCTTCCTCGCCGGACAGGGTGGAATTGAGAAAGGCCGCGTCGACACCGGCCTCGTGCAGCGCGCCGACCTGGTCGTGCATCAGCGCGATCAGCGGCGAGACCACGATCGTCGTGCCATGCCCGGCGCGCTGGCGCACAAGCGCCGGAATCTGGTAACACAGCGACTTGCCGCCGCCGGTGGGCATCAGCACCAGTGCGTCGCCGCCGGCGCAGACATGGTCAACCACCGCCTCTTGCGGCCCGCGGAACTGCCCGTATCCGAACACCTCGAGCAGGATTTCACCCGGATCGACCGCGGGGCTTGTTGCGTCGGCCAGCGTCGTGTTCATCAGGAAAGTACCTCTGCCATGGCGCTATTGTCCATGGCAATCTCCCCGTGCCCGGACGGGCACGTCCCCCTTTTCTACAATGCCTGGGTCATGAACGCCCACATCTACACCCGAGGCCAGGTCCTGCCTGCCATTCTTGCCAGCCGCATCGCCATCCTTGACGGCGCCATGGGCACGATGATCCAGCGCCTCAGGCTCAACGAGGCGCAGTACCGGGGTGAGCGCTTCCAGGACTTTCACAAGGACGTGAAGGGCAACAACGAGTTGCTGAGCCTGACCCGGCCGGACGTGATCCAGGACATCCACGAAAAATACCTGGCCGCCGGCGCCGACATGATCGAGACCAACACCTTCGGCGCGACGACGGTGGCCCAGGGCGACTACGACATGGCCGATCTGGCGCGCGAGATGAATCTGGAATCCGCCCGCCTCGCGCGAGCGGCCTGCGACCAATACAGCACGCCCGACAAGCCCCGCTTCGTCGTCGGCGCGCTGGGGCCCACGCCCAAGACCGCCAGCATCAGCCCGGACGTGAACGACCCCGGCGCGCGCAATATCGACTTCGAGCAGCTGCGCGCCGCCTATTTCGAACAGGCGCAGGCACTGATCGAAGGTGGCAGCGACGTGTTGATGGTCGAGACCATCTTTGACACACTCAACGCGAAGGCAGCGCTGTTCGCGATCGACGAAGTGTTCGAGGCCACCGGCGAGCGGCTGCCGCTGATCATCAGCGGCACCGTCACCGATGCCTCCGGCCGCATCCTCAGCGGCCAGACCGTGACCGCCTTCTGGTACAGCGTGCGCCATGCGCAACCCTTGGCCATCGGTCTGAACTGTGCACTTGGCGCGGCGCTGATGCGGCCCTATATCCAGGAACTGAGCCGTGTCGCACCCGACACGTTTATCAGCTGCTACCCGAACGCGGGTTTGCCCAATCCCATGTCGGACACCGGTTTCGACGAGACGCCCGAGGTGACTTCGCGGCTGCTGCACGAGTTTGCCGAGCAAGGACTGGTGAACATCGTCGGGGGCTGCTGCGGCACAACGCCGGAACATATCGGAGCGATCGGGGCGGCAGTTGGGGGGCTGCCGACACGGGGGCTGGGGCGCAATCGGTTTTACCGCGATGCGGCTTGAGAGACTGAATCGCAGGGCCTTTCTTGAATAGGCGTTGCGCGAGGCGCCCTTGTCAAAGAATGACGCGTGATTATTGACACAAGCACGTCGAAACAGGCATTCCAATCGCAGCTCGCACCGAGGGTGACCAGATTCACACCGAAAGCGTGTGCTTTCATGCGCTGCGCACCCACAAGCATTTCACGCTGCGGATGTGCATGTCCGCGCCTTTGAGGGTGCGGCCAGTGTCCACGGCGGTGGCGGTGCACGGGGGCTGCGCGGTATCGACACGTCAAGCAGGACGCCTGGTACTGGCTTCCATCTCGTTCGCACCGCCAGTCACGACCGGTGTGGCCTTCGAAGTCTTCGCGCTGGGCGGCGCAGCACCGTGTCGTTCGATCGTCGCCTCTGCACGATGGCGCGGCAAATACTGCGGATACTCGCGCTGCACAAAGTCGATCAGGTATTCACGCACGTGGCAGCGCAGGTCCCAGCCTGCGGGCGCCGATGCCGAGGTGACCAGGCAGCGTATCTGCATCGCCTGCTGATCGACTTCGGTGACCTGCAGCATCGCGATGCGCTTGTCCCAGTGCTCGGACATTTCACATGCGCGCTGCAAGGCCTCACGCAACGGCGCAAGCGGCATCCGGAAATCCACCCACAAAAAAACCGTGCCGATCAGCTCCGAGGTGGACCGCGTCCAATTCTGGAAAGGTTTTTCGATCCAGTATTGCAGGGGTACGATCAGCCGGCGCTGGTCCCAGATCCGGACCACGACATACGTGCCGGTGATTTCCTCGATCACGCCCCACTCGTCCTCGACGATCACCACGTCGTCGATCCGGATCGGCTGGCTCAAGCCGATCTGCAGACCGGCGATCAGGTTGCCGAGCACCGGTCGGGCCGCAAAGCCGGCAACGATACCGACGACACCAGCCGACGCCAGCAGGCTGGTGCCGACCTGGCGCACGGTCGGAAATGTCATCAGCGCCAGTGCCGCACCGATCAGCACGACCAGGCCCATCGCCAGGCGCGACAAGACCTGGGTCTGGGTCTGGATGCGCCGTGCATCGAGGTTGTCGGCCTGCGTCAGTGGATTGGCCTCGATGACCGCGGCAGCCATGCCGTTGACCGCGCTGGCCAGCAGCCAGGTCAGGACGCCGATCAGCAGCAAAGTACTGACGCGCTCGACATTCGACAACCAGACGAGGTCGGGCGGCGACTGATTCAGGACCGCGTTGAACGCAAGCAGGTAGATCAACATCCGCGCTGGCAAGCGCATCGCCGTGGCCAGTGCGACTGCCGTCGGCGACGCGCTGACGGCTCGGCGGACAATACGCTCACCGAGTCGGAACGCGATTTCGGCGAGCAGCAGCGCAACCAGGGCGGCACCGATCAAGGGCAACCATTCGGCAAGGGCGTCGGGTATCCAGGTAGGCAGGTTCATGCTTCGATTGAGCCAGATCCGTGCCAGATGTTCCGGCCGGCGCCCAACTCACTGCAAACGGGGCGCCGTGCAGACAGGCTCGTTGTGGGGGTCTCGATGCCGCAAGACGCGGAGCATGCCGCCCGTGAAAACTTCGATGGGCCGCGGCGCCAGCGCGATACGGTCCAGGAATGACTAAAATCCATCTGCCCAAGGAGCGTTGCAGCAGGACCAGCCGACCGGATACCGGCGGCCTTGCCAGGCTTGGGTGTAACAACGACGCTCACTCCATGTAACGCTGCCATGGCACCCCGGTCCATCGCAGCCCCCCAGAGAGTGAGCCATGCCGACACCATCCGATTCCCGGTACGCCGCCGCGCCAGCACCCGACTCCATGCGCCTGTCCGGCCTCGAGCCGGTCTCGATCGGCGCCGACTCCCTGTTCGTCAACATCGGCGAACGCACCAACATCACCGGCTCCAAGGCCTTTGCCCGGATGATCCTGAACGGCGACTTCGAGCAGGCGCTGGCAGTGGCGCGCCAGCAGGTCGAGAACGGCGCGCAGATCATCGACATCAACATGGACGAGGCGATGCTCGACAGCCAGGCCGCCATGGTGCGTTTCCTGAACCTGATCGCCAGCGAGCCCGACATCTCGCGCGTGCCGATCATGATCGACTCCTCCAAGTGGAGCGTAATCGAGGCTGGCCTGCGCTGCGTGCAGGGCAAGGCCATCGTCAACTCGATCAGCATGAAGGAAGGCGAAGACGCCTTCAAACAGCAGGCCAAGTTGTTGCGGCGCTACGGCGCGGCGGCGGTGGTGATGGCGTTCGACGAGAAAGGTCAGGCCGACACGTACCAGCGCAAAACCGGGATCTGCCAGCGCGCCTACGACATTCTGGTCCATGAAGTCGGTTTCCCGCCCGAGGACATCATCTTCGATCCCAACATCTTCGCGATCGCCACCGGCATCGAGGAGCATGACAACTACGCAGTCGACTTCATCGAGGCCACGCGCTGGATCAAGGCCAACCTGCCCGGCGCCAAGGTCTCGGGCGGCGTGAGCAACGTGAGTTTCTCGTTCCGCGGCAACGACCCGGTGCGCGAGGCGATCCACACCGTATTCCTGTACCACGCCATCAAGGCCGGCATGGACATGGGCATCGTCAATGCCGGCATGGTCGGCGTGTACGACGACATCGAACCGGACCTGCGCGAGCGCGTCGAGGACGTGGTGCTGAATCGCCGTCCGGACGCAGGTGAACGCCTGGTCCAAATCGCCGATTCAGCCAAGGGCGCGGCCAAGGACGACAACCGCAAACTGGAGTGGCGCGGCACGCCCGAGGCGCCGGTGAGCGTCAATCGGCGCCTGTCGCATGCGTTGGTGCACGGCATCACCGATTTCATCGTCGCGGACACCGAAGAGGCCTACCAGGCCATCCTGGCCGGTGGCGGACGGCCGCTGAACGTCATCGAAGGCCCGCTGATGGACGGCATGGGCATCGTCGGCGACCTGTTCGGCCAGGGCAAGATGTTCCTGCCCCAGGTGGTCAAGAGCGCGCGGGTGATGAAGCAGGCAGTGGCCCACCTGATCCCGTACATCGAGGAAGAAAAGCGCCAGCAGGAAGCCGCAGGGCAGGACGTGAAGACCAAGGGCAAGATTGTCATTGCCACCGTCAAGGGCGACGTGCACGACATCGGCAAGAACATCGTCACCGTGGTCCTGCAGTGCAACAACTTCGACGTCGTCAACATGGGCGTCATGGTGCCGTGCCACGAGATCCTGGCCAAGGCCAAGGTCGAAGGCGCCGACATCATCGGCCTGTCGGGCTTGATCACCCCCAGCCTGGAAGAGATGCAGTACGTGGCCGGCGAGATGCAGAAGGACGACTACTGCCGCATGCGCAAGATCCCGCTGCTCATTGGCGGCGCGACAACCTCTCGTGTGCACACCGCTGTCAAGGTGGCACCGCATTACGATGGCCCGGTCGTCTACGTGCCCGATGCATCACGCAGCGTCGGCGTGGTGCAGAACCTGCTGGCCGACAACCCGAGCAGCTATCTGGCCGAACTGGCTGCCGATTACGAACGCGTGCGCCATCAACACGCGAACAAGAAGCAGATCCCGATCTGGCCGTTGGCCAAGGCACGCGCCAACAAGACGCCGATCGTCTGGTCCGGCTACACGCCACCGAAACCCAAGTTCATCGGCAAACGCGTGTTCCGCAACTTCGACCTGGCCGAGCTGGCGCAATTCATCGACTGGGGTCCGTTCTTCCAGACCTGGGACCTGGCCGGCCGATTCCCGGAGATCCTCAAGGACGAGGTCGTCGGCACCGAGGCGGTGCGCGTCTACGCCGACGGGCAACGCATGCTCAAGCGCCTGATCGAAGGGCGCTGGTTGACGGCCAATGGCGTCATCGGCCTGTACCCGGCAAATACCGTCCATGACGACGACATCGCGCTGTACACAGACGACAGTCGCAGCGAGGTCGCGATGACCTGGCACGGCATGCGCCAGCAAACCGAAAAACAGGTCATCGACGGCGTGATGCGCCCCAGCCGCTGCCTGGCCGACTTCATCGCGCCCCAGCACAGTGGCGTGAAGGACTACATCGGACTGTTCGCGGTCACCGCCGGCATCGGCGTGGACAAGAAGGAGAAGTACTTTCTCGACGACCTGGACGACTATTCCGCGATCACGCTCAAGGCGCTGGCCGACCGCCTGGCCGAGGCCTTTGCCGAATGCCTGCACAAGCGTGTACGCACCGACCTGTGGGGCTACGCGCCGGACGAAACACTGGACAACAAGGAACTGATCGCGGAGCAATACCACGGCATCCGCCCCGCGCCGGGCTACCCGGCCTGCCCGGACCACAGCCCCAAGCGCGACATGTTCCGCGTGCTGGCCGCCCACGAGATCGGCATGGGCCTGACCGAGAGCCTGGCGATGACACCGGCGGCCAGTGTCAGCGGCTTTTACTTGTCACACCCCGACAGCGCGTATTTCAACGTCGGCAAGATCGGCGACGACCAGTTGGCCGACATGGTGCGGCGCCGCGGCATGGACGCGGCAGAGCTCAAGCGGCTGGTGGGCTCGAATATGTAGCGCTGTCAGTCCTTGGTCACGGCGATCGCCTCGATCTCCAGCCGCGCGCCCAGCGCCAGGCCGCTGGCACCAAATGCGCTGCGCGCGGGATACGGTGGCATGAAGAAGCGGATGTAGACCGCATTGAATGCGGGCCAGTCGTTCATGTCGGCCAGCATCACCGTGCACTTCACGACCTGGTCCAGGCCGAACCCGTGCGCGGCCAGAGATGCACGGATGTTTTCCAGCGCCTGTTGCGCCTGCGGCTGAATGCCGCCGGGTGCCAGTGTCACGGTGCCGGGCAAGGTGCCCATCTGGCCGGACAGATACAGGGTCTCCCCGACGCGGACGATTTCCGAGAATGGCAGATCCAGCGCCTTGAATGCGGGCGAATTCAGATGTTCGATGGCGGGCATGGTTTGTCTCGTGCAAATGGAGTCCTGCTATTGTCACCTTCGCAGGGAGGATGCCTGTCGGTCAGACGCCGAACGCCCGTCATACGGGGTGATGGATGCACATACGCCACGCTTTGGCCCTTGGCAGACCCGGCTACTGTGACAATGCCCTTCATGTCTTCGCTTCGTTGTCCGTTCAGCTGCGCCCATTGGCATGCGCTGTCGATCGTTGTCGCCGTATCCGTGGCCGGCTGCGCAACGCAGGCGGCCACGCCGAGCGAAGCGCCAGCTCCGTTACCGGCAGCCGTCAGCGGCAGCGTGGTGCCGCCACAGGCAGCGCAGCCTGCCGTGCAACCGGCCCGGCCAGAGCAAGCCTTCGCTGCGTGGATTCATGGCTTTCGCGTCAGCGCGCAAGCCGCCGGCATCAGCGAGGCCACGCTGCAAGCCGCCTTCGCCGACGTGCAACACCTGCCCCAGGTCGTCGAACGCGACCGCTCCCAGGCCGAGTTCACGCGCACGGTGTGGAACTACCTCGATACCGCGGTCTCGCCCGGCCGTATCGCGCGCGGACAGGACAGGCTGCTGGAGGTTCGGTCTCAGGCCGATGCGGCGGCTGCGCGTTACGGCGTGCCAGCCTCCATCCTGGTTGCGATCTGGGGCATGGAAAGCAACTACGGCAGCAACTTCGGCGATCTGTCGGTCATCGACGCATTGGCGACGCTGGGCTTCGACGGTCGGCGCGAATCATGGGCGCGCGGCGAACTGCTGGCCGCGCTGAAAATCCTGCAAAACGGCGACATCACGCGCGCGCGCATGATCGGCTCCTGGGCCGGCGCGATGGGTCAGACCCAGTTCCTGCCATCGAACTTCCTGGCCTTTGCAGTGGATGCGGACGGTGACGGTCGGCGAGACATCTGGGGCAGCATGGCCGACGTGCTGGCCTCGACCGCCAACTTTCTCGCTCGCTCGGGATGGCGCGCGGGCCAGCCCTGGGGACTCGAGGTGCGCCTGCCGTCTGGCTTTGATGTCGGCCGTGCCGACTCCGCGCTGCGCCAGAGCAGCGCAGGCTGGGCCGCCGAGGGCGTGCGCGGCGCCGACGGCACCCCGTTGCCGGAGCTGCTTGACGCCGCCATCATCCTGCCGGCGGGCGCGCGCGGACCGGCGTTCCTGGTCGGCCCCAATTTCCGGGTCATCCTGCGTTACAACAACGCCACCAGCTATGCGCTGGCGGTGGGCCTGCTCGCACAGCAGCTCGGCGGCGGACCGGGTGTGCAGGCATCCTGGCCGCGTGACCTGCAAGCGCTGGCCCGCAGCGACATCCTGGCGCTGCAGACGGTGCTGAACCAGCGCGGTTTCGACAGCGGCACGCCCGACGGACTGCTGGGCCCGGCCACACGCGCCGGCATCCGCGCCTACCAGCGCAGCGTCGGGCTGCCGGCGGACGGTTATCCCACCGCGCAGTTGCTGCAACGCCTGCAGCTGGCGCAGTGACCCCAGGCACGGTTGCAGCCACCGGCCCGGGCCGGGCCATTGACCCTGATGCAAGGGCAGGAATGGCAGGACGACTCACAATCGGCTGCAATAGTGCATCAGCCCGCGGATCAGCCCACTGGGCTGATCTGCGCCGGCAGTCTGCCCGCCCCACGACAAGGAGAACCTGAACAGCATGACCAGCTACACCAAATCCGCCGACGCCATTGCCAGGCTGACGCCCGAGCAATACCGGGTGACGCAGCAAAGCGGTACCGAGCGCCCGGGCACCGGCACCTACCTGGACAATCACGAACCCGGCATTTATGTCGACATCGTGTCTGGCGAGCCGCTGTTCGCCTCAAGCGACAAATTCGAATCCGGTTGCGGCTGGCCGAGTTTCACCAAGCCCATCGTGCCGGCCTCTGTGGCCGAGCTGCGCGACGCCAGCCTTGGCATGGTCCGTATCGAAGTGCGCTCGCGCCATGGCGACAGCCACCTGGGCCATGTATTTCCCGACGGCCCGCGGGACCGGGGCGGCCTGCGGTATTGCATCAACTCGGCGTCGTTGCGCTTCGTGCACCGGGACGACATGCAGGCCGAAGGTTATGGCGAGTATCTCAATCAAGTCCAGGAGCATTGACATGGCAACACAGACACGGCAACGAGCGGTATTTGCGGGCGGTTGTTTCTGGGGCATGCAGGACCTGATCCGCAAGCTGCCGGGGGTCATCGCCACCCGCGTGGGTTACACCGGGGGCGACGTACCCCACGCCACCTACCGCAATCACGGCACGCATGCCGAAGCGATCGAGATCCACTTCGATCCGGCGCACATCGGTTATCGCGATCTGCTCGCGTTCTTTTTCCAGATCCACGACCCCACAACCAAGGACCGGCAGGGCAACGATCGGGGCAAGTCCTACCGATCGGCCATCTACTACGTGAACGAGGCGCAGAAGCAGGAAGCGCTGCAGACCATCACGGAGGTGAACGATTCCGGTCTTTGGCCCGGTGCGGTCGTGACCGAGGTCGCGCCTGCAGGTCCGTTCTGGGACGCCGAGCCGGAGCACCAGGACTACCTGGAGCGACTTCCGAACGGTTATACCTGTCACTACCCGCGACAGGGCTGGAAACTGCCAGCCAAGATCAACGCCTGACATCGGCGTGCGGACAGCAGGCGCCTTGGCGCAAGGCGTGCTGCTCCCTCAATGCGCACCCAGGCCGGTAGCCAGCGCCCGGCGGTGGGCGCGTAGCAGCATCGCAATCGCCCCCAGGCTCATCACCAGCAGCAGCCCCACACCGAACCGGTAACCCACATCCGGCAGGGTTACCGTGGCGTCCATGAACAACATGATGAAAGCGCCCACCAGCAGGAATGGCGCGCCCGTCAGCAGCTGGCGCAACACCACCGCAGTGGCGGGGGCTGACCAGACTCCACAACGCACCGCGCAGTGCCAGATCAGACGATACCGGATGCACGCAAGTCTGCAATACGTTGCGCGTCGAAACCCAGCTCGGCCAGCACCTCGTCGGTATGTTCGCCCAGCGCCGGCGGCGGCCGGCGCAGCACGGGCGGATTGTCCTGCAGCCGCAGCGGGCTGGCCACCGTGCGGATCGCGGCAATACCGTCGGCGGCGACCAGCGCCGCCACTCGCGGCTGCTGCACGATCAGCTGCCGGGCCGCAACCTGCGGATCGGCAAAGGCATGGGCCAGATCGTTGATCGGACCACACGGCACGGCCTTGTCCTGGAGCAGTGCAATCCAGTGGGCGGTGTCACATGTGCGGGTGACGGTCTCGATCAGCGGGATCAGCACTTCGCGGTTGCGCACCCGCGCGCCCATGCCGGTGAAACGCGGATCGGCGCTCCATTCGGGCTTGCCGGCTGCCTTGCAGAAACGCGCGAACTGGCCATCGTTGCCGATCGCCAGCAGCATCGAGCCGTCGCGGGTCGGGAAGTCCTGGTACGGTGCCAGGCTGGGATGGCTGTTGCCCTGGCGCTGCGGCACCTTGCCGGTGTTGAGATAGCCGCTGGCCTGGTTGGCCAGTATCGCCATGCCGACGTCGAGCAGCGCCATGTCGATCAGCTGCCCGGCGCCGGTGCGGTGGCGCACCTCCAACGCGGCCAGGATGGCCGAGGTCGCGTAGACACCGGTGAACAGGTCGGTCAGCGCCACGCCCACACGCAGCGGGCCGCCGCCGGGCTGATCGTCGGCGCGGCCGGTGATGCTCATCATGCCGCTCATGGCCTGGATCATCAGGTCGTAGCCAGCCCGTTGCGCATACGGCCCCTGTTGGCCGAAACCAGTGATCGAGCAATAAATCAGGCGCCGGTTCAGCACCTGGAGGCTGGCGTAATCCAGGCCGTAAGCCTTCAACCCGCCGACCTTGAAATTCTCGACCAGGATGTCGCTGTGTTGCGCCATCTGACGCACCAGCGCCTGGCCCTCGGGTTTGGACAAATCGACCGTGATCGAGCGCTTGTTGCGGTTGGTGCCGTTGAAATAAGTCGCCTGCGTCGTGTCGTTGCCATCGGCGTCGGGCATGAACGGAGGCCCCCAGTGGCGGGTGTCGTCACCCTCCTGCGGCCGCTCCACCTTGACCACGTCGGCGCCCATGTCGGCCAGCATCTGGGTGCACCAGGGGCCCGCCAGCACGCGGGACAAGTCCAGCACCTTCAGGTGGGCCAGCGCACCGACAGGGGCCGACCCTGCAGCGGCGGATTCCAAACTTGTAGCAGGCGGATTCGCGGTGTCGGCGTCGCCCATGTCAGTTCGCGAAAGCAGCAATACCGGTCTGGGCCCGGCCCAGGATCAACGCATGGATGTCGTGTGTGCCTTCATAGGTGTTGACCACTTCCAGATTGACCAGGTGGCGCGCCACGCCGAACTCGTCGGAGATGCCGTTACCGCCCATCATGTCGCGCGCGAGGCGGGCAATGTCCAGCGACTTGCCGCAGGAATTGCGCTTGAGGATGGAGGTGATCTCGACCGCCGCCGTGCCTTCGTCCTTCATGCGGCCCAGGCGCAGGCAGCCCTGCAGGCCGAGTGCAATCTCGGTCTGCATGTCGGCCAGCTTTTTTTGGATCAGCTGGTTCGCGGCCAGCGGGCGCCCGAACTGCTTGCGGTCCATGGTGTACTGGCGCGCGCGCAACCAGCAATCCTCGGCCGCTCCCAGCGCGCCCCAGGCAATGCCGTAACGGGCCGAGTTCAGGCAGGTGAACGGGCCCTTGAGACCCTGGACCTCGGGAAAGGCGTTTTCTTCCGGGCAGAACACGCCGTCCATGACGATCTCGCCAGTGACCGACGCGCGCAGGCCGACCTTGCCGTGGATCGCCGGTGCCGACAGGCCCTTCATGCCCTTGTCGAGCACGAAGCCGCGGATCGGACCGACCTGACCGGATTCGGAAACTTCCTTGGCCCAGACCACGAATACATCAGCCATCGGGCTGTTGGAAATCCACATCTTGGAGCCACTGAGCTTGTAACCGCCTGCAACCTTCAGCGCACGGGTGACCATGGAGCCGGGGTCGGAGCCGTGATCGGGCTCCGTCAGGCCGAAACAGCCGATCCATTCGCCGGTGGCGAGTTTGGGCAGGTATTTCTGTCTTTGCGCCTCGGTGCCGAATTCGAAGATCGGCACCATGACCAGCGAGGACTGCACGCTCATCATCGAGCGGTAGCCGGAATCAACCCGCTCGACTTCGCGCGCAATCAGGCCATACGCCACGTAGTTCAGGCCGGGGCCGCCATATTGTTCGGGAATCGTCGGTCCGAGCAGGCCAAGCTCGCCCATCTCGCGAAAGATCGCCACATCGGTCGTGCCGCTGCGAAAAGCCTCGACCACCCGCGGCTGCAACTTGTCCTGGCAGTAGGAAGCCGACGCCTCGCGCACCATACGCTCGTCGTCGCTGAGTTGGGACTCGAGCAGGAAGGGATCCTGCCAATTGAATGCTGCGTGGGCCATACCGTTTCTCCTGGATTCGTCGTGGAAGCCTTGATCGTAGTGGCTGACAGCGCTGGGGACAACCGCAAATTCGGAATCCAGAAATGCGCTACGCTCATAAAAGGAAATCGGGTTCTGGATCCGTGGACCATCGGCGCAGAGTCTCTTGTCCGGCCAATTCAATGATTCAAGGTTCCGATCGCCGCACACCCAGCCGTCAGTTGTGTGTATTCTTCACTCCATGCGGCGCAAAATTCCCTCCTTGCAGGCGCTGGCCTGTTTCGATGCCGCGGCCCGGCATGAAAGCTACACCCGGGCCGCTCAAGAGCTGGCGCTGACCCAGAGCGCGGTGTCGCGCCAGATCACCGGACTTGAGCAGTACCTGGGCCAGGCACTGTTTCGGCGCACCCGCCATGGAGTAGCCCTGACCGAGCGCGGCAGCGCCTATGCGCGCCAGATCGCGCCGCGCCTGCAGGCGCTCGAACGCGACACGTTGGAGGTGATGTCGGGCCAGGGCGCGCAGCAGACCCTGTTGCTGGCCGCCGTGCCCACATTCGCCAGCCGCTGGCTGATCCCGCGCCTGCCCGACCTGGCACGACTGCATCCACAGCTGATGGTGCATATCGAAACCCGGACCCGGCCTTTCCTGTTTGCCGACACCGACTTTGACGCAGCCCTGTATGCCGGCACGCCGCAGCAATTGCGCAACTGGGCCGGCACCCGATCGACCCTGTTGCTGCAGGAGGATCTGGTGCCGGTGTGTGCACCGACCATGCTGCCGGGTGGACGCGTGCGCACGCCCAACGAACTCGCCGCCATGCCCTTGCTGCAGCAAAGCACCCGTCCCGAAGCCTGGCGCCAGTGGTTTCAGCGCGCGTCGGTGACAGCGCCCATGGCGCTGGCGGGGCCGCGCTACGAGTTGTTCTCGCTGACGGTGGCAGCGGCCGTGCATGGCATGGGTTTTGCGCTGGTGCCGCGGTTGTTGATCGAGCATGAGCTGGCATGCGGACAACTTGTGCAGGCCTGTGCGCACGCCCTTGTGGCAGAGCGCGCCTACTATCTGGTGAGCCCGCAGCAGCAGGAAGAAAAGCCGGTACTGCTGCAGTTTCAGGCCTGGTTGCGCCAGCAGGTGATGGCCGTTGCTGCACCGGCATGAAATGACACAGACAATTCGTAACGTCGCCAAGACCCTTGCATCGTTGATAATTCCTTTCTAGACACAACAACGTTGCACGTGCCGATCCCAGGTGCGGCAACTGCATGGAGACCACGATGGCGACATCGGGCAAAAACGAGACGCTGGGATTCCCGCCCTTGAAATGGGAAGAAGAAATGCAGGACACCCGTCCGATGCCGCTGCACGAATTGCCGCGCCAGGTGGGTATCGACAACGCGATGGCGATCGTTGCGCAGCGCCATGAACGTATTGCCAAGGCGATCACGGTGTTCTGGGGTTCGCAGGATTGCGTGGAATACATGGAGAAACTGGTAATGAGCGGGGGCGACGGTTTCGGCAATGCCCGCATCGGGTTCAAGCCCGAGGTGGTGTCGGCCATCATGAGCCTGATCAGCCTGCACCAGATGGACAAATAGGACGGCGGCCTTGCGCCGACCGCCGACAGCGGGCTGCCGTCAAGGGCGCGAATCGCAGAATGCAGCCGCTACCGCTGCGGCAGTTCGCGCGATTGCGCGAACGCCTCGTACCAAGCCAGGCAGCCGGGATTGGCCATCGCATCCCGATTCACCACCTTGTTCAACGGCTGGCCCAGCAGCAGTTTCTTGATCGGCAATTCCTGCTTCTTGCCGGACAAAGTGCGCGGAATTTCCAGCACCTGAAGGATCGCATCGGGCACGAAACGCGGCGACAACGCCGTCCTGATCGACTGGTTGATGCGTCCGCGCACGGTGTCGTCGAGCGTGACGCCCTCGCGCAGTACGACAAACAAGGGCATGTAGCTTTCGCGGCCCAGGTATTCCAGGTCCACCACCATCGAGTCGAGCACCTCGGGCAAGGCCTCGACCGCGCGGTACAACTCGCTGGTACCCATGCGCAGGCCATGGCGGTTGATCGTGGCGTCCGAGCGCCCGTAGATCACGCAACCCCCGTTGGCACCCACCTTGAGCCAGTCACCATGGCGCCAGACACCGGGGTACATGTCGAAATAACTCGAAAGGTACCGTTCGTTATTCGTATCGCCCCACAGATACAGCGGCATCGACGGGATCGGCTCCGTGCACACGAGTTCGCCCACCGCGTCCTGAACCGGCTGGCCGTTCTCGTCCCAGGCCTGCACTGCGCAACCCAGCAGCCGGCACTGCATCTCGCCGGGCACCTGTGGCAACTCGCGATTGCCGCCAATGAAGGCACCGGCAAAATCGGTGCCGCCCGAGATGTTGCACCACCAGATATCGGGTCTGTCGCCCATCGACTCGCTCCCCGCGCGGTGCTGCTGCCGGAACTGCGCGGTGCCCCAGTTCTGCACGTCTTCGCTGAGAGGGGAGCCGGTCGTGCCCACGGCCCGAATGCGCCGCAGGTCTCCAACAGCGACCAGGTCGATGTCAGCCTTCCTGCAGCTCGCATAAAAAGCGGCGCCGGCGCCAAAAAACGTGACGCCGCATTCGGCCGCGAAGCGCCACAAGGTCGTCCAGTCGGGAGTGGCACGCCTGCCTGCGGCATCATGGCCGCGGCCGGCCGGGCTGCCGTCGAAGATGCAGCAGGTCGCGCCCAGCAGCAAGCCCGCCACCTGCGCATTCCACATCACCCAACCGGTCGAGCTGTACCAGTGGTACCGCTCGCCCAGGCTGTTGGGCTGATAACTTGCACCGACATCGTTATGCAGGCCAATCAACTCCATCGTCACCAGCGTGGTCCCGCCATGACCGTGCACGATGGGTTTGGGCAGGCCGGTGGTGCCGCTGGAATAGACGATCCACAGCGGGTGGTCGAACGGCAGCCACACAGGCTCGAAACCGCGTGTGCCCGCGTTGTCGCCCGCGCACGCCTGTGCGAAGTCGGTGTACGGCAGATCCGCGTCGCCGCGGGGCAGAGTGCCGAGCTGGTCCAGCAGCAGCAAGTGCCGCACCGAAGGCAGAGCCGCCTTGAGCTGGGCCACCACCGCCAGCCGGTCCTGGTCCTGCCCGCCATGGGTCACGCCGTCGCAGGCGATCAGCACCTTCGGTTCGATCTGCCGAAAACGATCGAGCACCGCGTTCACGCCCATGTCGGGGGCGCAAATGCTCCAGACTGCGCCAATGCTGGCGCTGGCCAGGAAGGCGACGATGGCCTCGGGCACGTTCGGCAGGTAGGCGGCCACCCGGTCACCGGGTTGTACGCCCTGCGCCTGCAGATGCAGCGCCAGCGACGCAACCTGCTGGCGCAGCTGAGGCCACGACAGCTGGCGCGGCGCGTTCTGCCCCAGGCTTTTCTCGTTGTGGCTGATGACGGCCGGCTGACCCGCGGCATGGGCCGCGTCGACATGGCGCAGCACCTGCCGCGTGTAGTTGACCTGCGCGCCGGGAAACCAGCGCGCACCGGGCATGCGCCGCTCGGCCAGCACGCCCGTGTGCGGCGTCGGCGACTGCAGGTCGTAGAAGTCCCACAGACTTTGCCAGAATGCGTCGAGGTCGGTGATCGACCAGCGCCACAAGGCATCGTAGTGGTCGAACTGCAAGCCGCGCTGCGCCTGCAGCCACTGCTGGTACAAGCGGATCTGGGGAACGTAAGGGGGCTGCGGCTGGATGGTCATGGGCGCAATCTACCGCATGCCGCCCGATCGTCCAAACCGGTTCGCAGCCGTGCCGCTGGCGTCGTGCAGTGGTAGACAACTTGCCCTGCCGATAGGCAGGGTTTGTACGAGTGTACAAATATCTTGTACGCCCGTTCAATACCGGCATGGAAACCCGCCAGCGCCCAGCCAAGGCCGCTCGATCGACGTCAGATCGCGACACCGACGTGCGCCCGGATCGACGTCAGGCCATCTTGCTGGCGGCTGAAAAACTTTTTGCGCAGCACGGCTATCACGCGGTGACGATCCGCCAGATCGCGGTCGAGGCCGAGGTGCCACTGGCGCTGGTCGGGTATTACTTCGGGCAGAAGCACGAATTGTTCGAGGCCATCTTCGCGCACTGGAACCCGACCATCCAGGAGCGGCTGGCCGGCCTGCAGGCCGCGGTCGAGACTGGCGGCCCGGGCCTGCTGCGCCAGATCGTCGAGGCCTTCGTTCAGCCGGTGCTGCGCATGCGTGCCAGCGCCGAGGGCGAGTTCTATGCGCTGTTGGTGGCACGCGAACTCAGTTATGCGTCGCCCGAGGCAGATCGGGTCCTGCGAAGGCACTTCGACCCGCTGGCCAAGGCCTACATCGGCGCGCTGCACCAGGCGCTGCCGCACATCGATATCGGCGCGGCTGCGTGGGCCTACCAGTTCGCGCTGGGCGCCTTGTTGCACCACATGAGCGACCAGCGCGTGGGACGACTTTCTGGCGGCGCCAACACACCCAACGACACCGCCGCGCATCCGATGCTGGTGCGTTTCATCGAAGGTGGCATCCGTGCCGCGTGGCCCGCACCGACGCCCGAACCTGTTTCTTCCACCCACCGCTCAACCAACCAACGGAGACCACCATGACCTTTCGACGTACCCTCCTGTCCGCCGCCGCTGCCGCCACCGTGGCGGCGCTGGTCCACCTGCCTGCAGGCGCACAGCAAGTCATCAAGCTGACGGTCACCGCCGGCCATCCGCCGGTGTTCCTGTGGGTCAAGACCGTGGACGAGGTCTTCATTCCCGAGGTCGACAAACGGCTGGCGGCCGCCGGCAACAAGTACAAGATCGAGTGGACCAAGGCCTGGGGCGGCACGCTGATCAAGCTCGGCAGCGAATCCAAGGGCGTGGCCGACGGCATCGCCGACATCGGGTTGATCAGCACCATCTTCGAGGCTGCCAAGTTCCCGCTGCAAAACGTCACCTACTACACGCCGTTCGGCAGCGACGACGTGGGCGTCATCAGCAAGACCATCGGCGAACTGCAGACCAGGATCCCGGCCATGGCCGACGCCTGGAACAAGAACGGCCTGACCTATCTCAACGGCATGGCGCTTGACACGTACCACATTTGGACCAAGTTCCCGGTCACCAGGATCGAGGACTTGCAGGGCAAGAAACTGAGCGCCCCGGGTCCGGCCGCGAACTGGGTCAAGGGCACCGGCGCGGTTGCCGTGGCCGGCACGCTGAACAGTTATTACGAGGACATCAAGTCCGGTGTATCGGACGGCGCTGTCGTATTCTCCACCGGCGCCGGCGCCGCCAAGCTGCACGAGGTGGCACCGTATGTCACCAAGGTCAACTTCGGCTCGCAGTTCTCCGGTGGCATCGCGGTCAACAAGGCGCGTTACGACAAGTTGCCGCCCGAGGTGCAGACGGCGTTGCAGGGCGCGGCCGACGAATGGTCGGCGCAGTACGCGAAATTGCAGACCGCCGCAGTCAACACCGCAATGCAGAACATGACTGCCGCTGGCGCCAAAGTGAGCGAACTCAGCCCGTCCGAACGCAAACGCTGGGCCGATGCACTGGGACCGTTGGCCCAGACCTGGAGCGCCGACGTGACCTCCAAGGGCGGGCCGGGCAAGGAAGTGCTCAGGATGTACACCGATGCACTCAAGCGCAGCGGCGCCCAGTTGCCCCGTGACTGGACCGCGAATTGAGCAGCACCGGGCCCATCGCGGCCGACAGCTACGGCACGCCGCTGCCGTGGCAGTTCCAGCGCCTGGGCAAATGGCTCAATGCGCTGGGCACCCTGTGGATCATCGCGCTGATGGTGCTGATCAACACCGACGTGCTGGGGCGCAACCTGCTCAATGCGCCGGTGCGGGGCGTGACCGAACTGGTGGCCTTGTCGATCGTCGGCATTGTCTTCCTGCAGCTGGCCGACACGCTGCACAGCGGGCGTTTCACCCGCGCCGACGTGTTGCTGGCGCGCCTCAAGGAAGCACGGCCGGTGTTGGCAGCGCGGCTGCAGGCGCTGTACCACTGCGTTGGCGCCGGCCTGATGGGCGTCATTCTGTGGGCCGCCTGGCAGCCGCTGGTGGAGGCGATCCGTATCCGCGAGTATGTCGGCGCCATCGGTGACTTCACCGCGCCGGTGTGGCCGGTGCGGCTGATCATGCTGATCGGCCTGTGCACAACGCTGGTCACGTTCCTGCTGCTGGCGTGGGCGGACCTGCGGCGCGCACGCGCGCTGCAGGCACGCGGATCGGACACGCCGTGAGCAATGCGGTCATCGCCAGCGGATCGCTGGTCCTGATGCTGCTGCTGATCTGGGGCGGAATGCATGTGGCGGTGGTGCTGGGCCTGGTGTCATTCATCGGCGTATGGCTGATCCGCGACGACGTATCGGTCGCAGCCAACCTGCTGGCAGCGGCGGCCAACGACGCGATCAACAGCCATATCTTCGGCGTCGTGCCGCTGTTCGTGCTGACCGGTTTCCTGGTCGCCAAGGCCGATGTCGGCAAGGATGCGTTCGAGGTCGCCAACCAGATGTTCCGCCGGCTGCGCGGCGACCTGGGCGTTGCCACCGTGGCGGCCAATGCGGTGTTCGCCGCGATCACCGGTATCTCGATCGCATCGGCTGCGGTGTTCACCCGCGTGGCGGTGCCGCAGATGCTGCGGTTCGGTTACCGCGGTGGTTTCGCCACCGGCGTGGTCGCCGGTTCCTCGGTGCTGGGCATGCTGATACCGCCCAGCCTGTTGATGATCCTGTACGGTTTCCTGGCGAACCAGTCGGTGGGCGACATGTTCACCGCCGGTATCGTGCCGGGGCTGATGCTGGCAACCGCGTTTGGCGTCGGCATCGTGCTGATGGCGTATCTGCGCCCGACGATGGTGTTTGCCGACGGAGTCCCGGTCGAGCTGCCAGCCCAGGACATGATGGGGATCGGCGAGATGACGCTCAAGCTGCTGCCCAGCATCATCATGATCGTTGCGGTGCTCGGCGGCCTGTATGCCGGCTTCTTCACCGCCACTGAAGCGGGCGCGGTGGGCGCCGGACTGGCGCTGGTGATCGCGCTGCTCAAGCGCAAGCTCGATGGGCCGGCGTTCTGGAGCGTGCTCACCGAGACCGGCCATGTCACCGTGGCGGTGAGTTTCCTGATCATCTGCGCCAGCATCTACACCCGCATGCTGGCGATGTCCGGCATGCCGCAGTTCCTGGTCGAGACCATGGCCGACGCCGGGCTCGGACGTACCGCCTTCCTGCTGTTGTATGTGGCCATCGTGATCGCGTTGGGCACCATCATCGACTCCTCGTCGATCATGCTGATCGTGTTGCCCTTGATGCTGCCGATCGCCGAGCAGTTCGGCATGAACCTGGTCTGGTTCGGTGTGGTCACCGTGATCGCGGTCGAAATCGGGCTGCTGACACCGCCCTTCGGGCTGTCGGTGTTCGTCATCAAGAGCACCTTGTCGGAGCCGGGCATCTCGCTTGGCGATATCTTCCGGGGTACGGCACCGTTCACGCTGATCATGCTGGTGGTGCTGTGCCTGATCATGGTGTTTCCACAGATCAGCCTGGTATTGCTCCCATGAAATCCTCCACATCCAACCCGCTGGACGGCTTCACCGTCGACCGTGCGAGCATCGGCACCGTCGGACACGACCTGCAGCGCCCGGAATGTATCCTCGCCGAACCCGATGGCAGCCTGTGGGCGGCCGATGCGCGTGGCGGCGTCACGCATATCGACGCCGACGGCTCGCAGCGCTTCATCGGGCAACACGCCGACGACCGGTTCGAACACGCCAGTGTCGACAGTTCCGACGCGTTCGAGGCCAAGTTCACGCAGGGCACCTTGCCCAACGGCCTGGCCTTCGCGGCCAACGGCGACATCCTGATCTCGAACTTCGGCACCGACCGGCTCGAGGTGATGACGCGCGCGGGCCAGACCCGCACCCTGTTCGACAGCATCGACGGCCAGCCGATCGGCAAGGTGAACTTCGTGCTGCGCGACTCGAAGGACCGGATCTGGATCACCGTATCGACCCGGGTCAACCCGTGGACGGCGGCTGCGGCGAGCCGGGTGCGCGACGGGACTATCGCGGTGGTCGAACCGGGTCGCGGCATCCGCATCGTCGCCGACGGTTTCCATTTCACCAACGAGATCCGGCTCGATGCGCGGGAAGAGTGGCTGTACATCGTCGAGACCACCGGCCCGTGCATCACACGCATGCGGCTGGACGAAACGTCTGCCGACGGCGTGCAATTGCGCGACCGCGAGGTGTTCGGCCCGTCCCACCTCGGCGGGCCGCCCGATGGCATCGCCTTCGACGCCCACGGCAACCTGTGGGTCACGCTGGTCATGGTGGACCAACTGATAGCGCTCACCGCGTTGGGCGACAAACTGCTGCTGCTCGACGACGGCGACCCCGCCGCCAGCCGCAACCTGGTGGACAAGATGGCCGCCGGCTCGGCGAGCGCCGACGACATGGCGCGCGCCAAGGGCACGATTGCACCCTGGATGGCCAGCATCACCTTCGGTGGGCCGGACCTGCGCACCGTCTATCTCGGCAGCCTGCTGGGCACGACGATTCCGTATTTCCGCGCGCCCGTGGCGGGCCTTGCGATGGTGCACTGGAACCGGAGCTGAGCCGATGGGACGCATCAACGGCATCACACCCGACGACTCGCCGGCATTCAAGCAACTCGAAGCCCTGTGTATCGAGACACTGGGCTTCATGCCCAACAGCGTGTTGGCAATGTTGCGCGTACCCGGCCTGGCGCAGGCGCTGGGCGCGCTCAACAGCGCGGTGATGGCCCAGGGCGCGGTCGACAAGGGTTTCAAGCGCCTGGTCGCCCACATGGCATCGCGCGCGGCCGGTTGTCAGTATTGCATGGCGCATACCGCCGCCGGGTCGCAGATCCACGGCATCGGTGCGGACCAGCTCGATGCCTTATGGTCGTTCGAGTCCAGTGCGCTGTTCAGTGCGGCGGAGAAAGTCGCGCTGGAACTCGCGCTGGCAGCCGGGCAGGTGCCCAATGCCGCCGACGACGCCTTGTTCGAGCGGCTGCGCGCACACTGGAGCGAGGAACAGATCCTGGAGATCGTGGGCGTCGTGTCGCTGTTCGGTTTCCTGAATCGCTGGAACGACACCCTGGCCACGTCGCTGGAAGACCATCCGCTCACCGTCGCCGACCGACACCTTGCGCCGCGGGGCTGGAGCCCGGGCAAACACCGCAACCCCTGACAGGAGAACCACCATGGCCCGCACATTCGTCGATCTGTCGATCTTCCTGGAAAACGACGTGCTCAGCGATCCGCCGGCATTCGCGCCCAGGATCGAATATTTCACGCACGAGAACACCTTCTCGCAGATCGAGCCGTTCTTTCCCGGCCTCAAGAAGGAGGACTTGCCCGACGGCGAAGGCTGGGCGGTGGAGACGGTCAGCCTGTCGACCCACAACGGCACGCACCTGGACGCGCCCTACCACTTCCACAGCACGATGAACAAGGCGTTGGGCCAGCAGGAGAAGTCGATCGCGATTCACGAGGTACCACTGCAATGGTGTTTCCAGCCCGGCGTCAAGCTCGACTTCACCCGGTTGCCCGACGGCTACGTCGTGACCGCCGCCGATGTGGAGAAGGAACTCGCGCGCATCGGCCATACGCTGGCGCCGCTGGAGATCGTGGTCATCAACACCCGCGCCGGCAAGCGGTATGGCCAGCCGGACTATGTGGCCTCGGGCTGCGGCATGGGTTACGAGGCGACGATGTATCTGCTCGAGCGCGGCATCCGGCTCACCGGGACCGACGCCTGGAGCTGGGATGCGCCGTTCGTGCACACCGCGCAGAAGTACGGCGCCAGCCATGATGCATCGCTGATCTGGGAAGGGCACAAGGCGGGGCGCGACATCGGGTATTGCCACCTGGAGAAACTGCACAACCTGGAAGTGTTGCCGCCCACCGGCTTCTACATCTCGTGTTTTCCGCACAAGATCCGGGGTGCATCGGCCGGCTGGACTCGGGCGGTGGCGATCTTCGACGAACGCTTGACGGCCACAGCCTGAACCGGAGGTCGACACATGCCGCAACGCAACCATACGCACGATCCGAAGGCAGCCAGCTGGCTGGCGACGGCCAACGTCGCCGGCGGCGACTTCCCGATCCAGAACCTGCCGTTCGCGGTGTTTCGCCGCGCGGGCAGTGACGAGGCCTTCCGCGGCGGCGTCGCGATCGGCGACCAGGTAGTTGACCTGGCCGCATTGGCCGGCAGCACCGGACTGGCCGGTCTGGCCCAGGAGGCCGCGCAGCTGAGCGCGCAGGCGACCCTGAACGACTTCCTGGCCATGGGCCCGAAGGCCTGGCAGGCGCTGCGCCATGCGTTGTTCGCATTGCTGGAGCAGGACGCGACACCGGACATGGTCAGCATCACGCGCGGCTGCCTGGTGCCGATGGACGCGGTGGAATACACGCTGCCCAACCGCATCGGCGACTACACCGATTTCTACACCTCGCTCGACCATGCGCGCAACGTTGGCGTGATGATCCGACCCGACGACCCGGTGTCGCCGAACTTCCGCTGGATGCCGATTGCCTATCACGGACGTGCGTCGAGCATCGGCGTCAGCGGCCAGCAGTTCCACCGCCCGATGGGGCAAGCCATGCCGCCCGGCGCCACGGCACCGCTCTACGGTGCCTGCGCCCGGCTCGACTACGAACTCGAACTCGGCATGCATATCGGCGTTGGCAACCGCCAGGGCGAGCCGATCGCGCTGGAACAGGCCGAGTCGCACCTGTTCGGCATCTGCATGCTCAACGACTGGTCGGCACGCGACATCCAGTTCTGGGAGATGAATCCGCTCGGCCCGTTCCTGGGCAAGAATTTCGCCACCACGATCTCGCCGTGGATCGTCACGATGGAGGCGCTGGTGCCCTACCGACTGGCGTGGAGCCGGGCCGATGGCGAGCCCCAGCCACTGGCCTATCTGGAGGCCGAAGGCAACCGCCGAGAAGGCGCGATCGACATCCAGCTCGAAGTGGCCCTGCAGACCGCGCAACGGGAACACCATGGTGACGCACCCGCGCGCCTGTCGCGCACCAGCTTCAAACACCAGTACTGGACCGTCGCGCAAATGCTCACCCACCACACCATGGGCGGCTGCAACCTGCAGCCGGGCGACCTGCTGGGCAGCGGCACCGTCAGCGGCCCCAGCCCGGACCAGGCCGGCGCGATCATCGAGCTGGCCAAGGGTGGAACCCAGCCGTTGACGCTCGAAGGCGGCAGCGGCCCGACCGAGCATCGGCGCTTTCTGGAAGACGGCGACAGTGTGATCCTACGCGGCTGGTGCGAGGCGCCGGGAGCGGCGCGGATCGGATTCGGCGAATGTCGCGGCACGGTGCTGCCGGCGCGCTCATCCGCTCAAGGCGACTCGACCGCGTGACCGACCGGAGCCGTCTGCAATGCCGCGGCGCAGACCCACTCAACCGCAGGCGCTCTACATTCACTGGGTGCCGACCTTCGGCGTCTTCGAAGAGCGACTGGGCTGGTTCGGCGAAAACATCTTTGTCGCCACCCTAGCGCGATAGCCGGACCGGTTGGCGATGCGATTCTTCAGGCTGAACTGAAGACCCGGTAACCTTGGGCATGGGCATGGGCACGGCGCCGAAGGGGCCATTCGGTCGTCAAGTGTTGCCCGTGCCCGGCGCGATGCCGCGCAGGTCGTCGAACACCGGC
>JBBRVD010000007.1:0-50882 GCA_038247175.1 Burkholderiales bacterium | reverse complement strand
TCGGCGCGTAGTACTCGCCCAGGTGCTCGTTGTACAGCTTGGACAGCGGAAAACGGTTGTCGACCCAGTTCAGCAATTTGGCCGACGCTGGCGCGTTGGTGGAAATCTCTTTCATTTCAGCCACGTGTTACTCCGGTACGGATGCGGTTCTTCATGTGTTCAGGCCCTCTTGTCTTCACCGATCAGCAACTTGTTCTCGGACAAGTACATATGCGGGGGAACTTCCAGATTGTCGGGCGCCGGCTTGTTCTTGAACACGCGGCCCGCCAGGTCGAAGGTCGAGCCATGGCATGGGCAGAAAAATCCGCCTTTCCAGTCATCCGGCAGGGATGGCTGAGGCCCGGTCTGAAACCGGTCCGACGGCGAGCATCCCAGATGGGTGCAGATACCAACAACGACCAGCACCTCGGGCTTGATCGATCGTGTTTCATTGCGCGCGTACTCCGGCGTGAATTCATCCGGCTTGCGTTCGGAATTCGGATCCGCCAGCTGCGGATCGAGGGTCGGCAGCGCGGCGAGTTCCTCTGGCGTGCGGCGCATGATCCAGACCGGTTTGCCGCGCCACTCTACCGTCATCTTTTCACCCGGCAGGAGCGCCGAAATGTCGGCCTCGACCGCAGCGCCGGCGGCCTTGGCACGTTCCGACGGCTGGAAAGTGCTGACGAACGGGACGGCTACAAATCCGGCGCCGACAGCTCCAACACAGCTGGAGGCAATGATCCACGTCCGCTTGCTGTGGTCGACTGGGGTGTCACTCATGGGAATCCTCAATGAAAACATCGCTCTTGGGTTAGCACGGCATTGTAGCTGAGCGACTCCCGCAGGCCAGGTTGCGGGTCTTGTCGCGCCAATGCAGGGTGGGCACCGTTGGCGCCGCCGAATAGTTTACATTCGCCTGGAAACGCGGCGCATACACTGACCGCTGGCATACAACAGCAAGGAGTGAACTTCATGAGCATGGTGTCGGAATTCAAGGAATTCGCCCACAAGGGCAATGTGATGGATCTTGCCGTCGGCGTGATTATCGGTGCGGCATTCGGAAAGATCGTCGATTCCATGGTCAACGATCTGATCATGCCACCGGTCGCCGCCATAGTCGGAAACGTGGACTTTTCCAACATGTACGTCTTATTGGGAAGGGTGCCTGCGGGTGTTGGAAACAGCCTGGTGGAGCTGAAGAAGGCGGGAGTGCCAGTATTCGCCTACGGAAGTTTTCTGACCATCGCGGTCAACTTCATCATTTTGGCCTTCATCATCTTCATGATGGTCAAGCAGATGAACCGCCTCAAGCGCCAAACTCCGCCTGCGCCGCCCGTGCCGGCGGCAACGCCGGAGGACATCCTGCTGCTGCGCCAGATCCGCGACAGTCTGAGCAAGTAGTCGTCGGCACCGCGAACTTGACTGCCGCGAGGCGGAAAGGTAGCGGTACCGGCGCCTCAAAGCGTGCTCAGGCCGGATGGCGCCGCAACGACGCAAGATCTCGGGCCATCCGGATAGCCTGCAACAGGCTGGCAGGGTTGGCGCGCCCTGATCCTGCAATGTCGAACGCGGTCCCGTGATCCGGGCTGGTTCGCACCAGCGGCAGACCCAGTGTCACATTGACGCCCTTGTCGACCCCGAGGTACTTCACCGGGATCAGCCCCTGGTCGTGGTACATCGCCACCACCACATCAAATTCGGCTCGAACGCCACCGGGGGCGCGCGCGCGCATGAAGACCGTGTCTGGCGCGATTGGCCCCGACACGTCCAGGCCTTGCCCGCGCGCGGCGTCGATCGCCGGCGCAATGGCTTCGATCTCTTCGGTGCCGAACAGCCCACCCTCGCCCGCGTGCGGATTCAGGCCGGCCACCGCAATGCGCGGCCGGCGGCCGAGCAGCGGCGTCAGCGCCCGATCCGTGATCAGCAGTGTCTGCAGCACGTTGGCGGGCGTCACAGCGTCGATGGCCTTGCGCAGGGAGAGATGAATACTCACCAGCACGGTCCGCAATTCGTCGTTGGCCAGCATCATGCGCACCGGCAGTTCCGACGCCGCGATACCACCCGCCAGTGCGGCCCGATGCTGAAGCATCTCGGTATGCCCGGGAAACTGACTATGTGGCAAGCCGGCCGCGGCCAGCGACTCCTTGTGCAAGGGCGCAGTGACAAGCGCAGCAATCTCGCCGCGCAAGGCCGCATCTGCAGCCCACACGACACTTTCGGCGCCCATCCGGCCCGCTGCGGCGCCGACCAGGCCAAGAGAGACCACTTCCCGATCTCCAGTGACCTGCAGCACCGGGATGCAGCGTGGCGGCATCTCGCAGGCCTCGGATGCATCGCCGATTTCAGCCACTGGAGGTGCCATCATCCCGAAGCCTGCAATGCATTTCGATGCCCGCCGCAGGCTCGATACATCGCCTGCAACAAAACAACCGCGGGTCAGCTCCGGCGCGTCCCGAAACGCCTTGGCAACGATCTCCGGGCCGATTCCGGCCGGGTCACCCATGGTGATGGCGATCGGCTTTTCCATCTGTGCCTTGCGCTTTCAGGCCGGATTGTCGATGTCGATGAAAACATGCACCAGCGCCAACTGCGCGGCCACATGACCAGCCAACGCCGGCGCACCATAGCGCTCAGTGGCATGATGCCCGCAGGCCAGAAAGGCGACGCCGCTTTCGCGCGCGTAATGCGCCTGCGGCTCGGAAATCTCCCCTGTGATGAAGGCATCGGCGCCTGCGGCGATGGCAGCCTCGAAATAGCCCTGGGCGCCACCGGTACACCACGCGATGCGCTGCAACCCTCGACCATCACCGGCCACGACCGTGACCGGGCGCCCCAGCACCGTCTCGATGTGCCGAGCCAGATCGCCGGCGCCGGGAAATGCGCCACCCTGCGAGCGCGAACCCAGGAATCCCAGTTCCTGCTCACCGAATCGTGTCTCGGCCGTCAAACCCAACTGCAACGCGAGCTGCGCGTTGTTGCCCCAATGCGGATGCGCATCGAGCGGCAAATGGTAGGCAAACAGGTTCAGGTCATGCGCCAGCAGCATCGCCAGCCGCTGCCTCAGCCAGCCGGTCACGCGACCATCCTGGCCACGCCAGAACAGGCCATGGTGCACGAACAGCGCGTCGGCGCCACTGGCCACCGCAGCCTCGATCAGCGCCAGGCTGGCCGTCACGCCCGAGACGATCTTTCGGATGTCGGGCCGCCCCTCCACCTGCAGACCATTGGGTCCGTAGTCCCGGAATCGCTCCGGTTGCAACAGCGCATCGAAGGTCTGCGCAAGAACGAGTCGACTGATCATGGGTGCCACTGGTTGGCGTCGCTGCGGTGCGGCACACACCGTATCGGCATTGTCGGCCATTTGCGTGCAGGCAAGCGCTGCACTCGACACAGCCGGCGCCTCAAGCGCCTGGCCGCGCAATCACGCGTTCCACCTCGAGGTCGCAGTCGCAACCCGTCTGCAGCGCGATCGACCTTCGAGCGAACGCTGCCAGCACGGGTGCCAGCGGCCTGGCGAGCGGGCGCAACGGGGCCGGCAAACCGACAGCGAGCACCCGAGCCGGCTGCGCAATCGCTCCACAGCGGTAGACGGCCAGTTCCGCATGCCAACGCAACGCAAGCACCCCTGCGCCGGCCGGACAACAGTATCCCGATAGGGCACGGCTGATCGAGACAACAAACGCCGCAACCATTGCAAGGCGCGCCCAGTGGCGGCTTGGGCGGTGCCAGCGGCTCGATGGGGATGATCTTGTGGTGGCGGTTCATGGAACAGCCCCATTGTGCCGCCACGCGAAACCGTCCAGCCAGGACGCATAGACCATGTTGACTGGCCCGGCGTGATGCACGGCCTACAATTTCGACATGAAACGCTTGTGGCTCCTCTTCGCGCAGACTACGACCGTTTTGCTGGCCGCTTACTTCGTTGTCGGGACATTGCAACCCGAATGGCTGGGCAGGACCGGCGCTGGCACAGTCACGGTCATCGAGGCACCAGCCTCAACGGCAGAAAGTGTGCCGCCAGGCAGCCTGCGGCAGGCAGCACTGAAAGCCTCGTCTGCGGTGGTCAGCATCAACACCAGCAAGGCAGCCAGCCGTGATCCGCGCAGCAACGACCCCTGGTTCCGTTTCTTCTTCGGCGACCAAGACCAGGAATCGCGCGCCGGCCTGGGCAGCGGAGTCATCGTCAGTCCGGCCGGCTATATCCTGACCAACAACCATGTCGTGGACGGAGCCGACGAGATCGAGGTAATCCTGAACGACAGCCGCAAGGCCATGGCCAAGGTGATCGGCACGGATCCGGATACCGACCTGGCCGTACTCAAGATCGACCTGGACAAGTTGCCGGTGGTTGTGATCGGCAATTCGGACGCGGCGCAGGTCGGCGACCAGGTATTGGCAATTGGCAATCCGTTCGGCGTCGGCCAGACCGTCACCAGCGGCATCATCAGCGCACTGGGCCGCAATCAGCTGGGCATCAATACCTTCGAGAACTTCATCCAGACGGACGCGGCGATCAACCCGGGCAATTCCGGGGGCGCGCTGGTCGACACCCACGGTCATCTGCTGGGTATCAACACCGCAATCTATTCCCGCTCGGGCGGCAGCATGGGCATTGGCTTTGCCATTCCGGCGTCGACGGCCCGACTGGTCATGGATGGGCTGGTCAAGGATGGGACCGTAACCCGCGGCTGGATCGGTGTAGAGCCCAACGATTTGTCACCTGAACTGGCAGAAACTTTCGGCGTCAAGACGCGCGACGGCGTCATCATCACCGGGGTATTGCAGAACGGTCCTGCGGCACAGGCGGGTATCCGGCCCGGCGACGTGATCACGGCGGTCGCCGGGGACGAGGTGCGCAATGTGTCCGAACTGCTGACCCGGGTCGCCGGGCTCAAACCCGGCCAGTCATCCCGCTTCCGGGTTCAGCGCCAGGACACGGGCTTGGATATCGACGTCGTACCGGGCGTGCGACCCAAACCTCCGCGTATTCCGCGCTGAACAAGCGACGCCCGTCGTCTACGGTTTCGGCGCATCGTCGCGGTCCTTTTTGGCGCCGGTTTCCGTAGCCTCGTCCTCCTCGGACTGGGTGGTCTTGATGAACCACCGGGCCGCGAAGATGCCGGCCTCATACAGCAGGCACATTGGCACGGCCAATGCGAGCTGCGAGATCACGTCCGGCGGCGTGATGATGGCAGCGATCACGAACGACAAAACGATGAAGTAGCCGCGGAACTCCTTCAACTGCTCAATACTGACAATTTTCATGCGCGCCAGCAGCACGACGACGATCGGCACCTGGAATGCCACGCCGAAGGCGATGTACAACCCGAGTATGGCCTCGACATAGGACGCGATATCCGGGGTGGCGGCCACGCTTTCCGGAGTCACCGCCTGGATGAACGCAAACATCTTGTCGAGCACGAACAGTTGCACGAAGGCGATGCCACCGTACGCGAGCGAACTGCCGAAGAAAATCAATGGGATCGCCAGCTTCTTCTCGTGGCTGTACAACCCGGGCGCGACAAAGGCCCATGCCTGGTACATCAGCCATGGCAAGGCCAGCAACACGCCGGCCATCATCAACACCTTGAGCGGCACAAAGAAGGGTGAGAACACGCCCACCGCGATCAGCTTGGCACCAGGCGGCATGTGGGCCCGAATCGGTTCGGCGATCAGGTCGATCAGGCCGCTGGGGCTGGGCCAGATCGCCAGCAGGATCATGCACACCACCAGCCCCGCCATGCTATACATCAGGCGGTCCCGCAGCTCCACCAGATGCTGCACGAACGGCTGCTCGGTACCTGCGAGTTCGTCTTCTTTGTTGGTCGAGTCGGTCATCGTGTCTATGAAACCCGCGCGCGCCGGAACAGCCCTCCGGGGTGCAAGGCGCTCACCTGTGGTCAGTCGAGTCTTCTCGGCCGGAACCGTGCAACCCGCGCCGCACCCGACAACGCACGTGTCCGGATTCCGTTGCGCGCCTTGTACCAGTTCGGTGTGGCACCCTGCTTGATGCGCCAGCGCTTGTTCGGATGGCGATAGGCCGGATAACTTGCTGGCATGTCGAAGCCGGTGCCGGTCTGGGAGTTGTCGTCCATCCGCGTGGCATCCGCCCAGGACTTTTCAATCTCGCTGGCGTTGCTCTGGATGGTATTGCCCATGTCCTTGGCCGCTTCGGCGACCGACTCCTTCATTTTCTTGAGCTCATCGAGCTCCATGGAGCGACTGACCTCGGCCTTGACGTCCGACACATACCGCTGGGCCTTGCCCATCAGTGTGCCGACGGTGCGCGCGACACGCGGCAATTTCTCCGGGCCGATGACAATCAGCGCCACGACGCCGATCAGCGCCAACTTGGAAACACCCAGATCGATCACGAAGTCTTATCCGGCGGGTCAGGACTTTTGCTTGGCTTCGACGTCGATGGTGGTCTTGTCCACCGGCTTGGCGCCATTGGCCACTTGCGACGGTGGCGCAGCAGGCGTCTCATCGGCCGATGCGGAACCGTCCTTCATGCCATCCTTGAACCCCTTGACCGCGCTGCCCAGATCGCCGCCCATGTTCTTGAGCTTCTTGGTGCCGAACACCATGACCACGATCAACAAGACGATCAGCCAATGCCAGATTGAAAACGAACCCATGTGAAACTCTCCTGTTCAATTAACCGAATTCTAGACCTCCGGGCGTCAGCTACACCGAAAGCCCCCTCGGATCAACCCCTCAGCCAGGGGCGTGGCCCACCCATCACATGCACATGCAGGTGGCGAACCTCCTGCCCACCCTCGGCGCCCGTGTTGCTGACGATCCGGAATCCGCCCTCCGGATAGGGTCGGCAACCCTCTTGCAAGGCCAGTCTGGGTGCCAGCGTCATCATGTGACCCATCAGACCCGCGTGCTCCGGCCCGAGCTGTGCGAAAGACGGTATATGCTGCTTCGGTACCATCAGGAAATGCACCGGCGCCCACGGATGGATGTCGTGGAACACGAAGACATGCTCATCCTCGTGCACCTTGCGCGAGGGAATTTGTCCCTGCACTATTTTGCAGAACAGGCAATCGGGGTCAAGTTCCACGTTTCTCTCTACCATGTCAGGCGCTAACCGCCTGGTTTTTGTTCATTGCGACCATGCCCTTGACGATCCGGTACAGAAACCAGATCGACACCAGCAGCCAAGCCAGCAAACCGGGCATGATGAGCAGCAGGAACAGGGGAGCGGTCAACAGGTACAGGACGCCGGCCAGGATGACCGAGCGGATACGCCAGGAAAAATGCGTCGCCTGCCAGGTGCCTTCGGCCTCGGGCCGCTTCACCAGGTCGATCACCAGCGCGACGATCAGCAACAATGCCCCTGCTTGTGCGCCGGGCACGATGGCACCCACGGCAACAATCAGGTGCAACACATAGCTCAGCCAGCCGACAGGCTTCAGCGCCTGCGCTCGTTCCTCGCCTTTGGGCACGACATCGATTACATCAGACATTTTTACTCTCCTGCCGGTCTGCGGCCCGTTCACGCACCTTCGCGCGCAATCGCCTTGCGCAGAGATTTTTCCTCGATGCCGCTGGTACCCTCACGCTGGTGCAACACCGCCAGAACGTCGGCCGGCCGCAACCCGTAATGCGCCAGCGCCACCATGCAGTGAAACCACAGATCGGCCATTTCGCCGACCAGCCGCTGCCGGCTCGCATCGACGGCCGAGCCGGTCAACAATGCGAAGTCCAGGTCCTTGGCAGCCATCACCGCCTCGGTCGACTCCTCGCCGATCTTCTTGAGAAAGGCATCGGGGCCGCGATGCAGCAGTCGCGCGACATAACTCGCATCCGGGTCACCGCCCCGGTCCGGCCGGCGACTCTCGATGATGATTGCCAGACGCGTCAACACCGTGTTCAGGTCGCCGGGCTCCAATGTGGAATCGCTCATGTCTGACTATTTGTAGATCGTTTGCGGATCTTTCAATACCGCGTCGGTGATTTCCCACCCGCGCTGTCCGGCATTGCCGGCCAGATGCTGGAAAAAACAGCTGTGTCGACCGGTGTGGCAGGCGATGCCAGGCTCATGACCCGTCTGTGTGACCCGCAGCAGGACAACGTCGTTGTCACAGTCCAGGCGAATGTCGTGCACCCGTTGCACATGGCCCGACTCTTCGCCCTTGAACCACAGTCGCTGACGCGATCGACTGAAATACACGGCGCGGCCGGTGCTTGCGGTCTGCTCCAGCGCCTGGCGGTCCATCCAGGCGAACATCAGCACGTCGCCCGAGCCCTGCTCCTGGGCAATCACCGGTACCAGACCCGAAGCATCCCACTTGACTTGATCCAACCAATTCATCGCCCTATTGTCGACCATCGACGCAGGCCCTGCCCTGCACAGGCCGAACCGCCGCGACCGGCTTAAATACGCACTGCGATGTTGCGGCTGCGCAGATGCTGCTTGGCCTGCAGCACGCTGTATTCGCCAAAATGGAAGATGCTGGCCGCCAGTACCGCATCGGCTCCGCCCACCGTGATGCCATCGGCTAGGTGATCCAGGTTGCCAACGCCGCCCGATGCGATGACCGGGATATCAACCGCATCGCTGACCGCACGCGTCAGGTTCAGGTCGAAACCGGACTTGGTTCCATCGCGATCCATGCTGGTGAGCAGAATCTCGCCCGCGCCGCGACGCGCCATCTCCAATGCCCAGCCCAGAGCGTCGAGCCCGGTGTTGGTACGACCGCCGTGGCTATAGACATCCCAACCCGGGCCGACAGGCCGACCATCGGCACCCAGGCGCTGCTCGTCATGGGCGCCGCGGCGTTTGGCATCGATGGCCACCACGATGCATTGCGACCCGTATTTTCCCGAGACCTCGTCGATCAGGCCGGGGCGGGCGATCGCAGCCGAATTGAAGCTGGTCTTGTCGGCACCGGCATTGAGCAACCGGCGCACATCCTCGACCCTGCGCACGCCACCGCCCACCGTCAACGGGATGAACACCTGGCTGGCGACTTCCTCGATGATGTGCAGGATCAGGTCGCGCCCGTCGCTGGTGGCGGTGATGTCCAGAAACGTGAGTTCATCCGCCCCCTGCTCGTTGTAACGAGCGGCGATCTCGACCGGGTCGCCGGCATCGCGCAACTCGACGAAATTGACACCCTTGACGACCCGCCCTGCGGTGACATCCAGGCAGGGGATGATGCGCTTGGCCAACATCGGACGCAGCGCGCTGGCGTCAGCCGTTGAGCTCGTCGGCACGTGCCTGCGCGGCGGCGAAATCCAGTTCACCGCTGTAAATGGCGCGGCCGCAGATGACGCCCTCGACACCTTCGCCCTCGACATCGCACAAGGCCTCGATATCGGCCATGCTGCTCAGGCCACCCGATGCAATGACCGGAATCGTCAAGGCCTGTGCCAGCTTGACGGTGGCCTCGACATTGATGCCGGACAACATGCCATCGCGGCCGATATCGGTGTAGATGATGGATTCGACGCCGTAATCCTCGAACTTCTTGCCCAGGTCCACGACGTCGTGGCGGGTCAGCTTGCTCCAGCCGTCGGTGGCAATCCTGCCGTCTCTGGCATCGAGGCCAACGATGATATGCCCGCCGAAAGCAGTGCAGGCGTCCTGCAGGAAGCCCGGATTCTTGACCGCAGCCGTGCCGATGATGACATAGCGCAGGCCGGCGTCCAGGTAACGCTCGATGGTGTCGAGATCACGGATGCCGCCGCCCAGTTGCACGTCCACCTCGCTGCCGACATCCTTGAGGATGCGCCTGATCGCCGCTTCATTCTTGGGATGACCGGCGAATGCGCCATTCAGATCGACCAGATGCAGGCGGCGCGCCCCCTTGGTGACCCAACTGCGCGCCATCACGGGAGGATCTTCACCGAATAGGGTGGACTGATCCATGTCGCCTTGCTTGAGGCGAACACACTGACCGTCTTTCAGGTCGATCGCGGGTATGAGCAACATGATGCGCGGAACTGGGCTGGGAAAGGGAGGGGAGCGAAATCAGGGCTTCCAGCGAAGGAAGTTTCGATAAAGCGCAAGGCCTTGGTCAGCACTCTTCTCTGGGTGGAATTGGGTGGCAAAAATATTATCGCGTGCAACTGCCGCCGTAAACCGCCCACCGTAGTCCGCTTCGCCCACGCTGTGGCGCGCATCAGACGGTCTGGCGTAATAGCTGTGCACGAAATAATAGTGACTGCCGTCGGCGATACCGTTCCACAAGACATGGACCGGTACGCCATGGCCGGTCTGGAACACCGGGTTCCAGCCCATCTGCGGGACCTTGAAGCGGCTTCCATCGTCCTGCAACCTGCCTTGCAGATCGAAGCGCACCACTCGGCCGGGAATCAGCCCCAAGCCATCCGTGCCGCTGCCGTCATCGCCCCGCCGGCCCTCCTGGCTGTGGTCCAGCAACATCTGCATGCCGACACACACGCCGAACAAAGGCTTGCTGCGCGCGGCCTCGAGCACTGGCTCCAGCAACAGTGACTCGCGCAGCTCGCGCATGCAGTCCGCGATGGCTCCCTGACCGGGCAAAACCACACGCTCGGCCGCCCGGATCAGTTCCGGGTCGGAGGTGACAAACACCTGGTGGCCGTCACCGGCGGCCGCAACCTGCACCGCATTGGCCACTGAACGCAGGTTGCCCATGCCGTAGTCGACAACCGCCACCGATTTGTTATGGACGGGTCCCATGGAATATCAATGCAGAACGCAGGTCGAAAAACCGCGGGTATGCAGCGCGAGTCGGTGCCGACACGAGAAACCGCACCGCCGTGTCAGAGCGAGCCCTTGGTCGATGCGATCGCCCCGGCCGCACGCGCGTCGACCTCGACCGCCTGGCGCAGGGCGCGGGCAAACGCCTTGAACACCGTCTCGCACTGGTGGTGCGCGTTTTCGCCCCGCAGGTTGTCGATATGCAGCGTCACGAAGGCATGGTTGACGAAGCCCTGGAAGAACTCGTGCGCAAGCTGGCTGTCGAAGGTGCCAATCAGTGCGCTGGTGAAAGGGACCTGCATGACCAGTCCCGGGCGCCCCGAAAAATCGATCACGACCCGGCTCAGTGCCTCGTCCAGCGGCACGTAGGCATGACCGAAGCGGCGGATGCCCTTGCGATCGCCCAGCGCCGCGTGCACAGCCTGACCGAGCGCGATGCCGACGTCTTCGACCGTATGATGGCCGTCGATATGCAGGTCGCCATCGGCCTGGATCTCCAGGTCCACCAGGGCATGGCGTGCGATCTGGTCCAGCATGTGATCGAAGAAACCGATGCCGGTATGCAATTGCGAGCGGCCGCTGCCATCCAGGGCCAGTCGCACGGTGATGCGGGTTTCGGCGGTATTGCGGGTGACCTGCGCGGCGCGGGGTGCCGCGCCGGTTACGATCGGATCGGTGGTCATAGGCACTCCTTCAGGGCAGCCAGCATGGCTCTATTTTCCTCGACCAGGCCTACGGTCAGCCGCAGGCAATTGGCCAGCATGGGATGCAGGGCGGAGACGTTCTTGACCAGCACGCCGCGCGCCCGCAAGCCGGCAAATGCCGCCGCTGCGGCCTGACTGTCGCCTCGTGCGTCACCAGAAAATCGCACCAGGATCATGTTGGCATCGCTGCGAAATACCCGCAGACCCGGCAGTTCAGATAACTGCTCCACCAGCCAGGCGCGTTGCGCCATGATCTCGCGGGCCTGCGCCGCAAACGTATCACTGTGCTCGAGCGCGAACAACGCACACTCGGCATTGAGCACCGAGACGTTGTAGGGTGGACGCACCTTGTCCAGTTCGGCGATCAAAATTTCGGGGCCGATCAGGTAACCGATACGCACGCCGGCCAGACCGAACTTGCTCATGGTGCGCATCAGCAGCACATGCGAATGGCGTTGAAGCCGATCGATGTAGCTGCGCCCGGCAAAGGGCTGGTAAGCCTCGTCAATCACGACAAAGCCGGACGCGGCCGCAATGATCGACTCGAGGGCCGCATCGTCCCACAGGTTGGCGGTCGGGTTGTTCGGATAAGCCAGATAGATGATCGACGGCTGATGCTGTGCGATCGCATGCAGCATGGCCGCTGGATCGAGCTCGAAATCGGCCGTCAGCGGCACGCCAATGAAACGCAGGCCCTGCAACTGTGCGCTCATCGCGTACATGACGAAACCCGGCACCGGTGCCAGGATGGTGGCACCAGGCATGTCGCAGGCCATGGCCAGCAGCGATATGAGTTCGTCGGAACCGTTACCCAGCATCAGGTCGTACCCCTGCGGCACCTGCGCATGGGCCTTGAGTGCCTGGCGCAGATCGTGCACCCGCGTGCCCGGATACCGATTCAGCGCCAGAGCGCCGAGGCGGCGTCCGAGTTCCTGCTGAAGTGGTTCGGGCAGGCGATGCGGGTTCTCCATCGCGTCGAGCTTGAGCAGACCGGTCGATTCCTGTATCGCATACGCGTGCATGGACACCACATCGTGGCGGATGTGGTGGGCAATGCGGTCAGGCAACGGTGCGCTGCGCTGGGTCATGTCGACCTTGGATCGTTGGAAGTGGGGGTGCCCACGACATCGGCGCGGCCGAGCGTGCCGTCAGCAGACATAGGCATGGATCAGCGCGTTGACCAGCACCAGTTGCACCGGCATGTCGGCCTCGTACAAGCCCGCATTGCGCCGCAATTCGCCGTCATACAGCGGCTTGGCCATGCGCGGCTCCAGCCGCCGACCGCTCAGGCACATCAGCGGCTTGGCACCCGCGCGGACCGCGTGCGCATGGGCCTCCAGCGCACCTTCCATGGCGCCGACGAGGTAATACTGCACATAGACTTCGCCATGGTCCTTGTCGGTCTGCTCCAGCGCACGCAACTCGCGGATGCTGATCGCGCAAGCCTGACCGGCGCATACAGCCAGAACACAGGCCAGCATCGCGCCGCGCCACCGGTTCGTGAAGGCTGCGGTAGTGGTCATTTCATCCTCATTTCAGCCGCCAGCGCATGCGCATGCAAGCCTTCGCCATGCGCCAGCACGGATGCGACCCTGCCCAGCGTCTGCGCGCCGGCAACGCTGACTTCAATCAAGCTGCTGCGCTTCTGGAAATCGTAGACACCCAGCGGACTGGAGAACCGGGCCGTCGCGCCGGTGGGCAACACATGACTGGGGCCAGCGCAATAGTCACCCAGGCTCTCGCTGGTGTATGCGCCCAGGAAAATGGCGCCCGCATGGCGCAGCATCGGTTCCCAGCGGTGAGGGTCGTCGCTGCTGACCTCCAGGTGTTCGGGTGCCACCTGGTTGCTGATCGCACAGGCTTCCTCCATGGAGCGGGTATGCACCAAAACCCCGCGGCCGTTCAGGCTGGCTGCAATGGTGTCGCGTCGTGCCATGGTCGGCAGCAGGCGGTCGATTTCTGCCTGTACCCGGTCGATGTAGGCGGAGTTCGGGCACAGCAGGATGCTCTGCGCCATTTCATCATGCTCGGCCTGGCTGAACAAGTCCATCGCGACCCAGTCCGCCGGCGCGGAGCCGTCGGCCAGCACCAGGATCTCGCTGGGGCCGGCAATCATGTCGATACCCACCACACCGAATACCCGGCGCTTGGCCGCTGCCACATAGGCATTTCCCGGGCCGGTAATCTTGTCCACGCGGGGCACGGTTGCCGTCCCATACGCCAGTGCCGCCACCGCCTGGGCACCACCGATGGCAAATACGCGCGACACGCCGGCCACATGGGCGGCGGCCAGCACCAGGGGGTTGCGTTCGCCCAGTCCGTCCACGCTGTGCTTGCCCGCCGGAGTCGGCACCACCATCACGATCTGCTGCACACCGGCCACATGCGCCGGTATGGCGTTCATCAGCACCGAGGACGGATAGGCGGCCTTGCCACCTGGTACATAGATGCCGACTCGATCCAGCGGCGTGACCTTCTGACCCAGCAGCGTGCCATCGGGGTCGCGGTAGCTCCAGCTCTCGCCGCTGGCCTGCTTCTGGGCCAGGTGGTAGCTGCGGATCCGCGCTGCGGCGAACAGCAATGCCTCACGCTGTACCGCCGGAATCCGCTCGAAGGCGGCTGCGAGGTCGTGCGCAGCGATCTCGAGTTGCGCCACGGTCGCGGCCCGCACACCGTCCAATCGCGCGGTGTACTCGAGCACGGCGGCGTCTCCCCTGTGCTGCACGTCAGCCAGGATGCCCGCGACCCGATCCTCGATGGCGGAATCGGTACTTCCAGACCAGAACAGGCGCGTGCGAAACGCCGCCTCGAAGCCGGCATCGGCCGTGGACAGACGCAAAGGCCGGGCCGGAACCGTCATTCCGTCACGCCCACCCGACGCCGGATTGCCCCATCGAGCGCTTCGATGATGCCACGGATCGGCGCCTGCTTGAGCTTGAGCGCGGCCTGGTTGACCACCAGGCGCGAGCTGACGTCCATGATGTGCTCGACCTCGACCAGATGGTTGGCCCGCAAAGTGCCGCCGGTCGACACCAGATCGACGATGGCGTCAGCCAGCCCGGTCAAGGGTGCCAACTCCATGCTGCCGTACAGCTTGACCAGATCGGCATGCACACCCTTGGTGGCAAAAAACTCGCGCGCAATCGCCATGTACTTGGTGGCCACGGTCAGGCGCGAACCCTGGCGCACGCTGGAGGCGTAGTCGAAACCATCGCGCACGGCCACGCTGATGCGGCAACGCGCAATCTGCAGGTCCAGTGGCAGGTACAGGCCATCGCTGCCATGTTCGAGCAAGGTATCGAGCCCGGTGATGCCCATGTCTGCGCCGCCGTACTGCACATAAGTCGGCACATCGGTGGCGCGCACGACCAGCACCCGGATATCCGGCCGACTGGTCTCCAGGATGAGCTTGCGGGATGTCTCCGGGTCGCCCTGCACGATGATGTCGGCCGCGTGGAGCAGCGGCAGCGCTTCGTCGAAGATGCGCCCCTTGGACAGTGCCAACGTGATCATCTGCCCTCCCGGTTACGCCAAGACGCGTTCGATGTCGGCCCCCAGCGCGCGCAGCTTGGATTCCATCTTGTCGTAGCCGCGGTCCAGGTGGTAGATGCGGTCGACCACGGTCTGACCATCGGCCACCAGGCCAGCAATGACCAGGCTGGCCGAGGCCCGCAGGTCGGTTGCCATGATGGTCGCGCCGGACAAGGCCGGCACACCCTGGACCACCGAGCGTCGGCCGTCGATCTGGATCTGGGCGCCCAGGCGCACCAGCTCGTTGACGTGCATGAACCGGTTCTCGAAGATGGTTTCCGTCACCGTGGCGGTACCTTCGGAGACGCAGTTCAGGGCCATGAACTGGGCCTGCATGTCGGTGGGGAATCCTGGATATTCAGTGGTGCGAAAACTCTGCGCACGCAACCTCCCGCTGGAACGCACCCGGATGCCGCCATCAACGGCCTCCACCTGGGCTCCGGCAGCCAGCAGCTTTTCGATCACCGCTTCCAGGTGGTCGGCTCGCCCATGGGCCAGCAACACGTCACCACCGGTGGCGGCCACCGCACACAGGAAGGTTCCGGCCTCGATCCGGTCTGCCACCACGCGGTGCCGGCAACCGCGCAATGCCTGCACACCCTGAACCACGATATGGCTGGTACCTTGGCCCTGGATGTTGGCCCCCATGGCGATCAGCATCTCGGCCAGATCGATGATCTCGGGTTCCCGCGCCGCGTTTTCCAGTACCGTCTGGCCATCGGCCAGGGACGCCGCCATCAAAAAATTCTCGGTTCCGGTCACGGTCACCATGTCGGTGGCAATTCGCGCGCCCTTGAGCCGGGACAGGCCCTTGCGCAAACGGGCGATCATGTAGCCGTGCTCGACCACGATGTCGGCGCCCATCGCGGTCAGGCCCATGATGTGCTGGTCCACCGGCCGCGAGCCGATGGCGCAACCCCCAGGCAACGACACGGTGGCCTCGCCGAAGCGGGCCAGCAGCGGGCCGAGCGCCAGTACCGACGCACGCATGGTCTTGACCAGTTCGTACGGCGCTTCAGGCGATGTCAGGGTACTGGCATCGATACGAATTGCGTCGTCCGCGCCGCGTTCGACGCCGACGCCCATGTTGCGGATCAGACGCGTCATGGTGTTGACGTCCTGAAGATGGGGCACGTTGTCGAGCGTGACCACCTCGGGTGTCAGCAAACTGGCGCACAGCTCCGGCAAGGCCGCGTTCTTGGCTCCGGACACCGGCACCACGCCGCTGAGCGTGCGGCCGCCCCGGATCGACAACTTATCCATGCGATTTCCATTCGGCGCTGGTCATGGTCTTCATCGACAACGCATGTACCTCGTCGGTCTGGATCTTGGCGCCCAGCGTCGCATACACCATCTGATGGCGGGCAATCGGCCGTTTGCCCTCGAATGCGTCGGAGACGATGGTGCCATACCAATGGCGGCCGTCGCCTTCGAGTTCGCAATGGGTGCAGGGCAACCCGGCGGTAATGATGGATTCGAGTTCGTCGGCAGTCATGTCTGAATTCCGCTCAGCTGCGGATCTTGTAACCCGTGCGCAACAGGTGCAACGCGACGGCGCTCGCCGCGGCCAGGGCCAGCGCAACGATGCCCAGGCTCAGCCAGGGCGAAACGTCGCTCTGGCCGAAAAAGCCATAGCGGAAGCCGTCGATCATGTAGAAGAAAGGGTTGAGATGACTCACGGCCTGCCAGAACGGTGGCAGGGACTTGATGGAATAGAAGACGCCGCTGAGAAAGGTCATCGGCATGATGACGAAATTCTGGAAAGCCGCCAACTGGTCGAATTTCTCGGCCCACAGGCCGGCTATCAGGCCCAGCGCGCCCATCAGGGCCGCGCCCAGGATGGCGAACATCAGCACCCAGGGCACCGCGACGAAAGGCGGCGTAGTGAACCAGAATGTAGCCAGCAACACACCCGTACCGACGGCGATGCCGCGCACCACCGACGATGCGACATAGGCGGCAAACCAGTGCCAGTGGGACAATGGCGACAGCAGAAGGAAAACCAGGTTGCCCATGACCTTGCTCTGGATCAGCGAGGACGAGCTGTTGGCGAATGCGTTCTGCAACACACTCATCATCACCAGGCCCGGTACCAGAAAGGCGGTGTAGGAAACCGTTTCGTAGACCGTCACCCGGTCCTCGAGCACATGGCCGAATACCAGCAGGTAGAGGATGGCCGTGAGCACCGGCGCGCCGACGGTCTGGAAACCGACCCGCCAGAAACGCAGGATCTCCTTGAAGAACAGGGTTCGCCAACCCATTGCCGCAGCCCCGGCAGAGCCGCCGGGCGCGGGTACAACGATACGGTCAGACAATTCAGCGGGCATGGCTGGCAACTCCGTCGTGGTTGCGGGCCATGACATCCACGAATACATCCTCCAGATCGGCCTTGCGGATTTCGACATCGTGTGCCTGCAGACCGGCTTCGCGCAGTGCGGCCAGGTAGCGTTCGATCTCCAGCGCATCATGGGCCGGAAACTGCACGATGCGCCCGGTGATGCGCGCGCGCGCGGCCAGGTGCTGCGGCAGTTCGGCGTCGACCTTGAACCGCAACACATTGCTAGACGCGGCCTTGAGCAACTCGCTGGTTCGATCCAGCGCCACCACGCGCCCGGTTTTAAGCATGGCCACCCGGCCACACAAGGCTTCGGCCTCCTCAAGGTAATGGGTGGTCAACAACACGGTATGGCCTTGCCGATTCAGCCCGGCGATGAATTTCCACAAGGTTTGGCGCAGCTCGACATCGACCCCTGCCGTTGGCTCGTCGAGCACGATCACTGGCGGCTTGTGCACAAGCGCCTGGGCCACCAGCAGGCGTCGCTTCATTCCACCCGACAGCTGGCGGGTGTTGGCAGTCGCCTTGTCCGCCAGCCCCAGGCTATCGAGCAGTTCGTCGATCCATGCGTCGTTGTTGCGGATGCCGAAATACCCCGACTGAAATTGCAGCGCCTCGCGGACATTGAAAAACGGATCAAACACCAATTCCTGTGGCACCACTCCCAGGTTGCGCCGCGCCTGCGCGTAATCCCGCACCACGTCGCTGCCCAACACCGACACGCTGCCGGCGCTGGCACGGCTCAGACCGGCCAGTATGCTGATCATGGTCGTCTTGCCAGCACCATTGGGGCCGAGTAGCCCAAAGAACTCGCCCTGCTCGATATCCAGGCTGACACGATCGAGTGCCAGAAAGGTCTTGTCGGGGGAGCGCGGAGACGGGTACGACTTGGATACCGTCTGAAAGGAGATTGCAGGCATGACAGCCGGCCATTTTAGCCGCTCGGATCACGCAGGGGACAGCAACTCGTCAATCCCGTAAACCGTCGCCAGATCATGCAAGCGCTGCGGCATCCCCTGGATGGACAGGCTCTTGCCCTGTGCCTGACCCTCACGCCGCAACTCGAGCAATACCGCCAGCGCGGAGGAATCGAAACGCTCCAGCGCCGCGGCATCCACGACGACCTGCTTGTCCGTCAGCGCGCTCAGCCCCTGCACCAGCATCTGCAGGCAGGCACTGGCCTGGCCACGGGTCAGATCGGCAGGCAGGACCAGCATGCTCAGCCTTTGGCGACGTTGGCCTTGTTGCGCTCGCTGAGCACCTTGATCAGGCCATCGATACCACTATTGTTGATTTCTCGGGCAAATTGGCTGCGGTAGGTCTCGACCAACCAGACACCAAGCACGTTGAGGTTGTAAATCTTCCAGCCGCCGCCCTCTCCCGGCGTCTTCTCGAGCCGGTAGTCGAGCTGAATCGGGTCGCCGCGGCCACGCACCTCCGTGCGCACCAGCACTTCCTTGTCATCCGGCGCGGACCGAAGCGGCTTGATCAGGATGGTCTGATCGCTGACCTGCGCCAGGGCCCCGGCATAAATGCGTACCAGCAGGATCTTGAACTCCTCTTGCAGCCGCGCCTGCTGCTCCGGCGTGGCCTGACGCCAGGTCGGCCCGATGGCCGACGCCGTCATGCGCCTGAAGTTGACGTTGGGCATGATCTTGGAGTCGACCAGCGCGATCACATGCGACAGGTCGCCGGCCTTGAGCGACTTGTCGCTGCGGATGTTGTCCAGCACCGAATTCGACAGGCGCTGGATCACGGCGTCGGGCGGTTCGTCGGCTGCCGATGTGGACAACGGGCCAAGCATGGCTGCAGCCGCAATCAGGCAGGCGGTGAGGTTCTGGAACAGTCGGCGTTGCATGGCAAATCTTTCTAAGGCTTCGAAGCGCATTCATGGTCGGGGGGACAAACTGCCGCGCCATCCGACTGGCGGCGGTGAGCGGTGAGCGGTGAGCGGTGAGCGGTGAGCGGTGAGCGGTGAGCGGTGAGCGGTGAGCGGTGGGCGGCGGGCGGTGCTCCGGCGAGCAACCTGGATGAATACTAACCCGGTCAACGCACCGGATCTGTAACGGAATCCATCTCTGGAGGTTCGCCGTCGTACACCGCATTGCGCCGACGTTGCAGGAAGGCATCGCGGCTGAAACTGTATTTATCCAGCGCAACCTCGTCGAGCGCCGACGAGACACCCAGCAAACCGGCCCGGGTGTCAATCACATTGAGCACCCGCAACCCGTTGCGCGTGGCGATGGAGTCCATATGCGAGATGAGGTCGCCGTTGGAGTCCACCGGCAGGGCAACCGCATCGCGTACCGTGGACGGACCGAAAAGCGGCAGCACCAGATACGCACCGCTACCGACACCCCAGCGTCCCAGCGTCTGACCGAAGTCCTCCGCATGCCGCTGGATCTGCATCTCGCTGGCGACATCGAACACGCCGAAGATGCCGATCGTGGAATTCACGCCAAAACGGAAAAAATTCTCCATGGCATGACGCAGCTTGCCCTGCAGCATGCTGTTCACGGATGACCAGGCATCGTCCAGGTTGCCCAGGAAATTACCCACGCCGGTACGGACCAGTTGGGGCGTGACATCGCGGTAGACCGTGGCCACCGGCTTGAAGACGGCCTGGTCCAGGCCCTCGTTGAAAGTGAACACCCCCCGGTTGAAAGACTCGAGCGGATCGCGTGGATCGGGGTTGGGCACCGACGCGCAGCCGTGGCAGGTAGCGAGCACCAGCCCCAACGACACCCAACGCCGCACGCCGCGCGAGAGATTCCATTGCGACGACACATTCATTTTTTATCCTTCCCTGCCTGCGACCCATCGCCGCTGGAGGCGCTGTTGTACAGGAACTGACCGATCAGGTTTTCCAGCACGACGGCCGACTGCGTGTTGGAAATCGTATCACCGGCAACCAGATTCTTCTCGTCGGCCCCAGGCTCCAGACCCAGATATTGCTCGCCCAGCAGACCGCTGGTCAGGATCTTGAGCGAGCTATCCTTGGGAAAGGCGAACCGGCTGTCCATGGACATGCTCACCCGCGCCTGAAAGGTCTTGTCATCGAAGCGGATCTCCTCGACCCGGCCCACCAGCACACCCGCACTGCGCACAGCCGCCTTGGGCTTGAGCCCGCCGACATCCGAGAACTTGGCGTCCAGCGGGTAGGTGGGCTGGAAATTCAGGCTGAGCAGGTTGGCCGCCTGCAGCGCCAGAAACAACACGGCCGCGACACCCAGCAATACGAACAATCCGACCCAGACATCAATCTTCGAGCGTTGCATCTCTTACTCCTTCTTGCCATCGCACGGCCGCGCCTGCTGCCGGATAACTGCCGCGAACGGTCACAGGCTGAACATCATCGCGGTCAGGATGAAATCCAGACCCAGCACTGCCAGCGACGCCATCACCACGGTCCGGGTCGTCGCCCTGGAAACCCCTTCAGGCGTGGCCTTTGCCTCGAATCCCTGCAGCAAGGCGACAAACGTCACGGTGAACCCGAACACGACACTCTTGATCAACCCGTTGCCGACGTCTTTCCAGACATCGACGCCACCTTGAATCTGGCTCCAGAACGAGCCGGCATCCACCCCGATCATCAACACACCCACCACCCAGCCGCCAATGATGCCGGTTGCGCTGAAAACTGCGGCCAACAGGGGCATGACGATCACACCGGCCCAAAAACGCGGCGCCAGTATCCGTTGCACCGGATCGACCGCCATCATTTCCATCACGCTGATCTGCTCGCCCGCCTTCATCAAACCGATCTCCGACGTCAATGATGTGCCGGCCCGGCCGGCAAACAGCAAAGCGGTGACCACCGGACCGAGTTCGCGCACCAGGGTCAATGTCACCAGCAGACCCAGCGCCTCGGACGAGCCATAACGCTGCAAGGTGTAATAACCCTGCAAGCCGAAAACGAAGCCAACGAACAGGCCGGATACCGCAATGATGGCGAGCGAATAATTGCCCAGGAAGTGAATCTGATCGCGAATCAGGCCAAAGCGCCGAAACGCTGGCCCGAACAGGAGCAGCAGGCGCACGAACAGGCGCGCGCCCAGACCGATGTCGGCGAGCTGCCTGCGCAACGAATAACCGACATCGGACGGACGATACCAGCTCATATCCACTGACCCGAAGGCGGTGCGATGGGCGCAGGTGCGGCACCGAAGTCCTGCTCCACCGACGGACCCGGATAGTGGAACTGCACCGGCCCATCCGGCCGGGCATGCACATACTGCGACACCAGCGGATCTTCGCTCTGACGCACATCCTGCGGCCGGCCCTGGGCGGCGACCTTGCCATTGGCCAGGATAATCACATGGTCGGCAATGGAGAAAGTCTCCTCCAGTTCATGCGACACGAAAACGCTGGTCAAGCCCATCGAATCGTTGAGCTGGCGGATCAGGCGCGCCGCCGTGCCGACAGAAATCGGGTCCAGGCCGGAAAAAGGTTCGTCGTACATCACCAGTTCCGGATCGAGCGCGATCGCGCGCGCCAAGGCCACTCGTCGCGCCATGCCGCCGGAGATTTCGCTGGGCATCAGGTGACGCGCACCGCGCAGGCCGACGGCATTGAGTTTCATCAGCACGATGTCACGCAACATGCCGTCGGTCAGCGTCGTGTGCTCCCGCAACGGAAAGGCGACGTTCTCGAACACAGTGAGATCGGCGAACAAGGCGCCAAACTGGAACAACATGCCCATGCGTCGGCGCGCGGCATACAACTGTTCCTGATCCAGCGTGCCCACGTCCTGGAAACCGTCGGAACCATATAAACGCAGTTCGCCCTTCTGGGCGCGGTTCTGACCGCCGATCAGCCGCAGGATGGTCGTCTTGCCGCTGCCAGACGCGCCCATCAAAGCTGTGACCTTGCCGCGCGGCACTGTCAGCGACACGCCGTCGAGGATGACGCGCTCGCCATAACCGAAGCTCAGGTCACGCAGTTCTACCAGGGGATCGGAGGAAGGAGAATCCATGAATCAAGCGGGGCGCCGGGAGGTGACCGGCGGCCAAATGATACGGGATTTCCCGCACCCGCCCTCGCGGCTGGGCAAAGCCTTGGGCTGCGGACCTGGCGCCCTGCGCCATGGCGCTCAACGGGGAAGGTCGCTGAAACCCATGAGAAACTCATCGACCGCACGCGCAGCCTGCCGGCCTTCGCGGATGGCCCAGACCACGAGGCTCTGGCCGCGGCGCATGTCGCCAGCCGCAAATACCTTGGCAACATTGGTCGCGTACCCATTGCTGAAATCGGTCGTAGCGCGGGCATTTCCCCGCGCGTCCCTGTCGATACCGAACGCATCGAGCACACTGGCCAGCGGGGCGACGAAACCCATCGCAAGCAGCACCAGATCGGCGGCAAGCACCTGTTCAGAGCCCGGCACCTCGACCATCTTGCCAGCCTTCCACTCGACACGCACGGTCTTGAGCCCCTTCACCTTGCCCTTTTCGCCCAGGATTTCCTTGGTCGATATCGCAAATTCGCGTTCGCAGCCCTCCTCGTGGCTGGAGCTGGTGCGCAGCTTGACGGGCCAGTTCGGCCAGGTCATCGGCCGGTTCTCCTCGGCCGGTGGTTGCGGCAGCAGTTCAAACTGGGTCACAGTCTTGGCGCCATGCCGATTGCTGGTACCCACGCAATCGCTGCCGGTATCGCCACCGCCGATGACGATCACATGCTTGCCGTCGGCACGCAGCTGGTCTCGCACCTTGTCGCCGGCATTGATCTTGTTTTGTTGCGGCAGGAACTCCATCGCGAAGTGCACGCCCTTCAAATCACGCCCGGGTACCGGCAGGTCGCGCGACTGCTCGGCACCGCCGGCGAGCAATACAGCGTCGAACGCCTGCTGCAGCTGCGCAGCGGGAATCGTTTCCTTGGCCCAGTTCGTGACCTTGCTGTCCTTGGGCATTTCGCCCACCAGCACGCCGGTGCGAAACACGACGCCCTCCGCTTCCATCTGGGCGACACGCCGGTCGATGTGCGACTTCTCCATCTTGAAATCCGGAATGCCGTAACGCAGCAAACCACCGACACGATCGTTCTTCTCGAACACCGTGACATCGTGACCCGCGCGCGCCAGTTGCTGCGCTGCCGCCATGCCGGCCGGGCCCGAACCCACGACAGCCACCGTCTTGCCCGTGCGATGACGCGCCTTGTGCGGCTTGACCCAGCCGTTCGCCCATGCCTTGTCGATGATGGCGTGCTCGATCGACTTGATGCCCACCGCATCGTCATTGACGTTGAGTGTGCAAGCCGCCTCACACGGAGCCGGACAGATGCGGCCTGTGAACTCCGGGAAATTGTTGGTGCTGTGCAACACCGCGATCGCGTTTTTCCAGTCGCCCCGGTACACCAGATCGTTGAAATCGGGAATGATGTTGTTGACCGGACAGCCACTGTTGCAAAACGGCGTGCCGCAGTCCATGCAGCGCGCACTCTGTGTCCTGGCCTTGCCGTCATCCAGTGCGAGCACGAACTCGCGATACCCCTTGACCCGGCTTTCGACTGGCAGGTATTCCTCCTCCAGCCGCGGGTACTCCATGAATCCGGTGATTTTTCCCATGATCAATCCTGCTTTGTTTCAGACGAGGCCTTGTGGCACTTATTTCGCGGCGACCGCGCCGGAGTGATGGCCGGACCTGGCCGGGATCGGCTTGGGTTGGGCGGCTGCCTGCGGCTTGGCCATCTTGCGTGCGGCAAGTTCGCCCAGCGCACGCTTGTATTCGATCGGAAATACCTTGACAAACCGCGAACGGCTGACTTCCCAGTGGTCCAGCAGATCACGCGCGCGCTTGCTGCCGGTCCACCGGTTGTGGTCCTCGAGCAGCTTCTTCAGCTGCGCCTCGTCGGACTGGCCACGGTGCCAGACCGCCGGGTCCACCATCGATGGCTGCTCGCGGGTCGACAACACGTTTTCCAGCGACACCATGGCAGTGTTGCAGCGCTGCGCGAATTGGCCGTCTTCGTCAAAGACATAGGCAATACCACCGCTCATGCCGGCAGCAAAGTTGCGGCCGGTGCGGCCCAGCACGACCACCGTGCCGCCGGTCATGTATTCGCAGCCATGGTCACCCGTGCCTTCGACCACCGCAGTGGCACCGGACAGCCTGACCGCGAATCGCTCGCCAGCCACCCCACCAAAAAAGGCCTCGCCGGTCGTGGCGCCGTACAACGCGGTGTTGCCGATAATGATGTTGCGGACCGGATCGCCACGAAAATCGATGCTCGGACGCACGATGACGCGCCCCCCGCTCAGGCCCTTGCCGGTGTAGTCGTTCGCATCGCCGATCAGGTACAGCGAGATGCCGCTGGCCAGGAAGGCACCAAACGACTGGCCACCGGTCCCTTCGAGCTGGATGCGGATGGTGTCATCGGGCAGACCCTGCGGATGCACCTTGGTCAAGGCACCCGACAACATCGCGCCCACCGAACGATTGACGTTACGCACGACTTCAATGAACTTGACCTTCTCGCCACGCTCGATCGCCGGTTTGCAGCGCTCGATCAACAACCGGTCCAGTGCACGGTCCAGTCCATGGTCCTGCGCCTGCACGTGGAAACGGGGCACGTCGGCCGGTACATTGGGTTGGGCGAACAGGCGGCTGAAATCCAGGCCACGCGCCTTCCAGTGGCCGATGCCCCTCGCAGTGTCGAGCAGGTCGGCGCGGCCAATCATGTCGTCGAACTTGCAGATGCCCAGCTGCGCCATGATCAGGCGCACTTCCTCGGCAACGAAGAAGAAGTAGTTGACGACATGCTCGGGCTTGCCGGCGAACTTCCTGCGCAGCAACGGGTCCTGGGTGGCCACGCCCACCGGACAGGTGTTCAGGTGGCACTTGCGCATCATGATGCAGCCTTGCACGACCAGCGGCGCAGTCGCAAAACCGAACTCGTCGGCGCCCAGCAGCGCACCGATGGCGACATCGCGGCCGGTCTTCATCTGGCCATCAGCCTGTACCCGGATGCGGCCACGCAGGCGGTTCAGCACCAGTGTCTGCTGGGTCTCCGCCAGGCCGATTTCCCACGGGCTGCCGGCATGCTTGATGGACGACCACGGCGAGGCGCCAGTACCACCGTCATGGCCGGCAATGACCACATGGTCGCTCTTGCACTTGGCCACGCCAGTTGCAATCGTGCCCACACCAATTTCGCTGACCAGCTTGACGCTGATGCTCGCATGCGGCGCTACATTCTTCAGGTCGTGGATCAGTTGCGCCAGGTCCTCGATCGAATAGATATCGTGGTGTGGCGGTGGCGAGATCAGTCCGACTCCTGGCACCGAATAACGCAGTTTGCCAATGTAATCCGACACCTTGCCGCCGGGCAGCTGTCCGCCTTCGCCGGGCTTGGCTCCCTGCGCCATCTTGATCTGGATCTGGTCGGCACTGCCCAGGTACTCGGCAGTGACGCCGAAACGCCCGGACGCCACCTGCTTGATGCGTGAACGCAACGAGTCGCCACCTTCGAGCGCGTAGTCGGACTCGACCACGTCATGACCCATGATGTCGCCCAGGGTCTGTCCCTGGGTGATCGGGATGCCCTTGAGTTCCTGGCGGTACCGCGCCGGGTCTTCGCCACCCTCGCCGGTATTGCTTTTGCCGCCGATCCGGTTCATGGCCACCGCCAGCGTCGCATGCGCTTCGGTCGAAATCGAGCCCAGCGACATCGCGCCGGTGGCAAAACGCTTGACGATTTCGCTGGCAGGCTCGACCTCGTCGATCGAGATCGCCCGTGCCGGGTCGATCTTGAACTCGAACAGGCCGCGCAGCGTCATATGCCGGCGCGACTGGTCGTTGATCAGTTGCGCGTACTCCTTGTAGGTGTTCCAGTTGTTGGCCCGGGTGCTGTGCTGCAGCTTGGCGATTGCATCGGGCGACCACATGTGTTCCTCGCCCCGCACACGCCAGGCGTATTCACCGCCAGCATCGAGCATGCCCTCGAGCACCGGATCGTCGCCGAACGCGGCGTTGTGCATGCGGATCGCCTCCTGGGCGATCTCGAACACGCCGATACCCTCGACGCGGGTCGGGGTTCCGGTGAAGTATTTCTCGATCGTGTCGCTGTTCAGGCCGATCGCCTCGAACAACTGAGCACCGCAATAACTCATGTAGGTCGACACGCCCATCTTGGACATGATCTTCGACAGACCCTTGCCAACGGCCTTGACGTAATTGGCGGTCGCCTTGTCCGCGCTCAAGTCACCCGACAGGTGCTGGTGGATGTCTTGCAGCGTCTCCAGTGCCAGGTAGGGATGCACCGCTTCGGCGCCATAGCCGGCCAACGCGGCAAAATGATGCACCTCGCGGGCGCTACCGGTCTCCACGACCAGACCAGCCGACGTGCGCAGCCCCTCGCGCACCAGATGCTGGTGCAAAGCGCTGAGCGCCAGCAGCGCCGGGATCGCCAATTGGGTGGCGCCGACGCGCCGGTCGGTGACGATCAGGATGTTCTTGCCCCCGCGGATCGCGTCCACCGCCTCGGCGCACAGGGAAGCCAGCTTGGCCTCGACACCTTCGTAACCCCAGGACAGCGGATAGGTGATGTCCAGCGTCGCGCTGCGGAACTTGCCGTGGGTATGGCGTTCGATGTCGTACAACTTGGCCATGTCGGCGAAGTCGAGCACCGGTTGCGCCACCTCCAGCCGCATTGGCGGATTGACCTGATTGATGTCCAGCAGATTCGGCTTGGGGCCGATGAAGGACACCAGCGACATCACGATGCTCTCGCGGATCGGGTCGATCGGAGGGTTCGTCACCTGTGCGAACAATTGCTTGAAATAGTTGTACAGCGGCTTGTTCTTGTCCGACAACACCGCCAGCGGGCTGTCGTTGCCCATCGAGCCAATAGCCTCTTCTCCAGCCATCGCCATCGGGCCCATCAGGAATTTGAGGTCTTCCTGGGTATAGCCAAAGGCCTGCTGGCGATCGAGCAGCGAGGGCGAGTCCAGCACACCTGCCAGTACCGGCAACTTCGCCGGACCGGATACCGCGAGCCTGGACTTGCCCTGGGCATCGACATCGTCGAGGCGGATCCGCAGGTTCTCGATCCACTGCTTGTAGGGCTTGATGCTGGCCAGGTTGGACTTGATCTCCTCGTCGTCAATCATCCGGCCCTGCTCGAGATCGATCAGGAACATCTTGCCCGGCTGCAGGCGCCATTTGCGTACGATCTTGTTCTCCGGCACCGGCAACACGCCGGACTCGGACGCCATGATCACCAGATCGTCATCGGTCACGCAGTACCGCGACGGGCGCAGGCCATTGCGGTCCAGTATGGCGCCGATCTGACGACCGTCAGTGAACACGATCGAAGCCGGACCGTCCCAGGGCTCGAGCATGGCGGCGTGATACTCGTAGAACGCGCGCCGGCGCACGTCCATGGTGGCGTGCTGCTCCCATGGTTCGGGAATCATCATCATCACGGCCTGGCTGATGGGGTATCCCGCCATGGTCAGCAGTTCGAGGCAGTTGTCGAAGGTCGCGGTGTCGGACTGGCTGGCAAAGCTGATCGGATACAGCTTGTGCAGGTCGGCGCCGAGTACCGGCGAGGACATTACGCCTTCGCGCGCCTTCATCCAGTTGTAGTTGCCCTTGACGGTGTTGATCTCGCCGTTGTGCGCGACATACCGATACGGGTGCGCCAGTGGCCACTCCGGGAAGGTGTTGGTGGAAAAACGCTGGTGCACCAGGCCCAGCGCGGAGACACACCGCGGGTCTTCCAGGTCGCGGAAATACACGCCAACCTGGTCGGCAAGCAGCAACCCCTTGTAGACCACGGTCCGACTGGACATGCTGGGAACGTAATACTCCTTGCTGTGCTTGAGCTTGAGGCGCTGGATCGAGCCGCTGCAGGTCTTGCGGATCACATACAGCTTGCGCTCGAGCGCGTCCTGGACAATCACGTCGTCGCCGCGGCCGATGAAGACCTGGCGGATGATCGGTTCCTTCACGCGGACCGCCGGCGACATCGGCATGTCACGATTGACCGGTACGTCGCGCCAGCCCAGCAACACCTGACCTTCAGCCTTGATCGCGCGTTCCATCTCCTGCTCGCAGGCCATGCGCGAGGCATGCTCCTTGGGCAGGAAGATCATGCCCACGCCATATTCACCCGGCGAGGGCAACATGACACCCTGCGCGGCCATCTCCTCGCGGTACAACGCGTCGGGCAACTGGATCAGGATCCCTGCGCCGTCGCCCATCAGACTGTCGGCCCCGACCGCCCCCCGATGGTCCAGGTTCTGCAGGATCTGCAACGCGTTCTTGACGATGTCATGGGACTTCACGCCCCGGATATTGGCCACGAAACCGACGCCGCAGGCATCATGTTCATGGTCCCCGCTATACAGCCCGTTGCGTTGCAAATACTCGATTTCGTCCAAAGTCGCCATGATCGTTCCTCGTCTCTTCACCCCAGCCCGCGGCCGGGCACCCAGTTTAGGGCGTCGCAACATTCATGCCGAGAAATATTAATGGGGGTCAGATTCCAATTAATTATCTGATTCAGCCAAATCGATTTAATTGGGGACAGGTTGAGTTTCACCGAGGACGGCGTAGTCGCTCCGCGCTCAACCCAGTTTGGATGGCGTCTTTGCCGGCCGGCCCGGCGCGGAGCGCGTCAAGCGACGCTCCGTCTTGCGCTGCAGTCCGGCAATGAACCGGGCGTCCCCCAGCGCCCAGCCGCTGGTCATCGATCGTCCCAGCGCCATCCGCTGCTCAGGCGACACGCCTGCCTGTACCAGTTCGCGATAACGCGATTCGCGGGCGAATGGCGTGTTGCCGAGTTCCCACACCAACGCGTGCGGCGTCACCAGGCGGTCGTTGCGCAGCCCGATGTAATGCGCGTGACTGGACCAGGGATAGTCCTGGGCCCTCGGCACGATGCCGGCGCGCACCGGGTTGAGATCCAGGTAAACCATACAGGCCAACAGATACCGCTCGGACTGGACCAGCGCCGACTTGTAGCGACCTTCCCACAAGGTACCGCTGCGCCCATGGGTATCGTTGAAAAGACGGACATAACGTCGGCCCACGGCCTGCATCATCTTCGGCAACCCCGCCTGATCCTGCGGAGTGAGCAGCAGATGAAAGTGGTTATCCATCAACACGTAGGCGTGGATCGCGACGTCAAACTGGGCCGCGTTCTCCCCCAACAGGCTGCGCATCTGTTCGCGATCGGCGTCCGAATAGAAGATGGGCTGGCGGTTATTGCCCCGCTGGATGACGTGATATGGGTATCCGGGTACGGAAACGCGCGCGAGTCGGGCCATAAACTGAAGCCGCGGCGCAGCCTGCCGCGGAAAATTGGAATCTGACCCCGAAATGGTATCAGGGAGCGCGGGTGACGCGCGCCTTGCCGCCGGTCAAGACCAGGATGACGGCGTCGCCGGGCATCAGGTTCTGGTTTCCGCGAGCCTGCACAATGGCGCGACGTTCACCGTTGCGCATCTGCAGCAGAATTTCCACGGCCTCTTCGCGGGTGCTCGAGCGTTCGATCGCATTGCCGGCGACGGCTCCCGCGACTGCCCCCAGCACACCCACGACGATACTCTCGCGCCGCCCGCCCACGCTGGAGCCCGCGACACCGCCGACCAGGCCACCGGCAACCGAACCCATGCCAGACTGGGTGCCCTCGACGGTGACCGGCCGCACCGACAGCACGGTCGCATCCTGGACGGTGGACAGGCGCTGCGCATCGCCCCGCTGCACCACGTCAGGACTGGTGGTCGAACAAGCCGACAGCACCAGAGCCAGCAATATTCCAATGGCATTTTTCAAATCACTCTCCTTTTTCCCCGGACCAACGGAGTTGCAGGATCATTCTTGCAGAAACATTCGGTGCGGCGCGGCGCAGCACCTCTCCTCAACTGGTAACCGATTGCGTCACCGGCTCGGGCGGCAGGCGATACCGATCCTGCAGCAGCGCCTCCAGGCCGAACTGCGCCAGCAATTCCCGCATCCGCTGAGCCGCACTGCGTCGCATCTGGCCGGTGTGACGGGCGATGATCAACTCGTTTTTCAGACTGTGTTCCCAACCCACCAGTTCCGTCACCGTGACCTGGTAGCCCCAGGCCTCGAGGTACAGGCAACGCAGCACATTGCTCAACTGGCTGCCAATTTCGCGGGTATGCAGCGGATGTCGCCACAGTTCAGCCAGCGGGGTTCGGCGCAGGCTCAAGGCTTTGCCCGCATTGAGCAAACGCGCCAGTTCCGCCTGGCAACACGGCACCAGCACCATGGCGCGCGCCGACTTGGCCAGCCCAAAGACGATCGCGTCGTCCGTCGCCGTATCGCAGGCATGCAACGCCGTCACGAGGTCGATTCGCTGGGGCAACTCAGCGGCGTTCGCCGACTGTTCCACGCTCAGGTTCAGGAACGACATGCGTGCAAAACCCAGCTTGACAGCGAGCTGGCGCGACTTCTCCACCAACTCGGGACGGGTCTCGATGCCATAGATCCAGCCATCGCCTCGCTGGCTGAAAAACAGGTCGTACAGGATGAACCCCAGGTAGGACTTGCCGGCACCATGGTCGGCCACGGTCAACCCACCAGCAGCGCCTGAAGCGCTTGCAGCAGAGCTTCCCACTTTCGGCGTGGCCTCGGCACCGAGTTCGAGCAGCAGCCTTTCGATAAATTGGTAGAGGTGGGAGACCTGCTTGAGCTTGCGCCGGGAATCCTGGTTCAGCCTGCCGTCGCGGGTCAGGATATGCAGCTCCTGCAACAACGCAACGGATTGCCCTGGCCGCAACGCATCGTCCCGGGCGGCAATACCATCGCTCCTTTCAACGGTAGCAGGGGCCGCGGCAAGCTTGTCTTTTTTCTTTGTCATCGCCCTATCCTGCCACGCCCCCGCGCTGCGGGTTCAACCGCCGCCTCGGCCCCAGCCGCAGGCACAGAGCGGCGCACGCCGAGCGCAGCCCAGCCTGCCGGGCCAAGCCGCTGCAAGGTCTCGATATTCGCCTCAAAGATGGTTTCGGCCTGCGCAAAGGCGGCTGTGGCCCGGTCGATACTGGCCTCGCGCAGCAAATGCAGCGTCGGATAGGGCGCCCGGTTTGTCGCGTTGGTGATGTCGTCCACCACCGTGCCGGCAAACTGGAACAGCGGATGGAAACTTGCAATCTGCAACACCCCGTCGAGTTCAAGCGCCTCGAGCAGATCTTCAGACCGACCCACGAAGTCATTGAAATCGAGGAACGAAGCCAGGGCGTCGGGCAGCACCACCAATGTTGTGTCGCGCAACTGGGCATCCATGCCCGCAAGCGTTTGCAGCTCGTGCCGCAGCAGCTGCAACAAGGACGCCGGGTCGGTCGCCCGGCTCACCACGTAGTGGATCTGGCCGCGCACATGGACCGCCTTGGCAAACGGGCAAAGCTGCAGTCCGATCACGGCTATCTCCAGCCAGTGCTGCATGTCGCGCAGCACGACTGCCTGGTATGCCTGTGGGTCAGGTTCCTGCACGGGTCAGCTGCCTCTGGATACGTTGCGCTACAAGCAAGCCAAGCAGACAGCAACTGCCAGTGGCCACCCAGGTCCATTGCCAGCCACCGGCGCTGACCGCGATCCAGGCCACCAACGGCGGGACAAGGAACTGGCCCAGTGCCGAGAGCTGCTGCATCCAGCCGACCGTCGTGGACACACTGGACTCGTCTGGCGCCAATCGCACCGCCAGGGAAAACAAGGTGCCCGGAATCAACCCGCCCACCATCGAGAACAGCAGCACGCCGAGATACCGGATGGCGGCCATGGCGTCGGGTGACCGGCTCCAGCAAATATCGGCAAAGGCGACCACGGCGCCAACAGCCATGGCGATGAACCCGCTCACCAGCAGTTGCCGCGGCGCAATGCCCCGCTGCAACAAGCGGCCGGATGCGACATTGCCAACCACGTTGACCAGCGCGGCGAGCGCGAGCAACGACGCCTCCGCTGAACCGAACTGTCCGGATTGCGCCACCACCGAGGGCAGGAAACCGATGACCGCCAGCCACTGCCCGGAATAGAGCGCGAAACACAGCGCGACCAGCCACGGCCCACGCGCGCTCAACGTGCGCCGCACGCGCAGCGTCCATGTGAACTGTGCAGCCGCGGTATTGCGCCAGACCCGGGGTAACTCAGCCGCAGTCGCGCGATCGGGGCTGATCGCCAACGCGACCCAGACCATCATGGCCAGTGTCAGGCCCGCCATCAGCAGCCACCAGCCGCGCCAACTGGCGTAGCCAATCACCAGCGGGCCGGTCGCCAGCGCGATCGCGGTGCCCAAAGGCATGTAGGCACCCCACATGCCCAGCGCCGACTGAATGTGCCCAACCGGAGTCAACCGACGTATCAGGCCAGGGCCGGGCATCACGGTCAGCAGGAAGCCGAACCCCTCACATCCACGCAGCAGCAACAAGGTACCCGGTTGGTCGGCCAGCGCACCAAAGGCACCCGCGATCGACAACACCGCCAAGCCGGACAACATGCTGCGCTTGAGACCGATGCCGTCGGCGGCCAGTCCCGCCAGCAAACCGAACAACATGCCGGCAAGCTGCACCAGGGACAAAAGGAAACCTGCCTGCAACAGCGTCACCCCCAGCGCATCGCGCAGCACCGGAATCGCCGGTGACAACTTGCCCACGTGCAAGGCGGCCGAGACTCCCGCCAGAATGATGACCACCTCCGGATGGCGCTGCAACTGCCGCACGAACATGAAGCTCAGGCCAGCAGCCGCTCTCCGGTGATGCGTTCGTGCTCGCGCACGGCAAACCGGTCGGTCATGCCAGCGATGAAGTCGGCCACGACACGGGAGCGCGCCTGACCCTCATCCAGGTTACCGCGCGCCGCCTCGCTGCGCGCTGCAAAACCCGGCTGCATGCCCTGCGGCGCTTCCATGTAGGTCAAAAACAGCTCGCGCACGATGCGCCGTGCCTGGTTCGTCGTGGCCATCACCTGCGGATGACGGTACAGGTTTCGCAGCAGAAACTGCTTGAGTTCAGTCGATGCGCGGCGCATCTCCCCGGAGAATTGCACCAGCGCTGGCGACGCACGCACCTCGCGCACGTTGGCGGGAGCCACAGCCTGCAATTGACGCCCAGTCGCCTCGATCACATCGTAGACCTGCGCGCTGAGCATCTGGCGTATGGTTTCATACAACAGGCGCCGATCCTGCTTGGCATCACCCAGGTGGGGATGGCGCGCACGCGTCTGCTCCAGGTACTGGTTGAACAGCGGCACCGATTCGAGCTGTGCAACCGTGATCAGGCCCGAGCGCACGCCGTCATCGATGTCGTGCGCGTTGTAGGCGATCTCGTCGGCAAGGTTGCACAGTTGCGCTTCGAGGCTAGGCTGGCTGCGATCCAGGAATCGCCGCCCGACCCCACCTGCGCCATCGGCGTAGACCGGTTCCTCGTCCTCGATCTGCCGCGCATTGCGTGGCGCACAGTGCTTGAGGATGCCCTCGCGGGTTTCGAACGTCAGGTTCAGACCGTCGAAATCCGGGTAACGCTCCTCGAGCCGGTCAACAATGCGCAGGCTTTGCAGGTTGTGCTCGAAGCCGCCGAAATCGGCCATGCAGTCGTTCAGCGCATCCTGCCCGGCATGGCCGAACGGTGTATGGCCCAGGTCATGCGACAGCGCGATCGCCTCGACCAGGTCCTCCTGCAGGCCCAGCGAGCGCGCAATGGAGCGCCCGAGCTGCGCCACTTCCAGCGAATGGGTGAGCCGGGTGCGAAACAGGTCGCCCTCATGGTTCAGGAAGACCTGCGTCTTGTAGACCAGACGCCGGAACGCCGAGCAGTGGATGACACGATCGCGGTCGCGCTGGAACTCCGATCGTGTCGGCGCCGGTAGTTCGGGGTGGCGTCGCCCGCGCGAACGCGCCGGGTCGCAGGCATAGACCGCTAGAGCCATGGTCAACCGCAGCAGGCGTCCACCACCTGGCGCACCATGTCGTCGGGAGCGGTTCGCAGCGCCGCGCTGCCGGGGCCGTCGATGACGACGAACTGGATGGCGCCGGAGTGGGCCTTCTTGTCAACCCGCATCAGGGCCAGGTACCGATCGGCGTTGGTTCCGTCGACAGCATCAGCGGGCAGATGCGGCCCGACCACTGGCAGCCCAGCCCGCTCAATCAAGCCGGTCAGCCGCCCCACGAAAGCCGTATCGATCAGGCCCAGGCGCTGCGACAGCTGCGCTGCCATGACCATGCCGCAACCGACGGCTTCGCCATGCAGCCACTTCCCGTAACCCATGCCGTTTTCGATCGCATGCCCGAACGTATGGCCGAAATTGAGAATGGCACGCAACCCGGTTTCGCGCTCATCCTGTCCCACCACCTGGGCCTTGATCTCGCAACTGCGCCGTACCGCAAAGGCCAGCGCCGCCGGATCACGCGACAACAGGATCGGCAGGTTGGCGTCGATCCAGTCCAGGAAGGCCATGTCGGCAATAGGACCGTACTTGATCACCTCGGCCAGCCCGGCGCTGAGCTCGCGCTGCGGCAAGGTCGAGAAGGTCGATGCGTCGCAGACCACCAGCTGGGGTTGGTAGAAGGCGCCGATCATGTTTTTGCCCAGCGGATGGTTGATGGCGGTCTTGCCACCGACCGAGGAGTCGACCTGGGCCAACAGGGTCGTGGGCACCTGCACGAACGGAACACCGCGCATGAAGGAGGCGGCGGCAAAACCGGTCATGTCACCCACGACACCCCCGCCGAGCGCGAACAACACCGTCTTGCGATCGCAGCGGTTCTGCAGCAGGGCGTCGAAGATCAGGTTGAGCGTTCGCCAATTCTTGTGTTCTTCACCATCGGGCAGCACCACCTGGTGAATACTGCGGTAATGCGGCGCCAGGGCCAGGCGCAGCGCCTGCCCGTACAGGGGACCGATGGTCGAATTGGTGACGATCAGCGCCGACTCGGCGGCTGGCAGTTCGGCATAGGTACGACTGTTCCCGAGCAGGTCGTTGCCAATCAGGATCGGGTAGCTGCGCTGCGCCAGATCGATGGTCACACGTGCAAGGGGCGGCAGCTCGGGCATAGGCGCCTAGTTTAGGTGAAGCCCTGATCGGGGCCTCATGCAGGGCGACGCCCGCTGCCATCGCTCTCGATCTGCATCACGATCATGCTCACCAGCATGGCCACGGACGGTCGTCCGGTCTCGATCGTGAAATGCGCGGTCTGCCGATAAAGCGGATCGCGGATCGTGTACAGGTCGCGCAAGCGCGCAAGCGGGTCGTCGACTTGCAGCAAAGGTCGGTTGCGGTCATGTCGCAGCCGGCGGAACAACTCGTCCGGCGAGGATTTCAGGTAGAACACCCGACCTCGGTCATGCAGGTTGCAACGGCTTTCCTGACGCAGCACCGAACCTCCGCCGGTGGACAATACGCCGCGCCGCGGGTCCCGGGTCAACTCGTCGATGACGGAAACTTCCAGGTCGCGAAAACGCGCCTCGCCCTCCTGCTCGAAATACTGCCGGATCGAATAACCCAGCCGTGCCTCGATCACCTGGTCGGAATCGGTGAACGGCAACTGCAGTCGGCGCGCCAGATGGCGACCCACCGTGGACTTGCCGGAACCCGGCAGACCAACCAGACTGAAAATCACGACGATGCCGGCGGCCACCGAAGGCAGCCATGCCCCGGTTAACGGACGGCGGCCTTGTCGGCGATCATCTTGGGCGTGATGAACACCAGCATTTCCTGCTTGTTGGCGATGCGCGAACGTGTCTTGAACAGGTTGCCCACTACCGGCAGGTCACCGAACAACGGAACCTTGGTCTCGCTCTCGTTCTCGGTCAACTCGAAGATGCCACCGATCACCACCGTACCGCCGTTCTCGACCAGTACCTGGGTCTTGATGTGCTTGGTATTGATCGCGAAGCCAGCCGCCGTCGCCTGTCCGACGGTGTCCTTGTTGACGTCCAGGTCGAGGATGATGTTGCCCTCTGGCGTGATCTGCGGCGTCACTTCCAGCTTCAGGTTGGCCTTGCGAAACGCGATCGAGGTCGCGCCACTGGACGTGGCCACCTGATAGGGCAACTCGGTGCCCTGTTCGATCAACGCCTTGATCTGGTCCGCGGTCACGACACGCGGGCTCGACACCACCTTGCCCTTGCCATCAGCCTCGAGCGCCGATAGTTCCAGGCTCAGGAACCGATTGGCTGCGGAATTGAAGATCGACACCGCAAACGAAGCGGGGCTGTAACCGCTCTGGCCGATCGCCGGCAGGTTGACGAAACTGCCCGAGGTGGTCTGCGCTGCGCCCTCGACATACGAAGAGCCGAACGTGGTGTTCAGGGAGTTGCCGCCCTGACTCACGACCCTGACGCCACCAGGAGGGTTGATACCGCCGCCCAGCTTCACGCCCAGCGATTTGCCGAAGGTGTCGGAGGCCTCGACGATCCGCGCCTCGATCAATACCTGGCGTACCGGAATGTCGAGCTTGGCGATCAACTGCTGCACCTGTTCGAGCTTGCTGCCGATATCGGTGACGAACAGCTGGTTGGTCCGGGCTTCGGCGATCACACTGCCACGCGAACTCAGGATACGGGTGCTGTTCGGTCCGGAGCCGCCGGCCGTCAGGCTCGAGGCAACTTCGGCCGCCTTGGTGTAGTTCATCTGGAACGACTGGGTCCGCAGCGGCTCCAGGTTCTGCAGGGCCACGATGGATTCGAGCTCCAGCTTTTCCTTTGCGCTGATCTCGTCGCGTGGCGCGATCCACAACACGTTGCCGGTCTTGCGCATGCCCAGGCCCTTGGCCTGCAGGATGATGTCCAGCGCCTGGTCCCATGGCACATCCTGCAAGCGCAGCGTCACGGCACCAGAGACTGAATCGGAGGTGATGATGTTGAAATTGGTGAAGTCGGCAATCACCTGCAGCAACGACCGGACCTCGATGTTCTGGAAGTTGAGCGACAGTTTCTGGCCGGTATATCCAGGCCCTTGGGTCAACTTGGTCGGGTCGACCTTCTGCGGCTTTATCTCGAGCACGAACTGATCGTCGCTCTGGTAGGCGCTGTGCTCCCACAGCCCGCGCGGTTCAACCACCATGCGCACACGATCGCCAGTCTGGAAGGTGGTGACAGTCTGCACCGGGGTGCCGAAATCGGCGACGTCCAGGCGCCGGCGCAGGCCCTCGGGCAAACTGGACTTGAGGAACTCGACCACGACTGTCTGGCCCTGCACACGCACGTCCACGCCGACCTGGTTGTTCGGCAAGGCGACAACCACGCGCCCGGCACCTTCGGCGCCACGGCGGAAGTCCAGATCCTTGATCGGCAAGGTGTCGCGATTGCGGTTCTCGGCGAACACCGGTGCCGGCGTCTGGACCGGGGCTGCCGCAGCAACGGTATCGAGCACCACCAGCAACGACTTGCCCTGCAGCTCTGCCTTGTAGGCGGTGGGCTGCTTGAGGTTGAGCACGACACGGGTGCGGTCACCGGCCTGCACCACGCTGATCGAGCGCAGGTTGCCCTGGTTGACATCGACCGTTGAGCGACCCATCGCATTGGTGACTCCGGGGAAGTCCAGCGCAATGCGCGCCGGCGACTGGATCGAGAATCCGGTGGGAACGGCGCTCAGGGCGCTGGACAGATCGATCCGGATGACCTCGGTGCCACCTTGCAAGGAGCCCGAAACCGATTCAATGGCAGTCTGCGCATACGAACACACGGCCCACAGCGCCAGCGTCAGCCCCAGGGCCAACCGTTTCCAGGTCGACAGGCCCGCGCGTCCGGTTGGATAGTTCATTTCGTCACCTCTTGAAGTTGCAGCGCAGCGGTGCGCTCGATCCATTCGCCCACAGCGTCTTGCACGATTTCTCGCAAGGCAACCTCTGTCTCGTTGATTTTCATCACGCGTCCGTAGTTCTGTCCAAGATAGTCTCCTGGGCGCACCTGATACAAAAGATTGTTGACCCTCACCAACGCGACAGGTTTTCCCTCCCGGACCATGCTGCCAACCATCGCCATGGAATCGAGCGGAAAGGCTTCGAGAGGCTGCTTGCGGCGCGCCAGTTCCGGCGCCACCAGCGCGCCATTGGCCACCGACTGCGCACCGTCGCGCTGCAGCGCCTGTGTCAATTTCTCCTTGCTGAACGGATCGACCGCCGCCACCTGCTCGTAGGCTTTCGGCTCGAACACCTTGGGTTCTGCGATCGGCGCAATCTTGGGACGGGTCAGATTGCGCTGGTCGTTCATCCACTGCTGCAACTCCCCGGAGCCGCCACCGCCGCAGGCTGTCAGCACGGTGGCCAGGGCCAGCATCAGCCCGATCTGCACCCGCTTTGTTGTCATTTCTTGGCTCCCGCCTTTTGTTGCGCCTGGATCTCGGATGGATCCAGGTAGCGGAATGTCTTGGCAGTCGCTTCCATCACCAGATTGCCATCAGGTCTGGGCGCCACTGTCAGATTGTTCAGCGTCACGATACGGGACAAGTTCGCGATGTCGGAGGCGAAGGACCCGATGTCGTGGTATTTGCCGGTCACCCGGATGGCGATCGGCAACTCTGCGTAATAGTCACGCACGACCACCTGGCCCGGACGAAACAATTCGAACTGCAGGCTGCGGCCCAGTCCGGCCTGGTTGATGTCCGACAACAATGCATCCATCTCCGCCTTGCTGGGCAGTTGCTTCTCCAGTTGCGTCACGTATTGCAGCACCTGCTCGCGCTGTTTCCGAAGCACCTCCAGGTTCACTGCCTTGGCCAGCTTGACCTGGTAGTCGGCGCGCAACTTGACCTCCGTGGCCCGCTCCGCCTCCAGCTCGAGCTCGGAATCGCTGAGCCAGGCGAACCACAGGCCCACCACGACCGCCACGATCACCAACGCAAAGGTGCCATACCTCGGAAATGCCGGCCATAACGAAGGATCCTTGGGATCCAGACCACGAAACTGCGACAGCACTTGCTCCTGCAGCGCAACAAAATCGATCTTTTTGGAAGTGGAAGATTTGCCAGCCATGGTCCTGCCCCGTTATTGCTTGGCTGGCGCCGCCGCCGGAACCTGCGCCACTTTCTGGGCTTCGCTGGCACGGGTCAACTGCACCCGCACCGTGAAATTCGACACCCGTTTGACGTCGCGCGGAGACAGGGTGACGGAGCTGGCCACGATTTCGACCAGCTCGGGCTTCGAGAACCACGGCGTTCCGTTGGCCAGGTTGCGCAAAAGCTCGGACACGCGCTCGTTCGACTGTGCAACCCCTTGCAGCTGCACGCTCTGACGATCCTGTTTCATGCTGACGATGTAGACACCGTCGGGAAACTGCTTGACCAGTTCGGTCATCAGATGGACCGGCACGTTGCGATCGGCCTGCAGGTCTTCCACCGCCTGCTGGCGTGCGCGCAGCGCAGCGATTTCCGCCTCCAGGCCGGCGATGTCCTTGATCTGTCCCTCAAGCCGCTTGATTTCGCTGGTCAGCAGGTTATTGCGGCCCTGCTGATCCTCGACACGCGCCTGAAACCACATGTAGATCATGCCGGCGATCAGCCCGCCGATGAGGAAGGACATGCCGACGCCGACATTGAACGTGTCGCGCCGCTGTTTGCGGGCGGCTTCGCGGTGCGGTAGCAGGTTGATCAGAATCACTGAGAGAACCTCCGCAACGCCAGCCCGCACGACGTCAGGTACGACGGCGCTTCGCGGGTCATCTTCTTGAGTCGCACACCGCTACCGATCTCCATGCCGTCGAATGGGTTGACGAGAGCACAACTGAACGACGTGTGTTTGGTAACCGCGTTGGTCAACCCCGGCAAGGCTGCCGATCCGCCTGCCAGCATGATGTGATCGACTTTGTTATGCGGCGTGCTGGTAAAGAAGAACTGCAACGCGCGACCGATTTCCTGGACCATGCTCTCGACAAACGGCTTGAGCACATTGGACTCGTAGTCGTCCGGCAGTTCCCCGCTGCGCTTCTTGCTCTCGGCCTCCTCGGGAGAGAAGCCATACTGGCGCACGATCAGCTGCGTCAATTGCGCGCCGCCGAACGCCTGGTCCCGGTCGTACAGCACTTCGTCATTGCGGATCACCTGCATACTGGTTGTCAGTGCGCCGACTTCGAACAACGCGACGATGGTACCGGCACCCTTGTTGGGCAGGCTTTCAATCAGGCGCGAGGTGGCAAGACGCGACGCGTAAGACTCGACATCGACCACGACCGGCTTGAGCCCGGCAGCTTCGGCCAGGCCCTGGATATCCTGAACTTTCTCGCGACGGGACGCGGCGATCAACACATCGAGGTCCCCGACCGAGGCGGAGCTTGGCCCGACGACGCAAAAATCGAGGCTGACCTCATCCAGCGGAAACGGAATGTATTGGTTGGCCTCGGCCTCGACCTGCAATTCAAGCTCCTGATCGGACAAGCCGCCCGGCAATACGATGCGTTTGGTGATGACTGCCGATGGCGGGAGTGCCATCGCCACATTCTTGGTCTTGGTGCCACTTTTCTTGACCAGGCGGCGCATTGCATCGGCAACTTCGTCGAATTTCTCGACATTGCCATCGGTAATCCATCCGCGCTCGAGCGGCTCGATGGCGCAACGCTCCAGAACCAGATTGCCCGACTTGTCACGCCCCAACTCGACCAGCTTGACGCTGGAAGAACTGATGTCAAGACCCAGCAGTGGTGCTGGCTGACGACTGAACAACGACCCCAATGAGATCAAGGCTTTCCCCTGAAACAGACCGATCAAAGACCGGAAAAACTTAAGACTTCACTTGAATGCTATCAGTAAGCTCCTTGTCCCGCAAAGGATTTTCCCGATTCGGCCCCTGTCGAGCGTTGCCAAAAGCAGACGGTTACGCCTTCATGGCGCGCGCCATCCGACAATTGGCACCTTGGCGCACAGCTAGCGGCACACCGGTTTGAGGGCCGTCAACCGAGACGGTGGAGCACCTGTTTTTATAATACTGACACGCCCTTACGAAGGTTTTATGTCACGAAAATCGAGTTCTCCAGCGTCCGACGATAGGGCGAACGAAGAAGACGACGGCCGAACGGCACTGCAGACCGTGCTGCGGGTACTGCGCTGGATGGTCGGCCTGGCCCTGGCGGGCGCGGCTTCGCTGGCGATCGTCATCGCGATTGCGCTGGCCGTCGCGTTCCCGAATCTGCCCGACGTGTCGGCTTTGTCCGACTACCGTCCGATCCTGCCGTTGCGGGTCTACTCTGCCGACGGACTGCTGATCGGCGAATTTGGCGAGGAGCGGCGCAACCTGACGCGTCTGAAGGACATGCCCAAGGTCATGACCGACGCGGTGCTCGCCATCGAGGACACCCGCTTCTATGAGCATGGCGGTGTCGACTACAAGGGCATGATGCGTGCGGCCCTTGCCAACCTGACCAATCTCAAGAGCCAGGGCGCATCGACGATCACGATGCAGGTGGCCCGCAATGTCTACCTGTCGTCCGAGAAGACCTACACCCGAAAGATCTACGAGGTGCTTTTGACCTTCAAACTCGAACATCTGCTGACCAAGGACCAGATCCTCGAGATCTACATGAACCAGATTTTTCTGGGCAATCGGGCCTACGGTTTTGCGGCGGCCAGCGAGGCCTACTTCGACAAGCCGCTGAAGGACATCACGGTGGCTGAGGCAGCGATGCTGGCCGGGCTGCCCAAGGCCCCGGGCACCAACAACCCGACCCGGAACCCAAAACGCGCGCGCGCGCGCCAGTTGCTGGTGATTGACCGCATGGAGGAGACCAGCTTCATCACCGCACAGCAGGCGCAACTCGCACGCGCCGAGAAACTCAAGCTCAAGGGTGGCCCCGATGCCGTTCGGGTGCATGCCGAGTATGTGGCGGAAACCGTCCGCCAGCTGGTCTTTGCGCAGTATGGCAACGAGACCTATACCCGCGGACTGAACGTCTACACGACCATCAACGCGGCCGATCAGGATGCGGCCTACAAGGCCTTGCGGCGCGGCATCATGGACTTCGAACGGCGCCAGATCTACCGCGGCCCCGAAAAATTCGTCGATTTGCCAGTCAAGGATCCGCAGGCCCTGGACGAGGCCATCGACGAGGCGCTCGACGCCCATCCGGACAACGGCGACGTGATGTCGGCAGTCGTCCTGGAAGTCAGCCCCAAGCTGATCAGAGCGGTACGCCAGAACGGCGAGACGCTGGAGATCACCGGCGAGGGACTGGAGCCGGCACGTTCCGGCCTGTCCGACAAGGCCCCGCCGAACATCAAACTGCGGCCAGGTGCCGTCATCCGGGTTGCCCGCACGCTCAAGGACAAATGGGAAATCACCCAGTTGCCGGAGGTCGAGGGCGCGTTCGTCGCGATGGAGCCGCAAAGTGGCGCCATCAAAGCCCTGGTTGGCGGTTTCGACTATGAAAAGAACAAGTTCAATCATGTGACCCAGGCCTGGCGCCAGCCGGGTTCGAGCTTCAAGCCCTTCATTTATTCGGCCGCGCTGGAAAAAGGATTCACACCGGCCACCATCGTCAACGACGCGCCACTGTTCTTTAACGCGTCAGTCACCGGCGGTCAGCCGTGGGAGCCAAAGAACTACGACGGCAAGTTCGACGGACCCATGACCTTGCGCACCGGACTGGCCAAGTCCAAGAACATGATCGCGATCCGGATACTGCAGGCCATCGGGCCGGAATATGGCCGTGACTGGGCGATGCGCTTCGGCTTTGATGCCGAGAAGCATCTGCCCTACCTGACCATGGCGCTGGGCGCAGGATCTGTCACTCCGATGCAAATGGTGGGCGGTTATGCGGTGTTTGCCAATGGCGGATACCGGGTCAACCCCTGGCTGATCAGCAAGGTGACCGAACAGACCGGACGGGTACTGATGGAAAACAAGCCCCAGATGCTCGACGAGCCCGTGAGGGCGATCAGCGCCCGCAATGCCTTCGTCATGACCAGTCTGCTCAACGAAGTCACGCGGGCCGGCACCGCGGCTCGGGCGCAAGCCATGCTCAAACGCCCCGACCTGTATGGCAAGACCGGCACCACCAACGACTCCATGGACGCCTGGTTCGCCGGATTTCAGCCCGGGCTGGTCGCGGTTACCTGGATGGGATACGACACGCCACGCAAGCTGGGCAGCAGCGCGACCGGAGGCGGCCTGAGCCTGCCGATCTGGATTTCATTCATGGACCACGCGCTCAAGGGGGTACCCGTGGCGCAATACACGGCGCCCGAAGGCGTCGTCAGTACCGGCGGCGAATGGTATTACAGCGAATATGCCAACGGCGGTGGCGTCGCCAGCCTTGGCATGGAGGCAGTGTTGCCTGGCGCGACCAATAGCCCGGTCGAGATCGTGCCGCCAGCCGAGGAACGCAACCGCATCCTCGATCTGTTTCGAAACAGCCGCACCAATTGAAGAACTCGCTGGGCGACAGCGCCGGTCCGAACTAAGGCCCGAGCGTCAGCGGCAGCCCGCTCTGGATGCGGGCATCCTCGGACAAGCGCGCAAACAATTCGCCCTGCCCCTTGGTGTCGATCCACTGGCCGCAATCGAACCGGAAGTGGTAGCCACCGCTGCGCGCCGCCAGCCAGATTTCGTGCAGCGGTTTCTGCAGGTTGACAATGATCTCGCTGCCATTGGCGAACTTGAGTGTCACCATGCCGCCGACACGCTGGTTGTCGATATCGGCGTCGGTGGAGTCGTTGATGCGATCGCAACCGGACTCGATCGCCTTGAGCGCCCGCTCGGCCTGGTCCATGAATTCCGGGTCGGTCATTACAATTTCACGATGTTGTGCATCCGCCGAATTCTAGTCAGAGTCCTTTTCCTTGCCGCCGGTGCAGTTGTGCTGTCGGCCTGTGGTCAGAAAGGCGGATTATTCATTCCAAGCGAACCGGCCGCCGCACAGCGTGCCACGTTGCCCCAGACCCTGCGCCTGGGCAAGCCCGCGCCACCGGCAACCGCCGTACCACCCGCCCTCCCCTCCTCGTCACCTGCCACTGCTCCATGACCCTGACCACCGTGCCTGGCGCACCCCATATCGCCTATCGCAACCAGCAACTGTGCGTCGATCAGGTTGCGCTCGTTGACCTGGCGCGCTTGCATGGCACGCCGTTGTTCGTGTATTCCGAGACCGCGATCCTCGATGCGCTGGCAGCCTACCAGCGCCCGCTGGCTGGGCGCAACGCGCGTATCTGCTACGCGATGAAGGCCAATTCCACGCTGGCGGTGCTGCAACTGCTGGCCCGGGCAGGGTGCGGATTCGACATCGTCTCGGGTGGCGAACTCGAGCGCGTGATCGCCGCCGGTGCGCCAGCCGCAAGCGTGATTTTCTCCGGCGTGGGCAAGACCCGCGCGGAGATGCAACGTGCGCTCGAACTCGGTATCGCCTGCTTCAACGTCGAAAGCGAAGCTGAGCTGGAAGTGCTGAGCGCGGTGGCAACATCCATGGGCCCGCGCGCGCCCATCAGCATCCGGGTCAATCCGAACGTGGATCCGAAAACCCACCCGTATATCTCCACCGGGCTGAAGGGCAACAAATTCGGCATTGCGCATGAGCGCACCGTGGCCACCTACCGGCGTGCAGCAGACCTGCCAGGCATACAGGTCATCGGCATCGATTGCCACATCGGATCCCAGATCGTGCAGGAGGCGCCTTATCTGGAGGCCATGGATCGCCTGCTCGACCTGGTACAGGCCGTCGAAGCCGAAGGGATCCGGATCGATCATCTCGACTTCGGCGGCGGACTGGGCATCGATTACAACGGCGACCAGCCTCCTGCGGCAGACGTCTTGTGGGCCAAGCTGCTGGCTCGACTGGACGCACGCGGCTTCGGCGACCGCAAACTGATGCTCGAGCCCGGCCGATCGCTGGTCGGCAATGCCGGCGTCTGCGTGACCGAGGTGCTTTACCTCAAGCCTGGCGAGCAGAAGAACTTCTGCATCGTCGATGCGGCCATGAACGACCTGCCCCGGCCAGCCCTGTACCAGGCCTTCCATGCCATCGTGCCGGTGCAGGCGCGTCAGACGGCCCCGCTCACCTGGGAAGTGGTCGGGCCGGTATGCGAGAGCGGCGACTGGCTCGGCCATGAGCGCGAACTCGCCGTGGCAGCCGGCGACCTGCTGGCGGTCTTGTCGGCGGGCGCCTACTGCATGAGCATGGCAAGCAACTACAACTCGCGCGGCCGCGCCGCCGAGGTGCTGGTCACAGGCAAGCACTCGCGGCTGATCCGTGCGCGCGAGTCGGTGGCAGACCAACTGCGCAACGAACAGGCCGCAGCGCTGGCGGCCGGCTGAGGGCTGCGTCAGGCGGCGGTGCGTGGATGCACGCCCGCGTGCCGCCGGCGCCAGGCATGCAGTACCCGCCAGCCCAGCAGCAGCGCCAGGATCGCGCCGTAGACCGCCACTTCGGCAAAATCGTTCTTGCCCGCGCGCATCCAGAAGAAGTGCAGCAAGGCCAGGCCTGCCACCAGGTAGACCAGCCGGTGCAGCCACTGCCAGCGCCGGGCGCCCATCAGCCGGATGGCCCGGTTGAATGACGTGGCGGCCAGCGCGGTCAGCAGCACCAGCGCGAGGAAGCCGACTAGGATGAACGGACGCTTGACGATATCGCGCACGATGTCAGCGAAGACGAACTCCATGTCCAGCCAGGCGTAACACAGCATGTGGAGCACCGCGTAGAAATAGACGAACAGGCCGAGCATGCGACGCAGCCGCGCCAACGCCGGGGTCTGGGTCATCACCCGCAGCGGAGTCACCGCCAGCACCAGACACAGGGATCGCAGAGTCCAATCGCCGGTGGAGCGGATCAGCGCCTCGGCCGGGTTGGGACCGAGGTTCTGCGTCAACGCACCCCAGAACAACCACGCAAACGGCAGCAGGGCCGCAACGAACAGCAGCGGTTTGGCAGCCCCGCCTGACAACCAATGGCGCATCATCGCAGCGGCGCTGTCATGGCGACGGCCGATCCGCACCGGCACATCGCAATACTCAGTACAACTTGCGCAGGTCCATGCCAGCGTACAACTGTCCGACCTGTGGCTCGTATCCGTTGAACATCAGCGTCTGGCGCTTCTTGGCGAATAGCCCGTCCTCGCCGATTCGCCGCTCGGTGGCCTGGCTCCAGCGCGGATGGTCGACTTCGGGATTGACATTCGAGAAAAAGCCGTATTCGCTAGCAGCCGCGCGGTTCCAGGCGGTGATAGGCTGCTTCTCGGTGAACCGGATCTTGACCAGGCTCTTGCCGCTCTTGAAGCCGTATTTCCACGGCACCACCAGTCGCACCGGCGCGCCGTTCTGATTGGGCAACACCTCGCCGTACATACCAAACGACAGCAACGTCAAAGGATGCAGGGCCTCATCCAGGCGCAAGCCCTCGACATACGGCCACTCCAGCACGCGCGAGCCAAGGCCGGGCATGGTCTTGGGGTCGGCCAGGGTGACAAACTCGACGTATTTCGCGCTGCCCAGGGGCTCGACCTTGCTGATCAGTTGCGACAGGGAGTAGCCGACCCACGGTATCACCATCGACCAACCCTCGACGCAGCGCATGCGGTAGACACGCTCCTCCTGGGCTCCAAGCCTGAGCAGTTCCTCGAGCGCGATCTTCTGCGGCTTCTTGACCAGGCCCTCGATCTCGACCATCCAGGGCGATGTCTTGAGCGAGTGCGCGCGCTCGGCCGGATCGGCCTTGTCGGTGCCGAACTCATAGAAATTGTTGTAGGTGCTGGCGTCCTTGTAGTCGGTGCGCTTTTCCATCGTCACTGCACCGGCCACCGCCGAGCGCGCTCCCGGCAGAGCTGCGAGCTTGCCCGGGCGTGCCGAGGATTGCGCCAATGCGTCGCGTGCCGCCCAGGTCGCCAGTGCGGCGCCCGCAGCACCGCCCGCCATCGCACGGATCAGTTCCCGACGACCCAGGTAAGTCTGGCGCGGCGTGATTTCGCTCGGAACTCCGTGATCGAAGGCCTGGATACGCTTATGGATGACCATGGCAGGGTGTCCTTGTGATGACCGAACGCCCCACACCTCCAACGGGCCGCTTGCCCTACCGCCAAGGAGGCAAACACACCAGGGGCGACCCGGATTTGACTTGAGTTCGTCTGAATCCTGAAAAACTTACAAAGTTCCTGCTCCGACAGTGAACCTGGGCATGAATCTGTGAGAACGGATGCGTCGTACGTTTGCACCCCTCCAGCCGGGAACCGCTCAGCGCAGGCCGGCCATGTAGTCGGATACAGCGCGAATCTCGCGGTCATTCAGGCGCGCTGCAACGCCGGTCATCTGTGCACTGTTGAGGCGGATACCGTCACGAAATGCAGTGAGCTGAGTCTGGCTGTAGTCGGCATGCTGGCCGCTCATGCGCGGGTACTGCACCGGTATACCTGCGCCGTTGGGGCTGTGGCAGCCTGCGCAGGCGGCGATCTTGCGCTCGGCGATGCCGCCACGGTAGATTTTTTCGCCCAGAGACACCAGCGCCTTGTCCTTGGCAAACCCCGGCTTGGCAGGTTTGCTCGCCAACCAATAGGAAATGTTGACCATGTCATCGTCCGACAAGATGGACGCGAAACCCTTCATGATCGCGTTGTTGCGCTTGCCGGATTTGAACTCCTGCAACTGCTTGATCAGATACTGCGGATGCTGACCCGCGAGCTTTGGATTCTCTGGGGCGGCTGAATTTCCATCGGCACCGTGACAAGCTGCACACACACCGGAGAAACTTGCCTCACCCTTGGCCAGATCAGGTTTACCGACCTGCGCAACAACGCTCATGGAACTCAGAGCCAGAGTGGTGGCAAGCATCAGGCGGGCAATAGACATCATGGGGATGGGCGTCGAAAAGGGGGCCAAAACAGGGTGCATTCTACAATGCAGACCGCGGCAGACCGCGGCCACCTCGCATGACCCCATGACACGCCAACCCCACCGCATTGCCGCCAAGTCCGAACGTCCCTGCGCGCCCACCGCCTCCCCGGCCCAGGTCGCCAGCGGCTGGTTGCATACGGCACGTTTCCTGACCACAGCGCCCGAACTGCATTTCCTGCCAGCGCTGGAAGTTCCGGAGATCGCCTTCGTCGGGCGCTCCAACGCTGGAAAATCGACCTGCATCAACACCCTGACCCAGCAAAAACAACTGGCATTCGCCTCGCGCAAGCCGGGCCGCACGCAGCACATCAATCTGTTTTCGCTGGGCAAGCAGGGTCTCACCGATGCGGTGCTGACCGACCTGCCCGGTTACGGTTATGCCGCCGTGCCCAAGCAGGACAAGATCCGCTGGCAACAGGTGATGGCCAATTACCTTGTCACGCGCGAGAACCTGCGCGGCATCGTGCTTTTGTGCGACCCGCGCCTGGGGCTGACGGAACTCGACGAGATCCTGCTGGACGTGGTGCGACCGCGGGTGGAACAAGGGCTGCAGTTTCTGCTGCTGCTGACCAAGGCTGACAAACTCACCCGCGCCGAGGCCAGCCGGGCCTTGTCGATCGCCCGGCTGCAGGCCGGTGGCGGACACGCCATGCTTTTCTCGGCTACCAAGCGCCAGGGAATCGACGATATTTCGCGGCTGCTGTGGCAATGGGCGCACCCCGTGACGGGCGAATCCGTCGACACGCCTGCTGCCAGCGATCCGGGACCGGTGGCCGACGCACCAGCCGAAGCCTGACCCGCGTGTTGCGTCAGTACACCGATGTCTCGCCGGCCGGGCGCATCTTGAAGCGCTTGTGAACCCAGTAATACTGGGCTGGCATCCGATCGATGTAATCCTGTAGCCGGCGGTTCATCGTGGCCGCGTCCGCCTGCAGGTCGTCGGTCGGAAAATCCTCCCAGGCCGGCATCACATGCACGTCGTAGCCCGCGGCTGTCAACTCCGTGATCACCGGCACGACCTTGGCCCGGCCCATCTTCGCGAACCGCGACAATGAGGTCAGCGTTGCCGTAGGCACGCCGAAAAAGGGCACAAACACCGATTCCTGGCGCGTGATGTTCATATCGGGCAGCAGATACAGCGGCTGGCCAGCCCGCAGGGCCTGCACCACTGGCTTGAGGCCATCATCGCGGCCAAACAGGCGCGGCTTGCCGAAACGTTTGCGGCCCTCGAGTATCCAGCGGTCCAGCGTCGGATCGACCTGGTTCGAATAAATCGTGGTGAACGCGCGTGGCAGCCCGTTCGTCAATGCGGTCCAGCCCGCATCCAGGCCGACGAAGTGCGGCGCGAACACGACGGTCGGCGCATCTCCCTGCAACTCGTGCACCGCACCGCGCAGGCGCAGGCGCCGCATCAGGACTTCGCTGCTGCCGTGCCACAACCAGCCTCGGTCCAGCCAGGCCTGGGAAAAATAGACAAAGGTCTGTTGCGCCAGGGCGCGCAGCTCGGCTTCGGCCAATTGTGGAAAACACAAGCGCAGGTTGACCCACACCACCCGTCGACGCGACCCTGCCAGCCTGTACAGCAACCAGCCCAGTGACCGGCCCAGCGCGCGCACCCATGCCAGCGGCAGATGCGCCAGCAAGCGCATGAAGCCGATTCCCAGGTGACTCAGCATACGGGTGGCCGCAAGCGCCTCATGCCTGTGCCTTGGGTTGCTTGTAACGCGCATAGCCCCACAGGTACTGCCCCGGACATTCCCGGACCAATCGCTCCATTTCGCGGTTGACCTGCCCGACTGCCGTGTCGAGATCGGACGACAACGGCTCGTGCATATCGCGGAAATGCAACCGGAAACCACGGCCCCGGTTCAGGCGCTCGCCCCACAGCAACAACACCGTGGCTCCGGTCTGTTGCGCCAGACGGACCGACAGGGTCATGGTGTAGGCATCGCGTCCGAAGAAGGATGCCCACACGCCCATGCCCTCCGGCGGAACCTGATCCGGCAACAAACCGACCGCGTGGCCATTGCGCAGTGAACGGATCATCTGCCGCACACCGGCCAGACTGGTGGGTACGGATACCAGGCCCGGACGATCGCGCGCCTGCAGCATCAGTTGCGCCAGCCAGGCCTGGCGCGCCGGCCGGTACAACACGGTCAATGGCCCATAACGCTGCGCATACCGCGCCGCGACGGCTTGCGCCGTGATCTCGAAACATCCCAGGTGCGGCGTGAGAAAGATCACGCCCCGCCCGGCACCGTAGGCCTTGTCGACACAGGCGTCGTTCTCCCAGTCGAAAGCCACCGCGGCGCCCAACCACAGCCGCGGCAACTCGCCAATCATGCGCCCGGCACTGCCCACCGCAGCCGATACCGAAGCCATGGGATAGCCCGCTTGCGCGATGTTTTCGCGGAACCTGCGCCGGTAGGTCGGCGACGACATGAATGACAACCAGCCGAGCAACCAGCCCAGGCCATGCAGCAACCACAACGGGAGCTGCGCAAGCCAGCGAAACAGGTGAATCATGAATAGGTAGAATCGGCCGGTCGCCGAGTTATCGAACTACTTGCAGGGCGACACCCACGATGGCGGCGCACTGGCAGCAGCCATTGTGCCTTGTGAAACTGCTAAAGCGTTCGCCCAAGCACCTCCAGCCCAGGCAACGCAGATTTCAATGTGTTGATGGAGCAAACGAAGGAAACTTATGGCGAACGATTTTCTATTCACATCCGAATCCGTCTCTGAAGGGCATCCCGACAAGGTGGCCGACCAGATCTCCGACGCGATTCTGGACGCACTCTTAGAACAAGATCCGCGCAGCCGGGTCGCCGCTGAAACCTTGTGCAATACCGGTCTGGTGGTGCTGGCCGGCGAGATCACGACC
>JBBRVD010000006.1:0-52049 GCA_038247175.1 Burkholderiales bacterium | reverse complement strand
CTGCACCATTGGCGACGGCAGCCTGATCGGCATTGGCGCGGTGGTGCTCAACGGTGCACGTATCGGCAAACATTGCCTGGTCGGTGCCGGGGCGCTGGTCACCGAGGGCAAGGAATTTCCCGATGGCTCGATGATCATCGGCGCGCCGGCCAAGGCGGTGAAGCAACTCACGCCGGAGCAGATCGAGGGCCTGCGAGGTAGCGCGCGGGGTTATGTCGAAAACGCGCGGCGGTTTCGGGCCGCATTGAAGAAAATCGACTGATCGTCCGCGGGGCTTGCCGGTCCCGCCCACTGCGGGAATGCCTTTTGTCCGAATTGCACAAGTTTCTTTTTGATGGCCTGCCGGTACGCGGCATCGTGGTGCGGCTGACCGATGCCTGGACCGAAATCCTGCGCCGGCGCAGTGCCAATACCCAGACCGGTGCCTACCCGGCGCCCGTCACCGACCTGCTGGGCGAGATGCTGGCTGCTGCCACACTGATGCAGTCCAACATCAAGTTCGACGGTGCGCTGGTGATGCAGGTCATGGGTGACGGGCCGGTCAAGCTGGCAGTGGCCGAGGTGCAGCCGGACCTGAGCGTGCGTGCGACGGCCAGCGTCTCCAGCGATGTGGCGGTTGATGCCAGCCTCAGTGTCATGGTCAACGTCGACAACGGCGGGCGCTGCGCGATCACGCTCGATCCCCGGGGGCGCCTGCCAGGGCAGCAACCCTATCAGGGCGTGGTGCCGCTGTTCGGCGACCGTGGCGAGAAGCTCGAGGCGCTGAGCGAAGTGCTGCAGCATTACATGCTGCAGAGCGAGCAACTCGACACCACGCTGGTGCTGGCCGCCGACGCCAACGTGGCGGCCGGGCTGCTGATCCAGCGCCTGCCGCTGCAAGGCGCCGGCAACCTCGATGCCGAGGGCCGGCGGGCCGACGAGGACGAGATTGGCCGCAACGAAGACTACAACCGGATCGCGACACTGGCCGCGAGCCTCACGCGCCAGGAACTGCTGACACTGGATGTGGACGCCATCTTGCTGCGGCTGTTCTGGCAGGAGGACGTGCTGCGTTTTGCGCCGCAGGCGACCGATCCACGGCCGCACTTTGCCTGTAGCTGCAGCCGGGACAAGGTTGGCTCGATGATCCTGGCCCTGGGCGAGGAGGAGGCTGCAAGCATCCTGGCGGAGCGCGAGGATATCGAGGTGGGCTGCGAGTTCTGCGGCATGCAGTACCGGTTCGACGCGATCGACGCGGCCCAGTTGTTCCGCCCGGCCGGCCAGATACCCGGAGCCAGTTCGAACGAGCACTGATCTGGCGCGGGTGGGGCGTGGCGAACGGGCAGGGCTCGCAAGCGAGCCGGGGTTATTTCGTGATCTGGATCAGGATCTCGTTCGGCCGCACCATGCCAAGTTCCAGCCGCGCTTTTTCCTCGACCATGTCCATGCCCTCCTGCAGGTCGCGAACTTCCGCCTGCAACCGTTCGTTGTCGTGTCGCGCGCCGTCGTTGAGTGCCTGCTTGTCACCCAGCTGCTGCGCCAGCGCCGACACGTTGGGAATGCTGCCGCGCCCGTACCACAGCTGGCCATGCAGGATCACCAGCAAGGCAATCAAGGCCAGCGGGACGATACGGTTGCGCATGCTCGGGCGGCGGGGATGTCAGCGCGGGTGGCGGTGCGCGCCCGTCAACGCAGGTTGTAGAAGGCCGCGCGCCCGGGGTAGCTGGCGATCTCGCCGAGATCTTCCTCGATACGCAGCAACTGGTTGTACTTGGCCATGCGGTCGGAGCGGCTCAGCGAACCGGTCTTGATCTGGCCGGCATTGGTGCCCACCGCGATGTCGGCAATGGTGGTGTCCTCGGTCTCGCCCGAGCGGTGGCTGATGACCGCGGTATAACCGGCGCGCTTGGCCATCTCGATCGCGGCAAATGTCTCGGTCAGCGTGCCGATCTGGTTGATCTTGATCAGGATCGAGTTCGCGATGCCCTTGTCGATGCCTTCCTTGAGGATCTTGGTGTTGGTCACGAACAGGTCGTCACCGACGATCTGCACCTTCTTGCCCAGCCGATCGGTGAGCAGCTTCCAGCCGTCCCAGTCGCTTTCGGCCATGCCGTCCTCGATGCTGATGATCGGATATTTGTCGACCCAGCTCGCCATGATGTCGATCCATTCGGTCGCGCTGAGCGTCAGGCCCTCGCCCTCGAGCAGGTAGCTGCCGTCCTTGTAGAACTCCGAGGCGGCGCAATCGAGCCCGAGCGCGATCTGTTCGCCGGCAACATAGCCGGCCTTGTCGATCGCCTCCAGGATCATCTGGATCGCAGCCTCGTGGTTGGCGACATTGGGCGCGAATCCGCCCTCGTCACCGACCGCCACGCTGATGCCCTTGTCGCTCAGGATCGTCTTGAGCGCATGGAACACCTCGGCGCCGTAACGCAGCGCCTCGCGGAAGTTCGGCGCACCCACCGGGATGATCATGAACTCCTGCAGGTCCAGGTTGTTGTTGGCATGCGCACCGCCATTGATGACGTTCATCATCGGCACCGGCATCTGCATGCCGCCCATACCGCCGAAGTAACGGTACAGCGGCAGCCCGGATTCCTCGGCCGCAGCCCGCGCCACGGCCATCGACACGGCCAGCATCGCGTTGGCACCCAGGCGCGACTTGTTGTCGGTGCCGTCGAGGTCGATCAGGGTCTTGTCCAGGAATGCCTGCTCGGATGCGTCCAGGCCCATCACGGCCTCGGAGATCTCGGTGTTGATGAATTCCACCGCCTTGAGCACGCCCTTTCCCCGGTAGCGGCTCTGGTCGCCGTCGCGCAATTCGATGGCCTCGCGCGAACCGGTGGACGCACCCGAGGGAACGGCTGCACGGCCCATGGTGCCGCTCTCGAGCAACACGTCGCATTCGACGGTCGGGTTACCGCGCGAGTCCAGGATCTCGCGGCCGACGATATCAACGATAGCACTCATCTTTGTGTTACCTCGGGGTTCTAGAAAACTATGAAACAGGAGCCGTCAGCGGTTGAAATCCGCCTCCAGCAGGGGGCTGCGCTTGACGACCTGATCGAGCGCCAGCAAGGTCTCTAGCAGTGCGCGCATATGCTGCAGCGGAACCGCATTCGGGCCGTCGCTCAGCGCCCGGGATGGGTCCGGATGGGTTTCCATGAAGATACCCGCGATGCCGGCGCCGATCGCCGCGCGGGCCAGCACCGGAACCATCTCGCGCTGGCCACCGCTGCTGCCGCCCTGGCCGCCGGGCAGCTGCACCGAGTGGGTTGCGTCGAACACCACCGGCGCGCCGGTCTCGCGCATGATGGCCAGCGTGCGCATGTCGCTGACCAGGTTGTTGTAGCCAAAACTGACGCCGCGTTCGCAGGCCATGAAGTTGTCTTCGACCAGGCCTTTTTCACGCGCTGCCGCACGCGCCTTGTCGATCACGTTCTTCATGTCGCCGGGTGCGAGGAACTGGCCCTTCTTGATATTGACCGGCTTGCCAGACTGCGCCACCGCGCGGATGAAGTCAGTCTGGCGGCACAGGAAGGCGGGTGTCTGCAATACATCGACTACCGCGGCTGCGGGTGCGATCTGGCTTTCGTCGTGCACGTCGGTCAGCACCGGCACCTGCAGCTCGCGCCGGACCGTGGCCAGGATCTCCAGGCCCTGCTCCATGCCGGGGCCGCGAAAACTGGTGCCCGAGGTACGGTTGGCCTTGTCGAAGCTGCTCTTGAAGATGAACGGTATGCCCAGCTCGCGCGTCATGTCGCGCAGTTCGCCGGCGGTGTCCATCTGCAACTGCAGCGACTCGATCACGCACGGACCCGCAATGAGAAAAAAAGGATGCGCCAGCCCGGCATCGAACCCGCACAGCTTCACGCGCCGCTCCCGCCCAGGCCAGCCTTCATGCAACAGCCTTCAGGCTTCGGTCGCGACCCTGGTGGTCGAGCGAGGCCTTGACAAAGGCGTTGAACAGGGGGTGACCGTTCCACGGCGTCGACTTGAACTCGGGGTGGAACTGCACGCCGATGTACCAGGGGTGCACGTCGCGCGGCAGCTCCACGATCTCGGTCAGGTGCTCGCGCTGGGTCTGGGCGGATATCACCAGGCCGGCCTCGCGCAAGGTATCGAGATAATGGACGTTGGCCTCGTAGCGGTGGCGGTGGCGCTCCGTCACCACGTCGCCATAGATGTCGTGCGCCAGCGTGCCTTTGACCACGTCGGAGCTTTGTGCGCCCAGGCGCATCGTACCGCCCAGGTCGGAGTTCTCGTTGCGGCTCTTGATCGAGCCGTCGGCATCCTGCCATTCGGTGATGAGCGCAATCACCGGGTGCGGGCTGCCCGGTTCGAATTCGGTGCTGTTGGCGTCGGTCAGCCCGGCCACGTGCCGAGCGTATTCGATGGTGGCCACCTGCATGCCCAGGCAGATGCCCAGGTAGGGCACCTTGTTTTCGCGCGCGAAACGTGCCGTGGCGATCTTGCCTTCGATGCCGCGTTTGCCGAATCCGCCGGGCACCAGGATACCGTCGAAACGTGCCAGCTGGTTTACGGTGTCTGCACTGATGGTCTCGGAGTCGATGTACTCGATGCACACCCTGGCATGGTTCTTCATGCCGGCATGGCGCAGGGCTTCGTTGAGCGACTTGTAGCTGTCGCTGAGGTCGACGTATTTGCCCACCATCGCGATGTTGACTTCGGACTTGGGATGTTCGGTCTCGTAGACCAGGTCGTCCCAGCGCTTGAGGTTGGCCGGCGGTGTGTTCAGCCGCAACTTGTCGCAGATCAGGCCGTCCAGGCCTTGCTCGTGCAGGATGCGCGGCACCTTGTAGATGGTGTCGACGTCCCACATCGAGATCACACCCCAGGCCGGTACATTGGAGAACAGCGAGATCTTGTCGCGTTCTTCGGGTGGAATCGGACGGTCGGCACGGCAGACCAGCGCATCGGCCTGGATGCCGATCTCGCGCAACTGCTTGGCCGTATGCTGCGTCGGCTTGGTCTTGAGTTCGCCGGCAGCGGCGATCCAGGGCACATAGGTCAGGTGCACGAAGGCGGTGTTGTTCGGCCCCAGCTTGAGGCTCATCTGCCGCACAGCCTCCAGGAATGGCAGCGACTCGATATCACCCACGGTGCCGCCGATCTCGACGATGGCCACGTCCACTGCATCGGGCTCATCCACGCGCGCGCCACGCTTGACGAACTCCTGGATCTCATTGGTGACATGCGGGATCACCTGCACCGTCTTGCCCAGATACAGGCCGCGGCGTTCCTTCTCGAGCACGCTCTTGTAGATCTGGCCGGTCGTGAAGTTGTTCGAGCGCCGCATGCGCGTCTCGACGAAACGTTCGTAGTGGCCCAGGTCCAGGTCGGTTTCGGCGCCGTCGTCGGTGACGAACACCTCACCATGCTGGAACGGCGACATCGTGCCCGGGTCCACGTTGAGATACGGGTCGAGCTTGATCAGAGTGACTTTGAGGCCTCGCGATTCCAGGATCGCAGCGAGGGAGGCTGAGGCGATTCCCTTGCCAAGGGAGGACACGACACCGCCGGTGACGAAGACAAATTTGGTCATGTCAGGGCGAACCGCAGGGTTCGGGTAGGTGGTAAAGCGGGATTATAGGCGTCTGCTACATTGCCACCATTGGTGCGAACGGCAATTAGCATGGACCTCGCGAACAAACATCTGGTGCTGGGACTCACCGGCGGAATCGCCTGCTACAAGGCGGCGGAGTTGTGCCGTCTGCTGATCAGGCAGGGTGCGACAGTGCAGGTCGTGATGACCGCCGCGGCCGAGCAGTTCATTACGCCGGTGACGATGCAGGCGCTGTCCGGTCGCACCGTCTATGGCTCGCAGTGGGATGCCCGCGCAGCCAACAACATGCCCCACATCAACCTGGGGCGCGAGGCCGACGCCGTCCTGATCGCGCCGTGCAGCGCCGACTTCATGGCGCGCCTGGTTCAGGGCCTTGCCGATGACCTGCTCAGCCTGCTGTGCCTGGCCCGCCCGATCGCCAGCGTGCCGCTGTTACTTGCGCCGGCGATGAACCGCGAGATGTGGGCCCATCCGGCGACGCAGCGCAACATGGCGCAACTGCGGCTTGATGACACCACCATCCTGGGCGTGGGCTCCGGCGACCAGGCCTGCGGCGAGACCGGTGACGGTCGCATGCTCGAGCCGGCCGAACTGGTTGAGGATGTGATCGCGTTTTTCCAGCCCAAGCTGCTGGCCGGCCAGCGGGTGCTGGTTACCGCCGGACCGACCTACGAGGCGATCGACCCGGTGCGCGGCATCACCAACCTGAGCAGTGGCAAGATGGGATTCGCCATCGCCCGGGCGGCGCACGAGGCCGGCGCGCAGGTGACGCTGGTGGCCGGCCCGGTGGCGCTGCAGACGCCGCGCGGCGTCACGCGGCTCGATGTGCGCTCGGCGCAGGAGATGTTCGATGCGACGCTGGCCGTGGCAGACCAGGCGTCGATCTTTATCGCGACCGCGGCGGTCGCCGACTGGCGAGTGGCCAACGCAGCCGAGCACAAGATCAAGAAAGACGGCTCCGGCACGACGCCCGCGTTGCGCTTTGCCGAGAACCCGGACATCCTGGCCACGGTGGCGCAGTTGCCGCGCGCGCGCTGCGGCGACCTGCTGTGTGTGGGATTTGCCGCCGAAAGCCAGGATCTGCTGGCCAATGCCCAAGCCAAACGCGCGCGCAAGGGCGTGCCGCTGATGGTGGGCAATATCGGCCCGGCCACCTTCGGTCAGGACGAGAACGCATTGTTGCTGGTGACGGCAGATGGCACGCGGGAGTTGACCCGCGCTCCGAAACTGGAGTTGGCGCGCGCGCTGGTGAAGACCTGTGCGCAGATGCTGCGCCACGCGACATGAAACGACCTTGGCTCCCATGCAGATAGACGTCAAGATCCTCGATCCGCGCCTGGCGGATCAGTTACCCGCGTATGCCACCCCCGGCAGCGCCGGACTCGATCTGCGCGCCTGTCTGAACGCGCCACTCGTGCTGGCGCCCAATGCCTGGCAACTGGTGCCCACGGGTTTCGCCATTCACCTGGCCGACCCGAACTATGCCGCGCTGATCTTGCCGCGCTCCGGGCTGGGCCATAAACACGGCATCGTGCTGGGCAACCTGGTCGGCCTGATCGACAGCGATTACCAGGGCCAGCTGATGGTCAGCGCCTGGAACCGCAGCCCGACACCGTTCACGATCGAGCCGATGGAGCGTATCGCGCAACTGGTGATCGTGCCCGTCGTGCAGGCGCGTTTCAACAGGGTCTCGGAGTTTGCGCCCAGTGTGCGCGGCGAGAGCGGATATGGCTCTACCGGCAAGTCCTGAGCAGGTGAGCGCCGCCAGCCCGGGCTTCGCCAGGCCCCCGGGTGCGAGGAAACCTGGGGCGGCCCGGCGTTTCCTCACGAGGCGATTGCGGCCGATCCTCGGTGTTCAGGCCGCGGGTGGTTTGACCTGGACCTTGAAGAATCCGGTGCCTGCGCTGCCCTTGCCGATTTCGTCCTCGGTCGCTTCGCGCACGGACTCTACATTGAGCGAGAGCCGCAGTGCAATCCCGGATAGTGGATGGTTGCCATCGAGGACCACATGCTCCGGATACAGCTCGGTGATGGTGTACAGCGCATTTTTCGGCGCATCGGGGTTGCATCCCGCCGGCAGGGCGTGCCCCTCGAAAGTCATGCCTTCTTCAGTCTCGGGCGGGAACAGCTTGCGCGGCTCAAGAAACACCAACTGGTCGTTGAAGTCGCCGAAGGCCTCTTCGGGCTCGAGTTGCAGTTGCACCCGCGCGCCGACAGTGTGACCCATCAGGTTGTCCTCGATCTTCTTGAAAAGATCGTCGCCACCGACCAGGAACTCGACCGCTTCGCCCAGCACATCGAGTTCTTCGCCCAGCGTATCCTTGAGCGTCCAGGTCAGTCCGACCACGCATTGTTGTGTGATTTCCATAGGAGAATTGTCGCAGTTTGCCATCGCCCCGGGCACATGGGGCCTGGATGGCGGCTTCCTGTTCCTCCCACACCGACTTTCCCCAACCATGAACGTGCACCATCCCCTGCCCCTGCTGGGCGGCCTCAGTCCGCAGACCTTCATGCGGCGCCACTGGCAACGCAAGCCACTGTTGATCCGCCAGGCCATCCCCGGCATACAGGCACCGCTGGACCGCGCTGCCCTGTTCAACCTGGCAGGGCTGCCCCATGTGCAGTCGCGACTGGTGGTGGGCGCCGACGCCGGTCGCGGCGCTGGCTGGACGCTGCGCCATGGCCCGTTCACGCGGCGCGCCTTGCCGGCGCTCAAGACACCCGGCTGGACCTTGCTGGTGCAGGGCGTGGACCTGCTCGCTGAGCCCGTGCATGACTTGCTAAACTGCTTTCGCTTCGTTCCCGATGCCCGGCTCGACGACGTCATGGTCAGTTACGCCAGTCCCGGGGGCGGCGTCGGCCCCCATTTCGACAGTTACGACGTCTTTCTGCTGCAAGTCCATGGCCGGCGGCGCTGGCGCATCGGCCGGCAGAAGGACCTGAGACTGCAGGACGGCGTGCCGCTGAAGATCCTGCGCCATTTCGAGCCGGAGCAGAGCTACGACCTCGAGCCGGGCGACATGTTGTATCTGCCGCCGCGGTACGCGCACGACGGCGTCGCACTGGACGAATGCATGACCTATTCGATCGGCTTCAAAGCCCCATCGACCGGGGACCTGGCTGCCGAACTGCTGCAACGTCTGTCGCAGGATGCGCCGGAAGTACTGGGCTCGGCGCTATACCGTGATCCGGAGCAGGACGCGGCGCAGGAACCGGCGGCGATTCCGGACGCGCTGGCGCAGTTTGCGCGCCAGGCGCTCGAGCGCGCGCTGCAAGACCCCCTGGTGCTGGCGCGCAATCTGGGCGAACATCTGACCGAACCCAAGCCCTGGGTCTGGTTCGACGAGGCCGATGGCATGCCGCTGGCAGGTGCCGTGCAACTCGATCGCAGGAGCCGCATGATGTACGACCGCAACCATGTTTTCATCAATGGCGAGAGCTACCGCGCCAGTGGCCCGGATGCGCGGCTCATGCGCCATCTGGCCGATCAGCGCAACCTCGATGCACGGGCGCTGGCGCGCGCCAGCCAGGGCGCGCGGGAACTGCTGCAGTCCTGGTGTGACGCGGGGTGGCTGCATGTCCTCTGAAGGCGTGACCGATCCGGCGCCGTTGCCGGAGCTTCCCACCAGCCGTTTCGCCGGTCGCGAGGCGTTTGCCCAGTTGCTGCGCGATGCGCTGGCCCAGGCCGCACGGCAGGGCTGGCGCGAACTGGTTTTGTGCGATGCCGATTTTGCCGGCTGGCCTTTGCATGAGCGCCAGGTGGTGGACAGTCTGCATGCCTGGTCGCACGCCGGGCGCAGTTGCACCATTTTGGCGACAGGCTACGACACCGTTGTGCGCCAGCACGCCCGTTTCGTTCAGTGGCGCAGGACCTGGGGGCATATCGTGAATGCCCGGGTCTGCCGGCAGATCGATCCGATCAATTTCCCGACTGTGTTGTGGAGTCCGCAATGGACTGTGCGATTGCTGGACCCGGCGCGCAGCGCCGGGGTCTGCGGCTCGGAGCCCGACCGCATCGTGCAGCACCGGGAACTGTTGCAGGAACTGATTCGGGCATCGAGCCCGGGTTTTCCGGCCACGACGCTGGGACTGTAAATATATTCCGACCCGTTCAGGGTTGACCCAGGAATCGTATGCGATTGTGCATACAATCGCGCCGGGTCAACGGGACGTGAGGTCCTGATGCCCAGGTCGGCGCGATTCTCGATGCTGGCTTTCTATCAACTGTCTCCTGAATCTCCTGGTCTTTTCCATCATGAAGAAATCCCTCGTCCTGGCAGCGATCGTCGCTGCTATAGCCTGCCAACGCCGCATCGGACGCCGCTGACGCCGTCAACAAGCCCTGAGCAATACCAGAATTCTCGTCCCTCAGCTAAAAAGCCGCCTTCGGGCGGCTTTTTAGTCGGCACCTCAGACCGTGATCCAATCGGTGCCGTGCAGCGGATCGGCGACACCCACGTCGGTGCTGGCGCATCCCAGCGCAATGGCCAGTGCGGCGCGTGCCAGCGACGGCCGGTTATTCTCCCGGCTCAGGTGGGCCGCCACGACCGTGGACAAACCAGGATGGTGCAGTGCTGCCGCAATCTCGGCTGAGCACGCGTTGGACAGATGGCCGTGCTTGCCACCCACCCGCTTCTTCAGGAAAGGCGGATAGGACGAATCCTCCAGCATCCGCGGGTCATGGTTGCATTCGAGCAGCAAGGCATGGCAACCGGACAGGTGCGCGAGAACATGGTCGGTGGCGTGGCCGAGATCGGTCAATATGCCAAGGCCGGTGGCGCCGTCGGTGCAGCGCAGCTGCAGTGGTTCGCGGGCGTCGTGCGGCACGGTGAACGGCATCACGCCGACGTCTCCCAGCGCGATCGGCACGCCGTCGCTGGCATAGTGCAGCAAGTCGTCGAAATCCCCGTTGCGGGTACCGGCGTGGGTGCCGCGGCTCATCCAGACCGGTATGCGGTGGCGCAGGGCGAGTTGGCGTGCGCAGCCGATATGGTCGCTGTGTTCGTGAGTGATGAAGATCGCGTCGATGTCTGCGGATCCGAGACCGGCAAGTGCCAGCCTCTGCTCCAGCTGGCGAATCCCCAGGCCGCAATCGACCAGCAGCCGGGTGACGCTGATGCCGCAGCGGCCTTCGATGATGGTTGCGTTGCCCGAGCTGCCGCTGCCCAGGTTGCGGAGCCGCAACATCGTGCTGGCCTACTTGAGGTCGTCGGCAATTACCTTGACGATACGCTGGGCATTGGCAGACGTCTCGGCCGTGCCCGCGTCGTTCAGTACGGACACGGTGGTGCTGTCGCCCTGTGAACGCACTGCAATGCGGTACTTGACCGGCGAGTTAGTCTTGGCGCTGCCGCCGAACAGCCGGCCCAGGAAGCCGGGATCCTGGCGGTCCGGGTTGGGTTCGACATACCGCACAAAGTAGATGCCCCGACTGCGGTCGCGGTCCTCCACCGTGAAGCCGGTGCGGTCCAGTGACAGACCGACACGACGCCAGGCGCGGTCGAAGTTGTCGTCGATCTGCACCACGGGTTGACCGTCGAATTGGGCGATTCGGACCGAGGGCTGCGCCAGACCCGCGGCCGTGGCGGCCTTGGCCTGTTCCTGTGAGACACCGAGCTTGACCATCATCCGGCGCAGGAACTCGGTTTCCAACTCCGGTTCGGCCGGCCGAGGCTGCCAGACGGTGGATGCATCGCCGGTGGCGGTGGCGGCGTTGCCGGACCGGTACACCTCGATCATGCCGCGGTGACTGACGTAGATCTCAGTCTCGCCGGCCGCATTGCGCTCGAGCCGGGTACGGAAGCGGTCGCGTTCGGCGGTCGAGTAGAGCGAGTCGAATATCTTGCCCAGCGACTGGCGGATCAGGTCCTGCGGAATCTTGGCGCGGTTCTCGGCCCAGTCGGTTTCCATGATGCCCAGGTTCTTCTGGTCCATCGAGAGCAGGAATCCGTATTCCTGCCAGAACTCCTTGATCGGATCCCACAATACCTCGGGCGGGCGCTTGACAACGAGCCAGCGCTGATTGCCGGAGCGTTCGATGCGGACATCGGCGATCGTGGCCACGGCCACCGGAACGGCCGGGCCGGCCTGACCGAGCTGATAGCTCGATGCGGTGACCGGACCGCCGGGAATGGCATAACGGTTGTCGCGCGAAAGCTGGGTCAAGTCCGGGGGGACGGCCAGCGAGGGCGCGGTCGATGCGCTCTTGTAGTCGACCTTGTCCGACTGCAGCACCGAACATGCGCCCAGCGTCAGACTCAGGCCCAGCATGGCCAGTCGTGTAATAGCGTTCACCAGAGTGTCCTTCGGGATAGGTGTTGTCAGATCAGGCCGCCCTGGCGCAGGGCGTCTTCCACCACGGGCACGAATTCGGGCTCCAGTGGCGTCATCGGAAGGCGCATGGCGCTGCCGCACAGGCCCATGCGCTGCATGGCCCACTTGAGAGGGATAGGATTGGCCTGCACGAACAACTGCTTGTGCACCGGCATCAGCCTGCGTTGGATCTCCATGGCGCGCCGCGCATCGCCGGCCATCGCGGCGATACACAACTCATGCATCTGGCGCGGAGCGATGTTGGCCGTGACACTGACATTGCCCTGGCCGCCACACAACATCAGGGCCACGGCGGTCGGGTCGTCGCCGGAATAGACGGCGAATCCCTCGGGAACATCGCGGATCAGCCACTGTCCGCGCTCCAGGTTGCCGGTGGCGTCCTTGATACCGACGATGCCGTGGATCTGCGCCAGGCGCAGCACGGTCTCGTGGGCCAGGTCGGCGACGCTGCGGCCCGGAACGTTGTAGAGCACCATCGGCAAGTCGACCGCCTCGGAGATGGTCCTGAAATGCCGGTACAGGCCTTGCTGCGATGGCTTGTTGTAATAAGGGACGACCTGCAGGTGGCAGTCGGCGCCGACCTCGTGCGCGAACCGGGTCAGCTCGATGGCCTCGGCCGTCGAGTTGGCGCCGCAGCCGGCCATGATCGGCACCCGTTTGCGGGACTGCTCGACGGCGACACGGATGATCTCGCAGTGTTCTTCGACACTGACCGTCGGGGATTCGCCGGTGGTGCCGACCACACCGATGCAATCTGTTCCCTGGTCGATGTGCCAGTCGATCAGCCTGCGCAGCGCCGGATAGTCCACGCTGCCGTCGTCGTGCATCGGGGTCACGAGGGCCACGATGCTGCCTGTCAGAGGTGTCATGTGCACGGTCACGGTCGGAAAATCCGCATTCTACCCAGTCAACCGGTACGCCCCGTTACAGGAGGTAGCGTTGCGGCGTATCGGTCTCGCCCCGCCGGGCGGCGTCGGGATGCGCCTCGCGTACGGCCGCAATACGCTGCACGAAGCGCGGCGGGTCGGCACAGAAACCGTCTTCGTAGGCGACGATGCGCAGGTCCCGACAGGCTTGCAGCAGTTCTCCGGGTTGCAGCAGGAAGTCGGGCCGCGCAGGTCTGCCGACCGAGGCATTGCCATGGGCAAAGGTTTCGTACAACAACACGCCGCCGGGCGCGACGCTGCGCACGACGGTCGGCAACAAGGGACGCCACAGGTAGTTCGTGACGACAACGCTGTCGAAAGTCTGCTCCTTGCCATCCTGCAGCAGCGGCCAGGCAAGGTTTTCGATATCCGCCTGCAGCGTTTGCACGCGGGGAGCCTCGGGTCCCGCGGTCAGGTCGGCGATCGCATCAAGTGCCTCCTGCGAGCGGTCGAGCGCGACGACCGGGTGGCCGCGCGATGCGAACCAGCGCACATGGCGACCGTGGCCGCAGGCCAGGTCGAGCACGCAGCCACCGCTGGGCACCAGGTGCGACCAGCGTTGTATCCAGCCAGAAGCGGCTTCGCCGCCGTGCAGCTGGCCGCTCATCGGATCTGCGCCTCCATCAGAAACAGGCCCAACCCAGTTGAGCCAGTTGCACCATGAAATCGGGCTGCAGGTACAGCGCGAAAACGCCAGCCAGTATGGCCAGGGCCAGGGCCCAGGCCAGCAGACGGCGCCAGGTCGGTGCCGGCATGGTCATCCTCGCGCTGCAGCTGCCGCCGGTGTGGCGCTGCGCCGGATCGCCGCTTCATTGACCGGCAGGTTGATCAGTGCCGCGAGCACGCCCAGTGCGATTGCGATCGTCCAGGCGACGTCGTAATTGCCGCTCAGGTCATACAACAGGCCACCCATCCACACGCCGAGGAAGGAACCGACCTGGTGACTGAGGAACACGAAGCCGCCAAGCATCGACAGATGAGCCACGCCGAAGATCTGGGCCACCGCCGCGTTGGTCGCCGGCACGGTGGATAACCACAACAGTCCCATCACGCTGGCAAAGACATAGACACTCGCCGGCGTCAGGGGCACCAGCAGGAATACGCTGATGACCACCGCCCGTGCAAGGTAGATGAAGGCCAGGATACGTGTCTTGCGCATGCGCTGGCCCAGGCTGCCGGCAGCATAGGTGCCGATCACGTTGAACAGGCCGATCAGCGCCAGCGCATAACTGGCAACCTGAGGCGCCATGCCGTGGTCCTTCAGATAGCTGGGCAGATGCACGCCGATGAACACGACCTGGAAACCGCAGACGAAAAAACCCGCCGTCAGTAGCTGGAAGCTGGGGTAGCGGAAGGCCTCCTGCATCGCCTGCATGATGGTCTGTTCGCGCCGAATTGGACTGCTGCCGCCGCCAAATGCTGGTTCGCGCAGGCCATAGGCCAGCGGGATGACCAGCAGCACCACCATGCCCAGTACCACCAGCGCGTCTTGCCAGCCGAGCGTGGAGATGAGGAAACCCTCCACTGGCACCATCAGGAACTGACCGAAAGAGCCGGCCGCGGCGGTAATGCCCATGGCCCAGGAGCGGCGTTCAGCCGGCACATTGCGACCGATGACGCCATACAGGACCGCAAAGGTGGTGCCGGCCTGGGCCACGCCGATCAGCACGCCGGCGCTGCCGGCAAACCACAACGGGGTCGGTGCATGCGCCATGCCTATCAGCCCGAGCGCGTAGGTGACCGCTCCAGCCATGAGCAGTCGCGTGGCGCCGAACTTGTCGGCCAGCATGCCGGCAAAGACACCGGCCACGCCCCAGGAGATGTTCTGGATCGCGATTGCCAGCGAGAAGGTCTGGCGTGTCCAGTCCATGGATTGCGTCACCGGCAGCAGCCACAGACCGAAACCGTGGCGGATCCCCATGGTCAGGGTCACGATGGCAGCGCTGCACAGCAGCATCTGGGTCAGCGAGAGGGGTTTTTGCGACGACGGCATGCGGGAAATGTACTGAAATCGGAGGTACTGCGGTACAAACGTTTCGGGAGACTGTGTTTGTATCCAGTCAAATCGAAACGCTCGGCATACAATGCCGGCGATGGCAAGCAACACCGACACCCGTAGCAGCAGCGATTATTCGGAGAGTTCGATCCGGGTCCTGAAGGGCCTGGAGCCGGTGCGCCAGCGCCCTGGCATGTACACCCGCACCGACAATCCGCTGCATGTCGTGCAGGAGGTGCTGGACAACTCCGCCGACGAGGCGCTGGCCGGCCACGGCAAGAAGATCCGGGTCACGCTGCACACCGATCACTCGGTCACGATCGAGGATGACGGGCGCGGCATCCCGTTCGGCATGCATCCGCAGGAACACGCGCCGGTGATGGAACTGGTGTTCACCCGGCTGCATGCCGGTGGCAAGTTCGACAAGGGCAAGGGCGGCGCCTACAGCTTCTCGGGTGGCCTGCACGGCGTGGGCGTCAGTGTGACCAACGCGCTGGCGAAGCGGCTCGAGGTCACTTCCTGTCGTGACGGCAAGGTTGCGCAGATGGCCTTTGCAGGCGGCGAAGTCGCCGAGCCGCTGCAGCTGCGGGCGGCCGGCGAAGGCGAGCGGCGTACCGGCACCGCGGTGCGGGTCTGGCCGGACGGCAAATACTTCGAGTCCAGCGCCATTCCGATGACCGAGCTGCTGCACCTGCTGCGCAGCAAGGCGGTGCTGATGCCGGGGGTCACCGTCACGCTGACAATCGAGAAGACCCGCGAGACCCAGACCTGGCTTTACAAGGGCGGATTGCGCGACTACCTGACGCAGGCGCTGTCGGCCGATCCGGTGATTCCGCTGTTCGAGGGCGAGTCGTTCGCCGATAGCGGCCACGACAGTTTTGCCGAAGGCGAGGGCGCCCAGTGGTGCGTGGCGTTCACCGAGGACGGTGCCCCTTTGCGTGAGAGTTATGTCAACCTGATCCCGACCAGCGCGGGTGGTACCCACGACAGCGGCCTGCGCGACGGCCTGTTCACGGCGGTCAAGAGCTTCATCGAGCTCCATGCGTTGCTTCCCAAGGGCGTCAAGCTGCTGCCCGAGGACGTTTTTGCCCGCGCCAGTTACGTGTTGTCGGCCAAGGTGCTCGATCCGCAGTTTCAGGGCCAGATCAAGGAAAGGCTCAATTCGCGCGATGCGGTGCGACTGGTATCCGGCTTCGTGCGTCCGTCCCTGGAGTTGTGGCTGAACCAGCATGTGGAATACGGCCGCAAGCTGGCCGAACTGGCGATCAAGGCGGCCCAGGTGCGGCAAAAGGCGGGCCAGAAGGTCGAGAAACGCAAGGGCTCCGGCGTGGCGGTGCTGCCGGGCAAACTCACCGACTGTGAAAGCCGCGACCTGTCACACAACGAGGTATTCCTGGTCGAGGGGGACTCGGCTGGCGGCAGCGCCAAGATGGGCCGCGACAAGGAGTCGCAGGCTGTCTTGCCGCTGCGTGGCAAGGTGCTCAATACCTGGGAGGTCGAGCGGGACCGGTTGTTTGCCAATACCGAGATCCACGACATCGCAGTGGCCATCGGCGTCGACCCGCACGGGCCCCACGACAACCCCGACCTGTCGGGATTGCGCTACGGTAAGGTCTGTATCCTGAGCGACGCCGACGTCGATGGATCGCATATCCAGGTACTTTTGTTGACGTTGTTCTTTCGCCATTTCCCGAAACTGGTTGAAAATGGCAACGTGTTCGTGGCGCGTCCGCCGTTGTTTCGGGTCGATGCACCCGCGCGGGGCAAGAAGCCGGCCTCCAAGTCCTACGCGCTGGACGCAGGGGAACTGGCCGCCATCCTGGACAAGCTGCGCAAGGAAGGTGTGCGCGAAAACGCCTGGAACATCAGCCGATTCAAGGGACTGGGAGAAATGAACGCAGAACAACTGTGGGATACCACGCTCAATCCGGACACCCGCCGGTTATTGCCGGTGCGCCTGGGTTCGATCGACTTCGGTGCCACCGAGAGCCTGATCACCAAGCTGATGGGCAAGGGTGAGGCCGCCGCTCGGCGGGAGCTGATGGAGTTGCACGGCGATACGGTGGAGATCGACGTCTGATGATGGCTCTATGGCGTCATGCCTGGTCGCGCTGGCTGGCGGCACGCCCGGCCGTTGTGCTGGCTGTGGCCGTGGCTGGCGCGCTGTTGTGCGGGCCGGCACAGGCCAGGGCCGATGTCTGGGGATTCGTCGATACGCAGGGCGTGGTGCATTTCGCGACCGAGCAGGTCGATGCGCGATATGAGTTGTTCTACCGCAGCGCCGAAACCTTCGACAACCGGCTCGATCCGCCGCCGTCCGAGCGGATCGCCCCGTCGCCGCTTGCTCCCGAACCGCAGCCAGCCCCAGCGCCGCCGCCAGCCAGGCTGCTGGCATTCTTCGACAACTCGCCGAGCTACAAGTCGGTACGGCAGATCCTGCAGGATGCGTCGAACGACCACAACATCGACTACGAACTGCTGCAGGCGTTGATCGTCACCGAGTCGGGCTTCAATACCAGCGCGGTGTCACCCAAGGGCGCCATCGGCCTGATGCAACTGATGCCCGATACCGCGCGCCGGTATGGTGTCGACACCGACCGGCACGGCCCGCTAGAGCGCAAGCTGACAGACCCGCGCACCAATATCCGAGCCGGTGTGCGGTACCTGCGCGACCTGATCAACATGTTCCCAGGCGAACTGGAGCTGGCGTTGGCGGCCTACAACGCTGGTGAAGGCGCCGTCATGCGAGCCGGCAACCGGATTCCGAACTACAAGGAAACGCAGAATTACGTCAAGAACGTGATGGCGTTATACGCCGGGCTCAAACCACCCGCGCCACCACCACCGGCGGCGGCCACACCCGAGTCGCGTTATCCACATTCACGGGTACGTCCGGCGATTCGCGGCGGTGCGCTGGGCCGCGGCAACCTGCCGGCGCAGATTCCTTCGGTACCGCTACTGCCCACGGGCACACCGGCCGCATCCAACTGAACGCCGGCTCCCGCCGCCCGCAAGCCATGGGCATCACTGGGCGTGCGTGGCCCCGACACGCTGCACGACCATGACTGACCAAACCACTCTCGACCTTGCGCCTGCCGCCGAACCCGAAGGCGACGACAACCTGAACCTGGCCAACTATGCGCAGCGCGCTTATCTGGAGTATGCGCTGAGCGTTGTAAAGGGCCGCGCATTGCCCGATGTCTGCGACGGGCAAAAGCCGGTCCAGCGCCGGATTCTGTATGCGATGCAGCGCATGGGTCTGGGTTTTGGCGGACCCAATGGCGCCACCGGTGCGCGGCCGGTCAAGTCGGCGCGGGTCGTTGGCGACGTGCTGGGCCGGTTCCACCCGCACGGCGACCAGGCTGCGTATGACGCGCTGGTGCGCATGGCGCAGGACTTCTCCCAGCGTTATCCGCTGATCGATGGCCAGGGCAACTTCGGCAGCCGCGATGGCGATGGCGCCGCGGCGATGCGTTACACCGAGGCCCGGCTGGCCCGTATCACCAACCTGCTGCTCGACGAGATCGACGAAGGCACGGTGGACTTCATACCCAACTACGACGGCTCGACCGAGGAGCCCGGGCAGCTGGCGGCGCGGCTGCCGTTTGCGCTGCTCAACGGCGCCAGCGGTATCGCGGTCGGCATGGCGACCGAGATACCCAGCCACAACCTGCGAGAGATCGCTGCTGCCAGCGTGGCGCTGATCCGCAATCCGGCCCTGGCCGAAGACGAACTGATGGCGTTGGTGCCGGGGCCGGACTATCCCGGCGGCGGCCAGATCATCAGCAGCGCCAGTGAAATCGCCGACGCCTATCGCGGCGGGCGTGGCTCGCTCAAGGTGCGCGCGCGCTGGAGCATCGAAGAGCTCGCGCGTGGCCAATGGCAGCTGGTCGTCGACGAATTGCCGCCCAATGTCAGCACACAGCGCGTGCTCGAGGAGATCGAGGAACTCACCAACCCCAAGATCCGTGCCGGCAAGAAGGCCTTGTCGCAGGAGCAGACCCAGCTCAAGGCCAGTGTGCTGGCGGTGCTCGATGCGGTACGCGACGAGTCGAGCAAGGACGCCGCGGTGCGGTTGGTGCTCGAACCCAAGACCAGCCGTATCTCGCAGCAGGAACTCATCCACACGTTGCTGGCGCATACCAGCCTGGAAACGTCGGCGCCGATCAACCTGACCATGATCGGGCTGGACCGGCGGCCGACGCAGAAGTCGCTGCGCCAGATGCTGATCGAGTGGATCGCCTTCCGCCAGCAAACCATCGAGCGCCGCTCGCGGCACCGGCTCACCAAGGTGCTGGACCGGATCCACATCCTGGAGGGCCGCCAGCTGGTGCTGCTCAACATCGACGAGGTGATCGCCATCATCCGCCGGTCGGATGAGCCGCGCCAGGCATTGATGGATCGGTTCAGTTTGTCGGAACGCCAGGCAGACGATATCCTGGAGATCCGGCTGCGCCAGCTGGCGCGCCTGGAGGCCATCAAGATCGAGCAGGAGCTCAAAGGCCTGCGCAACGACCAGAAGAAGCTCCAGGAGATTCTGGGCAGCCCTGCCACGCTTCGCCGGCTGATGGTGCGCGAGATCGAGCAGGACGCCAAAACCTTCGGAGACGAGCGCCGTACGCTGATCCAGGCCGAGAAGCGCGCCGTACTCGAAGTCAAGGTGGTCGACGAACCGGTCACCGTGGTCGTCAGCACCAACGGTTGGGTGCGGGTGCGCACCGCGCACGGCCACGACCCGCTCGTGTTCGCGTTCAAAGCCGGCGACGATTTTTATGGCACCTTCGAGTGCCGTTCGGTCGACACGCTGCTGGTGTTCGGCAACCAGGGCCGGATCTATTCGGTCGCGGTGTCCAGCCTGCCGGGCGCGCGTGGCGACGGGCAGCCAGTCACGACCTTGATCGACCTGGAGCCCGGCACGCAACTGGCCTATTTTTTCGCGGGTCCGGCCGCTGCGACACTGCTGCTCAGCGGCTCGGGCGGCTACGGATTCATCGCGTCGATCGAGAACATGACCTCGCGGCTGAAGGCCGGCAAGGCCTTCATCAGCTGCGCCGACGGCGAAACCGTCAACGCGCCGTCACCGGTGGCGGGGCTGGCCGGCAGCACCCCTTTGCCAGCAGCCACCCATGTGGCCTGTGCATCTGCCGGTGGGCGTATCCTGACCTTTCCGATCGAGCAGATCAACACCATGGCCAGTGGCGGGCGCGGTCTCAAGCTGATCGACCTCGAGGCCAAGGACCAGCTGGCCGGTGCTGCCGCCTACACCCGCAGTGTGCGCATCGCAGGCGTGGGCCGAGGCGGCAGGGCGCGCGATGAGACACTGGAGATCCGCAGCCTGAACAATGCGATGACTGGCCGTGGACGCAAAGGCAAGGCGGCCGATCTGGGCTTCAAGCCGGCCAGCGTGACGCGGGTGCTGTAGTGGGGTACCGCCGCTGCTCGGGCAGTTGTCACTCTGGGGCGGTAGTGTCACGCGCCTCGCGGCTCGGCCGAGTGCAGGCGACCCAGCAGCAAGTGCGCGCCGCTTGCCAGTACCAGCACCAGGATGACGCCCAAGCCCCACATCACCCAGATGAGCGGCACGATCCAGCCGACCGCTGATCCGAGCAGAGGCAACGTGGCATGCAGCGCCTGCAGCGCCCACGTCAGCGCGTCTTGCGCGGCACCGATCCACGCCGCGTCCACCCAGACCGCGATCCACCCGGGAACGGGCCACTGCGCAATTGCCTCGCCAAGGGCCGCCGCCTCGCCCGCTGCCAACTGCTGTGCGCCCCATTCGGTGAGCTCCGTGAGCAGCAGCGTCCCGCCGGTCCAGAATATGAAGAGCAGGATAAATACGGTCCAGATAGCGATCTTCATGCGGTTCCTGTTGTTGTTCGTTCGAGCGCCGGTGATCTTGGTTGCTGCTTGGAGCGCCGCGGGACTGTAGTGTGCCCATCAGCTTTGAAAAAGCAGGTTTCAGCGAGCCTTCATATCGGATAAACCTGCCGCATCCCGGAGATGGTTCAAACGGCCTGGGCGCAACGAATTGCAGCGACTACATCGGAAAGGCCGAAGTCAGGCTCTCGAAAATGCTGGTGTTTTCGCGCAGCAGTACGGCCGAAGATGCCGGATTGAACTGACTCCTATAACAACTACATGCGTATCACCATTGTCTTTCCTGCCAACAGGATCGCCATGGCCTTTCACGCCTGGCGCGTTGGCAGCGAAAGACGCGCTGGGGTGTTGCTCGTCGGTTTGTCGCTACGCAAGTCCCGCGCGCAAGGTCTTGATCTGGAGCGCGCATGACGATGTCCATCGCGCAGCGATTGCGCCAGGCTGCCGCAGACTTGCCGTGCGAGCGTGTGTCGCTGCAGTCGCTGGCGCAGGCGCACGGCTGTGCGACGCAAGGAACCCTGCTGCTTCTGATGGCGGCGCCCTGCTTGCTGCCTGTGCCGGGTGTGGGGTCTGTGCTCGGTCTCGGCTTGGCTGCGTTGGCGGCCGCCATGTGGCGCGGCCAGGCCACGGAGAATCTGCCAGAGCGGGTCGGAAAGATCGAACTGCCTCGCCTTTGGGCGCAGCGCGTGCTGGTGCTGTTGGCGAGGACCTACGCTGCGGCGGGTCGGGTGGCACGAGCGCGCTTCACCGATCTTGCATGTGTGGGCAGGCGATCCTGGACCGCTGCAACGGTGGGGCTCATGGCCGTCATCGTCGTGTTGCCGATTCCTTTTGGCAACGTGCTGCCGGCGCTGGCGTTGATGCTCATCGGGCTCGGGTTGGTCTTTCGGGATGGAGTCGCGATGATCCTGGGTATGATGACGGCAGCCCTGGCACTGGCCCTGACCGCAGGCCTTGTGTCAATGGTCTGGTTCTGGGGCGGCGAGTGGGTCACCCGCGGAGTCCTGTTTTGATGCGCGACGCCAACTTGCTGAACGAACGCCGCCAACCCACGGAGTCAGCCTCGTGCTGGCAATTTTCCTTCACACGCCGTTGGCTTTACAACCGGTAGCGCCGCCGCGCGCAGACAGGACGCTCCCTTGATTTATGTCGCTCTCAAGACCATTCATGTTCTATCCATCATCGTGTGGCTCGGCGGCATGGTGTTCACACACTTTTTCTTGCATCCCGGCGCGCGTCAGCTCGACGGTGCGGTGAGGCTGCGCCTGATGCGTGACATCCTCGGTCGCTACTTCCAGGCAGTGCTCGTGGCTTCGTTGCTGGCGCTTGCCAGTGGCGTGTGGATGCTGGGCCGCGTCGCCAAGCAGGCAGTACAGTCTGGCGGCAGCTTCGAAATGCCTCTGGCCTGGAGCGTCATGGCCGCGTTGGGCGTCGTGATGGTGGCGATCTTCCTGTACATCCGGTTCGCCTTGTACAAGCGTTTTGTGATCGCTGTCACGGCATCGGACTGGACCGCTGGCGATACCACATTGACGCAGATCCGCAGATGGACTGCGCTGAACCTGGGCCTCGGCCTCGTGGTGCTGCTCGTGACGCTGCTCCGATAGAGAGCGACCATCGAGTGCGGCGGCCGAACGCGTCCCGTTCGTCGGCTCCCGTGCGCCTGGTTGACCCCAGCCGGGGCGAGTGGGCTGGCATTGCGTCACCACACCACACGCCCGCTCAATCCTTCCAGCCGCCTCCCAATGCCTTGTAGACTGCCACCAGGCTTTGCGCTTGCTGCAGTTGCAGCAAGACGACGGCCTGGCGTACCGCGAAGGTCCCGCGTTGGGCATCGAGCCGCTCGAACGCGTTGGACGTGCCTTGGTCGTAGCGCAGCTGAACCAGTTGCAGTCGGGCCTGCTCGGCGTCGGCCTGGGCGATCTGGGCGCGCAGCTGCTCGGCCAGCGTCGTGCGGGTGGCCATGGCATCGGCCACTTCGCGGAACGCGAGCTGAATCGACTTTTCGTATTGCGCCACCGCCACATCGCGCCCAACCTGGGCTGCCTCCAGGTTGGCCTGGTTGCGGCCGCCGTCGAAGATCGGCAGCAGGATTTGTGGCGCAAACGTCCAGCCGAAGGAGCCGCTGCGGAACAGGCCGCTGAACTGGTTGCTGGCGGTGCCGATGCTGGTGGTCAGGGTGATACGGGGCAGGAAGGCTGCACGCGCGGCGCCGATGTTCGCATGGGCCGCCAGCAGTTGCTGCTCGGCGGCCCGTACGTCGGGCCGGCGCAGCAACACTTCGCTGGGCAGCCCGCCGGGCACGATGCCGGCCAGACCCTGGTCGGTCAGTGCCAGGCCGGCGGGCAGCGCGGCCAGTTGCGCGTCCGACAGGTTCTGTCCCAGCAACAGATTCAGCGTGTTGCCATCGAGCGAGCGCTGGCGTTCGAGTTGCGACAACGTGACGCGGGCGCCTTCGACCAGTGACTCGGCCTGGCGCAGATCGAGGCCGGAACTCACGCCGTGTTCGAACGTGAGCCGGGTCAGGCGCAGCGATTCCTGGCGGCTCTTCAGCGTGTCGCGGGTGATCGCCAGCAAGGCGTCGTCGGCGAGCAGCGCGAGATAACTGTTGGCTACCGAGGCGATCAGGCCGATCTGCACCGTCTTGCGTGCCTCCATCGTGCCCAGCAACTGCGCCTGGGCGGCATCGCCCAGGTTGCGCAGGCGGCCGAAGAAGTCGGCCTCGAAACCGGTCACGGTGAAGCCGGCACTGTAGGTGGTGGTGATGCCGCCATTGGCATTGGGCAGGCGCGAGCCGGTGGCGCCGACACCGACCGTTGGCACCTCGTCGGCACGGCGGATCTGCAGCTGCGCGCGGGCCTGCTCCAGGTTCAGTGCGGCCACCCGCAAGTCGCGGTTGTTGTCCAGTGCGATCTGGATGAGCTGCTTGAGTCGCGCATCCTGGAAGAAGTCCTGCCAGGCGAGCTCGGGGGCGGGGACACCCTGCTGCCCGCCGTCCGCCACCATTGCAAGGCCGGGGAACTGCGCAGCCACGGGCGCCTGTGGCCGCTCGTAGACGGGAGTCAGCGCGCCGCAGCCGGTCAGCAGCAGGGCTGCCAGCGCGGTTACCGACCAGCGCAGGTGGTGCCGATCACACCCCCGGGTCGGGCATGCGTCGCTGCGCGGCAGGTTCGATGCGGGAGTCGGGATCATGCGGACTTGCCTGGTTCTGTGGTGACGCCTGGGCCAGCGGCATCGAGCTCCGCCTCGTGCGCATGCATGCGGCGCTGTCGCTCGCTGCCCTTGAAGACACGCCGTACGACGACGAAGAAGACAGGGACAAAGAGCACCGCCAACACTGTTGCAGCCAACATACCCGACATCACGCCGGTGCCGATCGCGCGCTGGCTGGCCGAGCCGGCGCCGCCAGCGAGCACCAGCGGCAACACGCCCAGGATGAAGGCCATCGAGGTCATGATGATGGGCCGGAACCGCAGGTGGGCGGCCTCGAGCACGGCCTCGACCACGCCCTTGCCGCGCGCCTGCAGGTCCTTGGCAAACTCGATGATCAGCACCGCGTTCTTGGCTCCCAGGCCGATGATGGTGATCAACCCGACGTTGAAATACACGTCGTTGGACAGTCCGCGTGCATGTGCGCCGAGCAGCACCCCGAGCACACCCAGCGGTACCACCAGGATCACCGCCAGCGGGATCGACCAGCTTTCGTACAACGCCGCCAGTGCGAGGAATACCGCCAGCAATGCGAAGCCGAACAGGATGAAGGCCTGCGCGCCGGCCAGGCGCTCCTCGCGCGACTGGCCTGTCCATTCAAAGCCGAAGCCATTGGGCAGCTGCGCCGCCAGCCGCTCCAACTCGGTCATCGCGGCGCCGCTGCTGTAGCCGGGCGCGGCCTCGCCGGAGATCCGCATTGCGGAGTAACCGTTGTAGCGGATGGTCTGCATCGGGCCCACGACCCAGCGCGTGCTGGCGAAACTTGACAGCGGAACAGCCTGGCCGCGCGTGTTGAGCACGCTGAGCGCGAGCAGGTCCGACGGCTGCATGCGCGCGGGCGCATCGGCCTGCACGATCACCCGCTGCAGCCGTCCGCTGTTCGGGAAGTCGTTGACATAACTCGAGCCCACGGCGGTCGACAAGGCGCTGGCGATGGCCTCGAACGGAACACCCAGCGCATTGGCCTTGTCGCGGTCGATGTCGAGCTGCAGCTGCGGCGCGTCTTCCAGGCCTTCCGGACGTACACCGGTCAAAATCTGGCTCTGCGCTGCCAGGCCCAGCAGCTGATTGCGCGCCCCGAGCAAGGCGTCGTGCCCGAGACCGGCACGGTCCTGCAGCCGGAAACTGAAACCGGCGGCGGAGCCGAGTTCGGGAATCGGCGGCGGGCTCACCGCGAAGATGAACGCGTCGCGCACCGACATCATCGCGCCGAACACGCGCCCGGCCAGTCCCTGGGCCGAGCTGCCGGCGCCGATGCGCTCGTCCCAGTCCTTGAGCGTGACGAAGGCGAGGGCGGCGTTCTGCCCGCTGCCCGAGAAGCTGAAGCCCAGCACGCTGACCATGCTTTGCACCTCGGGTTGCTTGAGCACGAAGCCTTCGACCTGCTGCATCACGTCCAGCGTGCGGTTTTGTGTCGCGCCCGGCGGCAGCTGCACGTTGACGATGATGTAGCCCTGGTCTTCGGCCGGCAGGAACGAGGTCGGCAAGCGGGTGTACAACACTGCCACCGCAGCGATGATGGCGGCGTAGATGATCAGGTACCAGGCGGCGCGCCGCAGGATGCGCGCGACGACGCCTTCATAGGCCTTCGCAGTGCGCGAGAACCCGCGGTTGAACCAGCCGAAGAAACCGGACTTGCCTTGCTTGTGGCCCGCCTCGACCGGCTTGAGCAGCGTCGCGCACAGGGCTGGCGTCAGCGACAGCGCCAGGAAGGACGAGAATGCGATGGCGGTCACCATCACGGCCGAGAACTGGCGATAGATGTTGCCGACCGAGCCGGCAAAAAAGGCCAGTGGCACGAACACCGAGATCAGCACCACCGTGGTGCCGATCACGGCGCCCGAGATCTGGCCCATGGCCTTGCGTGTGGCCGCCAGCGGCTACAGGCCTTCCTCGCTCATGATGCGCTCGACGTTCTCGACCACCACGATCGCATCGTCGACGACGATGCCGATCACCAGCACCATGCCGAACATGGTCAGCACATTGATCGAGAAACCCAGGGCCAGCAGCACGGCGAAGGTACCCATCAGCGACACCGGCACCACAATGGTCGGAATGATGGTGTAGCGGATGTTCTGCAGGAACAGGAACATCACCAGGAACACCAGCACCACCGCCTCGAGCAGGGTCTCGGCGACCTGGCGGATCGAGATGTCGATGAAACGCGAGCTGTCGTACGGAATCGCCCATTGCACGCCGGGCGGGAAGAAACGCGAGAGCTCCTCCATGCGTGCGCGCACCGCCTTGGCCGTGGCCAGCGCATTGCCGCTGGGCGAGAGCTGCACACCGATGCCGGTCGACGGTTTCCCATTGAGACGCGCCGAGGTGGCATAGGCCTCGGCGCCCAGTTCGATGCGGGCCACATCGCGCAATCGCACGGTGGAGCCATCGGTATTGGCGCGCAGCACGATATCGCCGAACTGCTGCGCCGTGCTGAGTTGGCCCTTGACCACGACCGTGGCGAAGATCTTCTGGCTGTCGGTGTTCGGCAGATCGCCGATGGTGCCGGCGGAGACCTGGGCGTTCTGCGAGCGGATCGCCGTATTCACGTCGGCCATCGCCAGGTTGTAGCCGACCAGCTTGGCCGGATCAACCCAGATCCGCATCGCGCGCTCGGTGCCGAACAACTGGGCCTGACCGACGCCGGGCAAGCGCTGCAACTCCGGCAGCACGGTGCGCGCGGCATAGTCGCCCAGCGCCACCGGATTGAAATTCGGGTCGTCGGATGAAAGAATGGTGAACAGCAGAAAATTGCTGCGCGCCTTGTCGACACGCACGCCTTGCTGCGTCACGCTCGAGGGCAGGCGCGGCGTCGCGCGCGCCAGGCGGTTCTGCACGTCGACCTGAGCCAACTCGGGATCGGTGCCGGTCTTGAAACTGAGCGTGATCGATCCGGTGCCATTGGCCTGGCTGGTGGACTCCATGTAAATCAGGCCGGGCGCGCCATTCATTTCGCGTTCGATGACGCTGATCACGCTGTCTTCCAGCGTGCTGGCCGAGGCGCCCGGATAGGCTGCCGAAATCACGATCGAGGGTGGTGCCACCGGCGGATACTGGGCGATCGGCAACTGCGTGATCGCCACGCCGCCCATGACCAGGATGAAGAGTGCAATCACCCAGGCGAAGATCGGGCGATTGATGAAAAATTGGGCCATGCGTGCGCCTTCGTATCGGTGTTACTGGCTGGCCCCAGGCGCGGCTGGCTTGGCGCCGGCGCTGGCCGGTGCGCCCGATGCCCCTTGCGCAGGCGGTGCTGCCGCGACAGCCGCGGCGTTGCTGCTGGTGCCGGTCCAGGGGTTGGCCTTGACCGGCGCGCCGGGTACCCGCATTTTCTGGAAGCCCTCGACGATGACCTGCTCGCCCGGTTGCAGCCCGTCCAGCACGATCCACTGGTTGTTCTGGCTGGCACCCAGCGTGACCTGGCGCTTGGCCGGTACGCCGTTGGCACCGACCACGAGCACGCTGTCGCCCTGGCTCGAGCGTGTCACCGCCTGTTGCGGCAACAGCATCGCCGAGGGTAGCTCGGCCTGGGCCAGTCGCACCCGCACATACTGGCCGGGCAACAACATGCCGTCGGGATTGGGTACCTCAGCGCGCAAGGTCACCTGTCCGGATGTGGCGTCGACGTTCAGGTCCGAGAACAGCAGGCGTCCGGGGCGCGGCAGCACCGAGCCGTCTTCGAGCACGATGCGCACCGACGTACCGCTTTTGCCGGCGCCGCCCGCGGCGCTGCCCGCCATCGCCTTGCGCAGGCGCAGCAGTTCTCCGCTCGACTGCGTGAAGTTCACGTAGACCGAGCCGGTCTGCTGGATCAAGGCCATCTGGGTGGCCTCGAGCGCACTGACCAAGGCGCCCTCGGTGACCAGCGACTGGCCGATCCGGCCGGAGATCGGTGCCCGTATCGTGGCGTAGTCGAGGTTGATGCGTGCGGTCTGCAGCGCGGCCCTGGCGCCAGCCACGTCGGCATCAGCCAGGCGCTGGGCGGACAAGGCGTTGCTGTACTCGAGCTGGCTGATGGCGTTGACGCTCACCAGTGGCTTGTAGCGTTCGGCGATTGCGCCGGCCTGGGCCAGGTTGGCCTGGGCTTTGGCCAGCGCGGCCTGCGCGCTGTCGACGGCGGCCTGGTAGCTGGCCGCATCGATCTGGAACAGGTTCTGGCCTGCCGTGACGTCGCTGCCTTCACGGAACAATCGCTGGAGCACCACGCCCGTCACCCGCGCGCGCACTTGTGCCGTGCGCAGGGCACTGACCCTGCCCGGTAATTCGCTTTGTACGGCCACGGTTTGCGGCTGCACGGTCACGACGCCGACCTCGGCTGGCGGCATCTTGGGCGGTCCGCCGCCGGGCCCGGGTGCGCCGCTTTCCTTGTCGCCACATGCGGACAACAGCAGCGCGGCCACGAGCACGCAGCCGGTCATCCTGCCTTGGCGGCGCGCAGAAGTTCGGGGTCGAAGCTGGGGAACGGAAGGCGACAACATGGATGTTCTTTCTGAAGCCGGCGCCGACGCCGGACACATCGGCCGTTGGCTGGGTTGCAACTGCCGCGTCAGCGTCTGCCTGGCATCGACTGGATGCATCCGCGCGGCAGGCGCAGCCAAGTGCGGTAGTCTAACGAGATCCACCGGCCCGCGTCGGCGTGCTGGCTTGGCCCATTCAAGGGTGGGCACCGGTTTGGAGCCGCATGACATGCGCAGGCGTCCGGTCACTGCCGCGGCGCCTTCGTTCGGTACACCGCAGACGCACGGCGATGCGCCTGTCAGAATGGAATCACGCGCAACTGCGTATCAGGAGAGGACTGTCATGACCCACGCTTTCGCAACTACCCGCAAAACCTTCACAACCCCGTCCGGAACGACGGCCACCGCGTTCTCGTTGCCCGCGCTTGCGCGCCAGTTCCCGAACATCCGGCGTCTGCCGGTGTCGCTGCGCATCGTGCTCGAATCGGTGCTGCGCAACTGTGACGGCAAGCGGGTCACGAAGGAGCATGTCGCGCAGCTGGCCAACTGGGCGCCGAACGCGGCGCGCAGCGACGAAATACCGTTCCTGGTCTCGCGTGTCCTGCTGCAGGATTTCACCGGCGTGCCGTTGCTGGCCGACCTGGCCGCCATGCGCAGCGTCGCGCTGCGCCTGGGCAAGAACCCCAAGCGCATCGAGCCTTTGGTGCCGGTGGATCTGGTGGTCGACCACTCGGTGGCTGTCGACCACTACGGCAAGAAGAACTCGCTCGACCTGAACATGAAGATCGAGTTCCAGCGCAACCGCGAGCGCTACGAGTTCTTGAAGTGGGGCATGCAGGCCTTCGATACCTTCCGCGTCGTGCCACCGGGATTCGGCATCGTGCACCAGGTCAACCTGGAATTCCTGGCCCGGGGGGTTCACAAGACGCGCGACGGCGTCGTCTACCCGGACACACTGGTGGGTACCGACAGCCATACGACCATGATCAACGGCATTGGCGTCGTGGCCTGGGGTGTGGGCGGCATCGAGGCCGAGGCAGCGATGCTCGGCCAGCCGGTGTATTTGCTGACGCCCGATGTGGTCGGTTTCGAGATGACCGGGCGGCTGCGCGAGGGTGTCACCGCGACCGACCTGGTGTTGACGGTGACCGAGATCCTGCGCCAGCACAAAGTGGTGGGCAAGTTCGTCGAGTTCTTTGGCGAGGGCACGCGCTCGCTGGCGCTGCCGGACCGGGCGACGGTTGCCAACATGGCGCCGGAATACGGGGCGACGATGGGGTTTTTCCCGGTCGATGAGCAAACGCTGGCCTACTTCAAGGGTACTGGCCGCACCCAGTCGGAGATCGCGCTGTTCGAGGCCTACTTCAAGTTGCAGGGCCTGTTCGGCATCCCCAATGCGGGCGACATCGACTATTCGCAGGTAGTCACGCTGGACCTGGGCTCGGTCACACCCAGCCTGGCCGGGCCGAAGCGGCCGCAGGACCGGATCGAACTGGGACAGGTGGCGTCGCAGTTCGCGACCCTGTTCAGCAAACCCGCTTCCGAGTCGGGCTTCAATCAGGATGTCGAGCGACTGGCGCAGCGTTTCGCGGTGGCGGTCGACGGCAGGGGGCCGCAGGGTGAGGGCCATGTAGAAACACCGCCCGGTGCGCCGCGCGACCTGGCCGAGATGGTCGGTAACCGGCCGGAAATGCTGGGCGCCGCGCGCCAGCTGACCGTGGCCGAGGCGCGGCCCAGCGGCAAGCCCGCGCTGACCGTGGGCAATGGCGACATTCTGATCGCCGCCATCACCAGTTGCACCAATACCTCGAATCCGAGCGTGCTGCTGGCCGCCGGATTGCTGGCCAGGAAGGCGGTCGAGGCCGGACTCAAGGTGCAGCCGCACATCAAGACCTCCCTGGCGCCGGGCTCGCGCATCGTCACCGAATACCTGACCGAAACCGGTCTGTTGCCTTACCTGGAAAAACTCGGCTTCGCGCTGGCTGGCTATGGCTGCACCACCTGCATCGGCAACTCGGGAGACCTGACCCCGGAACTGAACAAGCTGATCACCGAGCAGAACCTGGTCTGCGCCGCCGTGCTCTCCGGCAACCGCAACTTCGAGGCGCGCATCCATCCCAATATCAAGGCCAATTTCCTGGCCAGCCCACCGCTGGTCGTGGCCTACGCGATCGCCGGCACCATGATGCGCGACCTGATGTGCGAACCGGTGGGCCAGGGCACGGGCGGGCGCGACGTCTTCCTGGGCGACATCTGGCCAAGCAGCGACGAGATCCACGCCTTGTTGCGTTACGCGATGAAGGGCAAGGCCTTCCGCGAGAATTACAGCAAGCTGCAGACCGAGCCGGGCGCGTTGTGGGGCAAGATCAAGGGCGTGACCGGCCAGGCTTACAGCTGGCCCAAGAGCACCTACATTGCCGAGCCACCGTTCTTCGCCGACTTCTCGATGACGCCGCCGCCGGCAGACGCCGAGGTGTCGGTGCGCGGCGCGCGCATCATGGCGCTGTTCGGCGACTCGATCACGACCGACCATATCTCGCCGGCGGGCTCGATCAAGCAGAGTTCACCGGCCGGCCAGTGGCTGGAGCACAACGGCGTGATGAAGGCCGATTTCAACTCCTACGGCGCGCGCCGTGGCAACCATGACGTGATGATGCGCGGCACGTTTGCCAACGTGCGCATCAAGAACCTGATGTTGCCGGCCGACGCCAATGGCTCGCGGGAGGAGGGCGGCGTGACCCTGTACCAACCGGCAGGCGAACGCATGTCGATTTTCGACGCGGCAATGCGGTATCTCGAGGCGGGCGTGCCAACGGTGGTGTTCGCCGGCGAGGAATACGGCACCGGTTCGAGCCGCGACTGGGCCGCCAAGGGCACGCAGTTGCTGGGCATTCACGCCGTGGTGGCGCGCAGCTTCGAGCGGATCCATCGCAGCAATCTGGTGGGAATGGGCGTGTTGCCCTTGCAGTTCAAGGGCGACGACTCCTGGCAGTCGCTGGGACTCCAGGGCAACGAAGTCATCGAGGTTCACCCTGATCCGGCACTGACACCGCAAAGCGAAGCGAAACTGGTCGTCATCTCCGCCGACGGGACGCGCCACGCGCTGGCGGTGACGCTGCGCATCGACACCCCGATCGAGGTCGACTACTACCGCAACGGCGGCATCCTGCCGTATGTGCTGCGGGACTTGCTGGCGTAGTTTGCGCGGCGCGCTCGAACGCGATCTGTCTCTTAGCGTTCGAGCAGCCGCGCGATGGCCGCTGGCAGGCCCTGGTGCGGTTTGTGCGGCGGCGGTGCAAAGCTGCCGGCCCGCGCCTTGGTCGGCGCCAGCGCAGCCAGCGTCTCGGCGTGGCGCACGGCGCTCGATACTCCGTCGACTACCGGCACCGGTAACTGGTCGCGCAGGCTGCGCCCCAAACCTGCCAGCGGCGCGCCGGCCAGGATGATCACGTCGGCTCCGTCCTGCCGCACGCAGGTCTCGCACAAGCCGAGCAGGGCTTGTGCATGGTCGTCCTGGACCGATCCGATACGGGTCAGCGGGCGATCGAGCGCGCGTATGCTGGCCAGCCGCGACAGCAGGCCATTGGCGTCGACAGTCTCCCGGTACCAGGCCTGGATACGCTGAGAAATCGCGACGATCGAGAACCGGTGCCCCAACAGGCAGGCGCTTGCCAGAGCTGATTCGGTCATGCCGAGCACGGGTATCGGCAGTGCTTCGCGCAGCGCCGCCAGCCCGGGGTCGCCAAACGCTGCCAAGATCACGGCATCATGATCGGCATGGTGTTCTGCCGCGAGCATGGCGCTGGCGTAGGCGCCAATCATGGCCTCGAACCGGGTTTCAATGTAGGCCACGCCCTGCGTTGCGGTCAGCATCGTGATCTGCGTGCCAGGCGAGGCACTGCGCCGGGCCTCGGCGTGAATCAGGTCGGATACGCTGGTGGAGATGTTGGGGTTGATGATGAGCAGGCGCATGCACAGGCTTTCAGTTGTGACGGGTCGCGTCGGCGAGCCGCCGTGTCTCGGGTCACAGCCGGTCGAACCGGGTGGTCATGCTGCTTGCTCCCGGCGCGCGACAGGCAACATGACTGCATCGGGCCGCGGAATCACACTCTGGCTGAACCGCGCGATGTCGCCGGCGGTGGCCTGCCAGCAGTCGGCCTGGCGCCGGGCGATATGCTCCAGCGCGCGGCGCAGGTGGCGCAGGCGAAACGGCTGCCCGACGATCATGGCATGCAGCGCGATACCCATGGCCAGTGGCTGCTCCCGGGACTGGGCCAGCAACTCCTCGAACTGGTCGATCACCATGTCCGCGAACTCGGCGGCTCCCACCTGGCGGCCGATGATGGCGGCGCTGTCGTTGATCTCCTGGGGATAGGGCAGGTTCAGGATATGCCCCTTGCGGGTCGCCAGCCAGACCGGCTGGTCGTCCATGCACCAGTCCATCACGTAGGTGTAACCGGCCTCGTGCAGCAGGTCTGGCGTGAGCAATGTCTCCGCCAGCCAGGGGCTGAGCCAGCCGGCCGGCGCAATCCCTTCGTGACGGGCGATGGTGTCGGTCACTTGCGCAATCAGCGCGCGTTCGGCGTCTTCGTCGAGACTACCCTGGTGTTCCGAGTTGCTGCGACCGTGCGCGGCGATCTCGGCACCAGCGACGCGGAACGCGTCGACAAGCTGCGGACAGCCGGCGTACAACTCGCTGTTGATCAGCAGCGTGATCGGCAGTTTCAGCGCTGTGAACAAGGCGAGCAGCCGCCAGGCACCCACCCGGTTGCCATAGTCACGCCAGGAGTTGTTGAGCACGTCGGGCGGTGGCATGTTCGGCACCAGGTCCTCGACCAGGCCCTCGCCAAAGGCGTATTGCTCCAGATTCAGCGCGACGAAGACCGCCAGCCGTTTTCCGCCCGGCCAGGAAAAATCGGGTCGCTGCGTGATCGGCTGGTAGGCGTAGCGGCCATGCTGGCGCAGCGGATAGTGCAGGTGTTTCATGATTTCGCTTTTCGCAACCGTTCAGGCGGGGTCGCAAAACGCGCCCGCAGCGCACGGCTGACGCCTGTCACCGTTCGCCGTGGCAATGGGGCCAGCGAGCCGGCGCTGGCCTTGGGGCAGCCCAGACGCACCAGCAATTCGGCCTGTGCGACGGCGCAGGAGACGCCCTCCACCAGCGGCACCGGCAATTGCGACTGCAGCCGTGTCGGTGCGCCTGCCATCACCGCGCCGGCCAGCACGATCACCTCGCAGCCGTCACGCTCGACCAGATCGCGCGCAGCCTGGACGATTTGCGGGTCGGCACCATGCGGATTGCCGCCGCCGTAGGGCGCGTCGCTCTCCAGCGCCCGCCAGCCGCCGATCCGGCCTGCCAGGCCATGGCCGGCGACGCGCTCCTGGTACAGCGGCAACACGCGGCGTCCCAGAACCACCACGCCGATACGCGTGCCGAGCATGCAAGCCGTCAACAGCGCCGCCTCGGTGATGCCAACCACCGGTACCGCCAGCATCTCGCGGGCCGCCAGCAGCGCGGTGTCGTACGACACCGCGAGCACGACGGCGTCGCAGCCATCGGCATGCCGCGCCAGCGCGTCCAGCGTCGCATGCTCGGCGATCGCCTGTTCGGTGCGGGTGGCGATCACCCGGGCGCCGAAGCGGCCGGTGACAGGGACGATCACGGTGCCACGCTGGGCCGACTGGCGAGCCTGGGCGCTCACGCGTTCGGTCACGAATGTCGAGGTGTTGGGGTTGAGCAGCAGCAATCGCATCGGGCGTCAGCCGGTCGTGTTCAGGCGAAGATCTGCTCCAGCGTGATCGGCTCCTTGTCCGGTGGTTGCAGGTGCACCGAGCGTTCCACGTGTTCCAGGTGGCGCACCATCAGTTCTGCCGCCTGCGCTGCGTCGCCCGCCTCGATGGCGTCGACCAGCGACGGATGGTCGCTCGGACAGCCCTGGTGATCCGGCGTGCCGAAGAGGATGATGATCAAGGCGGACAAGGTCTCGAGCTCACGCAAGGTTCGCGCCAGAAAGCTGTTGCCTGCAATGTCCGCCAGCAGGAAATGAAATTCGCCGGACAAGAAGATGATCTGCCGCTGGTCGCCCGCCGCGCGCGCGGCGTCCTCCTTGTGCAGGTGCTGGCGCAGCTTGATCACCTGGTCGGCCGTCGCGCGGCCAGCCACTTCCCGGATCAGGGCCGGTTCGATCAGGCGCCGGGCCGCGAACACTTCCTGAGCCTGCTCGATGGTGGGGCTGCTGACGAAGGCGCCTCGATTCGGCAGGTCGGTGGCAATGCAGTCGTGCACCAGTCGCCCGATCGCTTCGCGGATCTTGGTGCGGCTGACCTTGAAGATGGCCGCCAGCCGGGCCTCGACCAGTTGCGTGCCCGGGGGCAGCTGGTGGTTCATGATGGCCAGCAGCAGCCGCTCGAAGATGTCGTCCGAGCTAGGCGACAGTGGGCGCACCGAGGCGGGTCTCGCGGCCTTCTTTCTGGCCGGTCGCGCCACTATGGGTTTGGTCGTTGTCATTGCGTGATCCCTCGATGGCGGCACTGCGCCGACGCGATATGTTGCCATGGCCGCTGATCGCTGCCACTGCATACAGGTGTCGAGCTGGCATTAAACGTGCGTATACCAAGAGGCAAAAAAGTTGTATGCATGTCTGGCACCAAAGTCGTCGAAAGTGCACCTTAATAGGTCATTCAGTATTTTATTTGCGCCAGGATGGTGCCATTAAACAATTGTTTTTAAAACGAATATTTGTTTTATATTGATTGCATACCATTTGTTGCCAGTATTGCATACCATTTCACCCCCTTCATTGATTTCTTTCAACCTCAATCGGAGAAAACCCATGACCCAAACACTCACCCGCAGATGGGTACTTACGGCCACTGCCACTGCCATTGCCCTGGCTTGCGGATCCGCGGCGGCGCAGGAGCGACTGCGCGTCGCCGGCAACTTCGCGTCCGACCATTCGTCCTCGGTCGCGATGCAGCGTTTCAAAAAGGAAGTGGAAACCGCTTCCAATGGTTCGCTGGTGATCGAGGTGTTCGACAACCAGCAACTGGGCGGTGCCCAGGAGAACGTGACGCAGACCCGTGCCGGCACGATCGACATGACCTGGGTCGGCATGGCTTTCCTGGCGCGTACGGTTCCCGAGCTCGAGGCGGTTAGTTTGCCGTTCATGTTTCCCAGTCGCGAAGTGGCCTACAAGGTCATGGACGGTCCGGTGGTGGACCTGATCGAGGACAGGATGGCGACCAAGGGATTCACCTCGCTGGGCTTCATGGAGCTGGGCCTGCGTCAGGTGACCAACAGCCAACGGCCGGTCAAGAGTATGGCCGACCTCAAGGGCATGAAGATCCGCATGCAGCCGATCGAAACCCACCTGGCCACGTTCCGGGCGCTGGGTGCGAATCCGCAGCCGATGGACATCAAGGAGGTGTATTCCGCGCTGGAGCAAAAGGTGATCGACGGCCAGGACAATCCGTTCTCGCTGATTTTGGCCAGCCGTTTCTACGAGGTCCAGAAACACGTCACCAACACCGGCCATTTCTTCGATTTCATCGCCGTCGTGGCAAACAAGAAGAAATTCGAATCGCTGACGCCTGAAAAGCAGAAGGTCATCCGCACCGCGATGTCGAACACCATTGCCTGGCAGCGCAGTGTGTCGGCCAAGGCGGACTCCGACGCGCTGGTGCAGCTGCAGAAGAACGGCATGACCTATACCGAAATGCCAGCGGCCGAGCGCGATGCGATGAAAAAGGCGACAGCCAATGTGGTCGACGACGTCAAGAAGCGGCTGGGCGCGCCCTTCGTCGACCAGGTTCTGGCCGAGCTGAAAAAGGCCGGCGGCTGAGCGGCTCGCAGGTGCCGGATACGACGCGCGCCTGCACGCCATGAGTGGTTATTTCCGGTACACCGCGATGTCCAGGGGCCGGTCGCTGCGGCCTTTGCGGCCCCTCGCATGGCTGATTGCCACCTGCGATATCGCCGCCGCGGTCTCTCTGGTGGGTCTGGTCGTGGTGATGGTGTCTGTAGTGGCAGCCCAGGTTGTCTTGCGTTACGTGTTCAACAGTTCCATCGATTGGGCGGACGAGTTGTCCCGCTTGTGTTTCGTCTGGTCCATCTTCCTGGCGATTCCGCTCGGCTTCAAGAGTGGTTCGCATATCGGCATCCAGATGCTGGCGTCCCGGTTGCCACAACCGCTGCGCACAGTGGTCGCTCGTGCCATGGCGGCAACCGGTGCTTGCGTATTGTTGCTGGTAGCCTGGGAGTCGGCCGTGATCGCCTGGCAGCAATGGGATGAGCTGTTGTCGTCGATGCCGGCCAGTGCGGCCTGGTTCGTGGTTCCTCTGACGGTGGCCGGCGTCCACGGTTCACTGCACCTGTTGTGGCAAGTCCTGACGGGTGCCGCGTACAGCGATCCCGAACGGGCGCCAGAGCCGGGCTGACGGCATGAGCTTGCTGATCGTCCTGGTATTTTTAGGCATCGCGCTGCTCGGCATGCCGTTGGCCCTGTCGTTGGGTACCGCGGCCGTGGCTGGCTTGGCCGCCAGCAATGTCGACTTCAATTTGCTGCCCTCGCGCATGATGAGTTCGGTCAACGCCTTTCCGCTGATGACCATTCCGTTCTTCATCCTGGCTGGCGAACTGATGCTCAAAGCCGGCATGATGGAGCGGCTGATCGACCTGGCCAACACCGTCGTCGGTCGCATGCGCGGTGGCCTGGGGCATGTGACGGTGCTGGCCGGCATGGGCCTGTCGACCGTATCCGGCGCGGCCGTGGCCGACGCCAGCGCCATCGGTGGCACCTTGTTGCCCTCGCTGCGCAAGCACTATGGCGTTGGCTTCTCTGCCGCGATCTGTGCCGCCGCCGCCAACCTCGGACCGATCATTCCACCGTCGGGCGCGATGATCGTCTATGCGTTCATGGCCGGTCCTTCGGTCTCCGTGGGTGGCTTGTTCATGGCCGGTGTGGTACCCGGCTTGCTGCTGGTGTGCGGCATGCTGGTCATGTGTTCGTTCATCGCATGGCGCGGCAATTTTCCGTTGACCGGAGCGCCATTCGCGTGGCGCGCCGTCGGGCGCGAACTCAAGCGTTCGCTGATCATCTTCCTGATGCCGGTGCTGGTCATCGGCGGCATTGTGGGCGGTGCCTTTACCGCGACCGAGGGCTCTGCCATCGCAGTCGTCTATGCGCTGGGTATCGGGCTCTTCGTCACGCGCAAGTTGAGCCTGTCCGACCTGCCGGAGGCGATCGTGCGAGCGTCGATCACATCCGCGGTGGTCGGCGCGATGATCGCCTTTGCCTCGGTCGTGACCTACATGCTGACGATAGACCTGTTACCGCAGACCCTGCTCGCGCTGATTCAGTCGCTGACCAGCAGCCCGACCACCTACCTGCTGCTGGTCGCAGCCGTGTTGCTGGTGGTGGGCATGTTCCTGGAGTCGAACGCGGCCTACATCATGCTGGTGCCGCTGCTGCATCCCATCGCGATGAAGTACGGCATCGACCCGCTGCATTTCGGCTTTTTGTTCGTCTTCAACCTGGTGATCGGCATGTTGACGCCTCCGGTGGGCGTGGTGTTGTTCGTGATCTGCGGCATCGCCCGGATCTCGCTGGGCGAATTGAGCAAACACATCTGGCCGTTTATCGCATTGATGTACGCCTTGCTGCTCGTATGCATGTTCGTGCCGCAAGTGGTTCTGACACTGCCGCGCATGATGGGATACTGACATGGATACCTCACCATCGGCTGCTGCGCTGTTTGCGGGCCAGCGCCACTTCATCGGCACCATCACGCCGTCGGGCAACACCGTGGTCGAGCGGGTCACGCTGGGCATCGTGCAGGCGTTGCCGCAAGTCTCGGCGCATTTTTCGCGCACAGCGGTGTTCGGCAGCGCCGATCCTTCGCCGGACGCTTACGCCACCGACGGTCTGCTTGCGGCGGCCCGGCTGCTGGCCCATGCCGCGCCGCAGGTGCTGGTCTGGAATGGCAGCAAGGGAGCGGGCATCGGCTTTGCGCATGACCGAGCGCTGGCGGAACTGATCGGCGCCGAGACCGGCATCACGATGACCACCTCCATCCTCGGCCTGGTAGCCGTGCTGGCTGCCGGCGGGATGAATCGCATCGGCGTGGTCACGCCGTACTCTGAAGCCAGCCATGCCAAGACCTTGCAATGCCTGGAGCGTGAAGGGCTGAGTTGCGTGGCGCATGCCCATGCCGGTCTGTCGGACAACCTGTCGTATGCCAGCGTACCGGCGCTGCAGATCGCCGACATGGTCCGATCGGTCGCGGCTGCCGGGCCGCAGGCGGTGTTGTGCCTGTGCACCAATTTTCCGGCCGCCGTGGTGGCTGCGCCGATGGAGGCCGAACTCGGCATTCCGGTGTTCGATTCCACCGCGCTCGGGGCCTGGCATGCGCTGCAGCTGTGTGGTGCCGACACCCGCGCCGCGGCGCCGGCCTGGGGCTCCCTGTTCCTGCGTACGTTGTAGCCTGCGGCACACGGACAGGACATCGCATGACCGACACACTGATCATTCGGGAGGCCCATGTTTTGTGCCTGGACGATGCCGACGGGGAGTGGCCGTGCGCCGACCTGGTGGTGCAGGGCGGGCGTATCGCCGCACTTGGCCCCCAGGCCGCGCAGCACTGGAGCGGCCCGGCGGGACGTGTCATCGATGGGCGCGGCATGCTGGTGATGCCAGGCCTGATCAACGCGCATTTCCATTCGCCCGGCAATCTGATGAAGGGTTGCCTGGACAACATGCCGCTGGAGCTGTTCATGCTCCACGAGGTGCCGCCGCTGTGCGACGCTGGCGACAGCCAGCGCCTGATCTATGTGCGCACCGTGCTGGGCGCGCTCGAGATGCTGCGCCGCGGCGTCACCTGCGTGCACGATGATGCCTACCATGTGCCGGTGGTTACCACGCAGGGTATCGACACCATCATGCAGGCCTACGCCGACGCCGGCATTCGTGCCACCGTGGCGATCGACCAGCCCAATATGGTCGAGTACGACAAACACCCATTTCTGGCGGAGTTGCTCACGCCGGAACAACGCAGTGCGATGGTTGCAGCACCGCGTCAGGGCACGCAGGAACTGCTGGAACTGTACCGGCACCTGATCGACCGCTGGCATGGCGCGGCACAGGGGCGGCTGGCCGCCGCGGTTTCGTGCTCGGCGCCGCAACGCGTCACGGACGATTACATGGCGGGCCTGTCGGCGCTGTCACGCGAGCACGACCTGCCGTTCAACGTGCATGTGCTCGAGTCCCGGCTGCAGCGCGTGCTGGGTGAGCAAAAATACGGTCATTCGCTGGTGCGCCATCTGGCTGACCGGGGCATGCTGGACGAACGCATGCTGGTCATCCATGCGGTCTGGGTCGATGACACCGACATCGCTCTGCTGGCGCGCTCTGGCTGTACCGTGGCGCATAACCCGATCTGCAACCTGCGCCTGGGCAGTGGCGTGATGCGCTGGCGAGCCTTGCGTGAGGCTGGAGTCGGGTTGTGCCTGGGTACCGACGAGATGAACACCGACGACACGACCAATCTGTGGCAGGTGGCCAAGTTGGCGTCCTTGTTGCCGACTTTGTACGACGTTGACGACCGGCTCTGGCCGCGCGCCCCGGAGTTCCTGCACGCGGCCACCCGAGGCGGTGCCCGTGCGATCCGGCGCTCGACCGACCTGGGCCAGCTCGTGGTCGGAGCCGCGGCCGACCTGTGTGTGCTCGATCTCGACACCCATGCCTTCACGCCTCTGAACAATCTTCGGCGGCAACTGGTTTGCTGCGAGGACGGCAGTTCCGTGCGTTACACCGTCGTGCAAGGCCGCGTCGTCTACGAAGCCGGGCGGGTCGCCGGCATCGACGAACTGGCCTTGCGCGCCGAGGCGCGTGCGCTGATGGCCGACTACCAGAACCAGCTGGAGCCAGCGCGGGCGCAGGCTCGCGCGCTGGAGCCTGCTTACCGTGCCATGCTCGAACGCGCATGGGCGATACCGGTGGGCATGCAGCGGCGGCTCGATGCACTTGCGGCGCCATGAATTTTCCTCTCGACTGCCCTTTTTCCATCCACCAACCCCAGGAGTCTTCCCATGAAACTACGTCTCGCCGCCACTGTGTGTGCCCTGTTGCTGAGCGCCGCGCCGATCCTGGCGCAGGACAAGATCAAGTACAAGGTCATCGGGCAACCGCTGGCTGGCGGCATGATCCAGAAACACCAGGAGCAGCCGTTTTTCGAGAATATTGCGCAAAAGACCGGTCTGCCCATCGAGGTCGAATACAAGCCGCAGGACACCACCGGCATCAAGGACACCGAGCTGCTGCGCATCCTGGAGTCCGGCTTGTTCGACATCGTGTCCTTGCGCATGGCGCAGATTTCGCGCGACGAGCCGCTGACCATGGGCTTCGACCTGGTCGGACTGAACCCGGACTTCAAGACCGCCCGTGCCACCACGAAGGCCTACTACGACGTCCTCGACAAACGGCTGCAGTCGCGCTTTGGCGGAAAGCTGCTCAGCGTCTGGCCGGCTGGCCCGCAGGTGCTGTTCTGCAAGAAGCCCATCACCAAGCTGGCCGACGTCAAGGGCCTGAAGGTGCGGGTGTTTGACCAGAACTCGGCCAAGTTCTTCGAAAAACTCGGCGCCACCGCGATACCGCTAAGTTTTGGCGAGGTGCACCAGAGCCTGTCCCTGGGTGTGGTGGACTGTGCGATCACCAGCTCGTTGTCGGCGAACTCGGCCAGCTGGCCGGAGGTCTCGACCCACGTGCTGCCGATCGGCGTGCAGTTTGCGATGAACGGTTATGCGATTGGCCTGTCGGCATGGAAAAAGCTGAGCCCGGCACAGCAGGTGCAGTTGCAGGCCGGATTCACCGCGCTCGAGAACGACATCTGGAAGTACTCCGAGGAACTGGCGGTGGACGCGGTGAACTGCAACACCGGCAAGATGCCGTGCACCTTGAAGAAATTCAACCTGGTCAGCGTGCCGGTGACCGCCGCCGACGTGGCTCTGGTGCGTGACGCGATGCGCGATGTGTCCCTGCCGACCTGGATCGAGACCTGCGAGAAGACCGCGCCCGGATGCGGCGCCGAGTGGCGCAGGACCGTTGGCGCTGTCGTCGGCGTGAAGTAAACCGGCCATGAAACGGGCTCTGGAACGGCTGATGGCCAATCTGTTCGGCTTGACTTTCCTGGGCCTGTCGGTGCTGGTCACGGTGGAGACGGTCCTGCGCAAGATGTTCAACATCTCGTTGCAGGGCGCCGCGGAACTGGGTGGCTACGCGCTGGCCATCGGCTCGGTGATCGGCTTCAGCCTGGCCGTGGCCGGGCGCAACCATATCCGGGTCGATGTCTTGCATGACCGTTTCCCACCGAGGGTGCAGGCCTTCATGAACTGGTTGTCGGCAGTTTCCCTGGCATTGCTCGCACTGTTCCTGCTAGGCGTCTGCCTGCGGGTCATCACCAAGACCATCGAGTACGGCAGCTCGGCCCAGACCCCCTGGGCCACGCCGCTGGTGATTCCGCAGTCGCTCTGGTACGCGGCGCTGTTGATTTTTGCCGGTTATGCGGTGCTTTACGCCGCGCGGGCCAGCTGGTTGTACTTCACCGGCCGGCGCGAGCGGCTGCTGGCCGAGTTCCATCCCAAGAGTGCCAAGGAGGAGCTCGGTGACGAGCTCGAGAACCTGGCGCAGCGCAGTGCCGGCACATAAGGGAACCCGTGATGAGCACGCTCGAGTTCTCGATTGCCTTTGGTTTGATGATCGCGATGATGCTGGTGGGCCTGCCGATTGCGGTGGCCATGGTGCTGGTGGGAGCTGGCGCCGGCGTCATTGTGTTCGGTGTGCCGTTCCTGTCATCGACCGGCGCAATGTTGTGGGGCGTGCTCAATGACAACCTGTTGACCGCCGCGCCGCTGTTCATCCTGCTGGGAGAGTTGCTGCTGCGCAGTGGCATGGCGGACCGCATGTACGGCGCGATGGCAGCCTGGTTGTCGCGCCTGCCGGGCGGCCTGCTGCACACCAACATCGCGTGTTGCGCGCTGTTCGCCGCCACGTCCGGCTCGTCGGTCGCCACGGCGGCGACCATCGGCACCGTGGCGTTACCCTCGCTGCAAGCACGCAAGTATCCGATGCCGCAGGCGCTGGGCACGCTGGCGGCTGGCGGCACGCTGGGCATCCTGATTCCTCCCAGCATCAACATGATCGTTTACGGCTCCTTGACCGAGAACTCGATCGGCAAATTGTTCATCGCGGGCATCGTTCCCGGCTTGCTGCTGACCGGCCTGTTCATGGCCTACGTGTGGGTCAACAGTCGCGTCACCGGCAAGGTGCCTCGCGAACAGTTGCCGCCGCTGCGCGAGCGACTGGCCGTCTCGGTGCATCTGCTGCCGCCGCTGGTGATCTTCGGTATCGTCATGGGCAGCCTGTACACCGGTTTCGCCACCGCGACCGAATCGGCGGCGCTCGGCGTCGTGGTGGCGTTGTTTTTCACCTGGCGCGCCCGGCGCCTGACCTGGGCGATGCTGGAGACCTGTTTCCTTCAAACAGCCCGTACCACCGGCATGATCATGCTGATCCTGGCGGCGGCTTTCGTGCTGAACCTGATGATCAGCCTGTCGGGCGTTGCCGAGACCCTGACCAAGTCGGTCACCTCGCTGGGCCTGTCGGCAACCTCCATGCTGCTGGTGCTGGTCGTGTTCTACCTGCTGCTGGGCATGTTCATGGATGTGATGTCGATGCTGGTGGCCACGGTGCCGATCACCTATCCGATCGTGCAGGCGCTCGGTGTGGACCCGATCTGGTTTGGTATCTTCATCATTCTGATGTGCGAACTGGCCTTGATCACGCCGCCGGTGGGCATGAACCTGTTCGTCGTGCAGGGTGTCCGGCCGGACAAGGGCGGCATCGGCGATGTGATCGGCGGCACCTGGCCGTATGCGGTCATCATGCTGCTGTTCACGCTGCTGTTGATGGCGTTTCCCGTCATCGTGACCTTCCTGCCGGGCCAGATGTGAGCGCAGGCGTGATGGCAAAGCGGATCCTGGTCCTCAACCCGAACACCTCGGAGTCCGTGACTCGGCAGGTGCTGGCTCACTGCCGCCAGCGCCATGACGGTGTGGTGTGGGACGGCGTGACGGCGCGCCTCGGGTCGCCCTACATCGCCACCGAAACGGCCTATGCGGTAGCTGCACACGCAGTGCTCGAAGCCTATGCCGAGCATTACGACGGACACGACGCGGTACTGCTGGCCTGCTTCGGCGATCCGGGGCTGCTCGCGCTGCAGGAACTGGCGGCGGTGCCAGTGGTCGGGTTGGCGCGGTCGAGCTTCGTCGCTGCCGCCCGGCATGGACGTTTTGGTGTTGTCACCGGCGGCCTGGCCTGGGAGCCCATGTTGTGGCGATTCGCGCGTGCCCAGCAACTCGATGCCAACCTGGTCGGCGTGTACACGGCGCCTTTGACAGGCGCCGAGATTGCGGCGGCGCCGGCGCAGGCCAGGGACATGCTGCTGTCCGAGGCGCGGCGGGCTGTCCATGCGGGCGCCCGGGTCATCCTGCTAGGCGGAGCGGCACTGGCCGGTATGGACGAAGCCTTGCAGGGTGAGCTGCCGGTACCGGTGCTGGATAACGTCGCACTGGCTGCGCAGGCTGTCGTGCTCGCCGCGTCGAACATGCAGCGGGTGTTGCCGCAGCCCCTGCGCAAGCTTCCAATGCAGGGTGTCGGCGCGTCGCTGACTGCGTTGCTGCAAGGAGCCTGATGGAACTGTGACCCGTGGCAGGGGCCGTCGTCGAGTGCCGCAGATCGGCTGGGCCGCGGGTGACTCGCTGGGTCAGTCCAGGGTCTGCCGCAAGATGTCCGCGGTCAACGCATCGGCCGGAAACGACGACTCGATCATCAACTCCTGCAGCGTCACGTCGTGCGCGCTGCCGAAAATCGTGAGCGTGCTGATGAAGCTGAGTACGCCGTGGCGGGTACGCAGGCGAAACGGCATCAACACGCCAAGATGTTCGCCAGCGAGGTGGGGGGCGTCGGACAGCTCCTGCGCCGGGTAGGCTGCGCATTCGTCGAGCAACGCCTGCAGTTGCGGATCGGCGGTGGCAGTGATCTGCTGGCGCAGGCGTTCGAGCAGGTGGGTGCGCCATTGGTGGAGATTCTCGATGCGTGGCGCCAGGCCTTGGGGATGCAGGCAGATGCGCAGCACGTTCATCGGCGGACGCAGCAACGCGTCGGGCAGCCCATGCAGAAACAGCGCCACCGCGCGGTTGGCTGTCACCACGTTGTAGTAGCGGTCCAGCGCCAGCGCAGGATACGGTTCGTGCCCCTTGAGCAGCAACTCCACGGCAGCACGCGCGCTCGCCAGAGCCGGGTGGTCCAGCGGGCGCTCACGGTACATTGGCGCATAACCCGCTGCAATCAGCAGCGTGTTGCGTTCGCGCAGCGGAATCTGCAGTCGCTCGGCCAGCCGCAGCACCATCTCGCGGCTGGGTTCGGCGCGGCCGGTCTCGACAAAACTCAGGTGACGGGTCGATACGTCGGCTTCCTGCGCCAAGTCGAGCTGACTCAGTCGCCGGCGCTGTCGCCAGCTGCGCAGGTGGTGTCCGAACGGTACCGGCGAGGCGGTGTGTGGGCCGGCCTGAGGCTGTATCTGCAGGGTCATGGCGCGATGGTAAGCCGCAACGCGGCGAACATCCATGACCTGGGAGGTAATCGACTGGCGGTCAGGTTGACGCAATCATGCGGACCTCATCATTCAATGGAGCTTTCCATGTCCGTCTTGCTTTCCCCGCAGTTCCTGCGCTCTGTGCTGTTGCTGGATGCCGCGTCGGTCTTGGCGAGCGGCGTACCCCAGGTGGCTGTCACGGCCTGGCTTGCATCGCTCACCGGCCTGCCTTCGTCCCTGCTGATGGCGACCGGTGTCTTTTTGCTGTGTTACGGCGCCTTTGCCAGCTGGGTCGGGACGCGCAGGCCGATTCCTGCCGCCGCCGTGTGGCTGATCATCATGGGCAATCTTGCCTGGGGTGTCGCGTGTGTCGGTCTGATCGGCGTCGGTCCCTTCGGGTTGACCGGCTGGGGCGTGATCTACCTGCTGCTGCATGGGGTCGCTGTGACGTCTTTCGCAGCGCTGCAGGTGCTAGGCGTGCGTCAGTCGGCCTTGCAAGGGGTTGCAGCGAACGGACCTGCGCAGACGGCGGCCAAGTCGACCCGGGCCTGAATCACCGTACCATGCCGCACATGACTACAGACCAGCAGGTGCTTGTCGCCGGAGGCGGAATCGCGGGCCTGGCCGCTGCATTGGCATGCGCCCAGACGGGGCGGTCCGTGCGGGTCATCGAGCGTGCTGCGGAGTTCGCAGAGGTCGGAGCAGGGGTGCAGGTCGGGCCCAATGTCACGCGCATCCTGCATGGCTGGGGACTGGAGCGGGCGCTGGCGCAGCTGGCGGCATTCCCCGATTGTCTGCAGGTACGCAGTGCGGTCAGCGGCCAGGAGTTGGGCGTGCTGCCCTTGGGCGATGCGGTACGACGACGGTACGGGGCACCCTATGCCACCGTCCATCGTTCGGACCTGCATCGGTTGCTGCTCGATGCGTTGCACATGCGGGGCGGGGTGCCGCTGGAGCTCGGTTGCGAATTGGCGTCGTTCCAGCAGTCGCCCGACGCGGGCGTCCGTGTGTCTTTGGTGGGCGGACGCATTCTGCAAGCCGATGCGCTGCTGGGCGCCGATGGCCTGTGGAGTCCCGTGCGCCAGCAGTTGCTGGACGACGGTGATCCGCAACCGACCGGTCACCTGGCCTACCGGGCCTTGCTGCAGCAATCCGACCTGCCTGCCGCTTTGCGCAGCCAGCAGGTGACGGTATGGCTCGGTCCGCGTCAGCATGTGGTGCAGTACCCGGTGTGCGGCGGCGATGCGCTCAATCTTGTGGTGGTGGTGCATGGTGCGCCCGACTGGCTGCGCGCCGCCAACGCCACACCGGGCCAGCTGGCGAACTGGAACCAGCAGGCGTCCCCGGCACAGCTGCTGCAGGCGCTGGGCACGGTGGCACCACCGCTGCAGGCTCTGATCGATGCGGTATCGGCCTGGCGGATGTGGATCCTGTGCGACCGCGCGCCGATGGCGGGGCCGGGTGAACATGCACGCGGGCGAGTTGCATTGCTCGGCGACGCCGCGCATCCGATGCGGCCCTACCTGGCCCAGGGCGCCGGCATGGCGATCGAGGATGCGCTGGCCGTCGCCCAGATGCTGGCCGATCAGCGCCGGCCCGTCGCATCGGCGCTGGCCGATTTCGCGCGCCTGCGCTGGCAGCGCAATCGCCGGGTGCAACAACGCGCGCGGCGCAACGGGCAGGTGTTTCATGCCAGGGGCGTTGTACGCTGGGGCCGCGACAGGGCGCTGTCGTTGCTGGGCGCGCGGCTGCTTGATCTGCCTTGGCTGTACGGCCGCTGAGCGGGTGGCTCCCCCTTATGTTGGCCATGTGCAGTTTGGCGGCACGGCGCTGCCCGAACCGGATCAACCCGCCCGGTATCGCTCCAGTAGTGCCATATCCGGCTCGAACCCGTGCCCTGGCCGTTGCGGTATCGCAACTATGCCGCCCGAGGGCAGTGGCGTGCCGCCCAGTGCCACGTCGGCGTCGAGCTGCACATAGAGGTGTTCGAACAAAGGCTCGCCGTGCAGGCACGCCAGCAGCTGCAGCGTGGTGAAGTAACCGGCACCGAAGTACGGTGAATGCGGCATGACCGCCTTGCCGTGTGCCTGCGCCAGTCGGGCTACGGCGATGAATTCGGTCACGCCGCCAACCTTGGTCACGGACGGTTGCAGATAGGTCACTGCGTCGGCAGCAAGGAAGCGGGCGAATTCATGACGGGTACAGGCGTTCTCGCCGGCACCCAGCGGAAACTGGCGGTTCAGCGCCGCCAGCGACGGCAGGTCCTCGGGCGGGAACACCGGCTCTTCCAGCCAGGCCGCGTCGATCTCCTGCATCGTCGCCAGCTGTGCCTGCGCCTGCTGCGGCGTCCAGGCGCAGTTCACGTCGACCGAGATGCCGATGCCCGGTCCGCACGCCTGGCGACTGGCGCGTATCACCTGCGGATCGATCTCATGCAGTTTGATGTTGCGATACCCCTGGGCCAGCGCCTGGCGGCAATAGGTGTCCACCAGAGCCGATTCACCGTAGCGCACCAGGCTGGCATAGGCCGCAACCGCGTCGCGCAGCGCCGGTCCGAGCAACGCGTGTAGCGGCTTGTGCTGCGCCTTGGCCGCGATGTCCCACAATGCGATGTCGAACCCGGAGATCGCGAACATCGCGATGCCGTAGCGGCCGAAGAGATGCAGCTTGCGCTGGATTTCGAGATTCAGTACCTCCGGTGTAGCCGCCAGTTCGCGGCCCAGCACCAGTGGAGCGACCATGTCGCGCGCCGCGGCCGCCACCGCACTGCGGCAGGAGTAGGCGAAACACTCGCCCCAGCCGACGATGCCGGTGTCGGTCTGCAACCGCACGAAAACCGCGTCCAGCGTATTCCAGCGCGTGGGCATGATGCCGCTGCCGGATCCGCCGTCGGTGAACGGCATGACGGATTCGATGATGTCGATCTGGGTAATTTTCATGGTGCAGGAAGGTCGGGCATCGCAGCGCGCGGCCCGCAAATTGGTCGGGAAATGGGAAACTCGCAGTCAATGCCTCGGAGTATGTCCAATTTCTGTGCGGCCGCCCTGGCCCTGGTCGGCGCCGTGTGCCCGTCCACGGCACGGGCTGACGCATCCGGCTTTGCGCAGTCCTGCCAGGCCATGGTGTCGCAGGCCCGCATCGGCGTGACGTTCGAGGATGCCGTGCTGGCACGCGACAACACGCGCAGCCTGGAAGAACTGAAGAACCTGTCGCGGCAGTCGTCCGGTCCCTACCACCAGGTCTACGGTTTGACGCAGGCGCAGGCCGGTGCCCGGTATGCCGTGCGTGCGGCGATGCTGGCCCATGCCGATGGCCGTGTCTGCGCCGTGCCCTCGCTGGACGTGACGATTTCCGTCACCGGGTTGACCGTCTACCTCGCGCGCGAGCTCGCCGGCAATGGCTGCAGGCGTGCCATCGTCGACGAGCATGAGCAGGAACATGTCGCCGTCTGGCGCAACCACCTGCGCGCGGGTGCGCGTTTGCTCGAGCCGGTGTTGCGCGCGCGGCTGGGCGAGCCATACGTGTTTGCCTCCGCACACGAGCTCAACGACGGCTTGCGTGGCCGCGTGGACGCCGTGCTCAACCCCTTGCTGCGGCAATTGCAGGACGGCATCGTCGCGGCCAACCGGCAGATCGATTCGCCGCAGTCCTACCAGGCGACGGCACAGCGCCTCAGGGCCTGTCCGTAAGGAGGACAGGGGCTACCATCGGACCTTCACCGATTTCGGTGCGATCCGCTGCAGACGGCGTTCCGGTCGTCGTGCACCAGCAGGTCGATCACGCGCAATGAGCGCAAGGCATCGACCTCGACGCCGGCCAGGGCGCCCACCTCCAGCCGCAATTGGCCAACGCGGTGAAAGCCATCGCGCCGGGCGGCCGCCGCGACCTGGCCCTCGACTTCACGGGCCAGGCTTAGTTCATGCATGGTTCGCCACGGTAGCGGGCTCCGTGCCGAGGCAGGCCGACCGCCAGTGGCCAAACGCCGGACCCTGGTGGCACAGGCCATGGTATCCCGCCGGAGCAGGTCCGATCGGCGGTTCAGGCTGGCGTCCGCAGCGATGGCGCCGGGCCGTTGTCGTCGGCACGTGCCCATTGCATCAGTACCAGGCAGGCGGCCGAGACCACCGCACCGGCCGTGGCCGCGCCGCTCCAGCCCCAGCGCTCGACGCAGGCGGCGAACATCGGTGGGCCGAGCAAGGAACCGGTGGCGCCCAGTTGCAGCGTCAGGCCGTTGGCCACTGCCATTTCGTCGTCCGAGCGGGCCAGCGCCGGCAGCAGCGCGAAGGCCAGCCCCGAGTAGATGCCGGAGACGGTATTGAGCACCAGCATCAGCAGGGCCACGCGCCAGACGCTGGCGCCATCCGCGAACACCGCGAACAGCAACGCCGCCGGCACGACGATCGCCACCACGATCCAGCCCATGCGGTCGCCGCCACGATGGCGCAACCAGGCCGCGATCAGGACGCCGAGGACCGAGATGAACGCGGCCAGGCCGCTGATCAGTCCGGCCTGCCGCGGCGTCGCTGCGGCTTGCTCGACCAGAAAGGTGGGTAGCAACGCGATCAGACCGACTGCGAAACTGGCGTAACAGCCGAACGCCAGTGTCAGTGCCCAGATCGGCCAGCGCGGAACCGACAGGCGGCGTTGCGCCCCCCTGGCAGCGGAGTGCGCGAACGCCATCCGGGACGACACCAGCCACATCAGTGCCGCCAGCAGCGCCCAGGCCAGCGTGGCGGCGCGCCACGATGCAGACTCGGCGATCCAGCCCGATGTGATGGCGCCAAGCGCAAAGCCGACTGGCACGAAGCTGCTCCACAGTGCCAGTGCGACGCCCTGTTTGCCTGGCGGTGCGGTACGGAATATCAACAGCGGCGCTGCGACGACGACACACAGGTAGGCCAGGCTTTCGAGCAGGCGCAGACCGAACAAGGCTGCGACCGAAGAGGCCAGCGATTGACCCAGTCCGGCGACAACGAAGCAGCCGATACCGGTCAACAGCACCCGCCGTACACCGAGCCGGTCCACGAACAGGCCAGCGGCAAAACCCAGTGTCGCGCCGCCGATCTCCAGCAGCGAGATCAGCACGCCGGCCAAGGTCAGGCCGAGTGCCAGCTCGATCGTGATCAGCGGCGCCAGCGCCGACATCTTGCCCAGTTGCGCGGCCGCAAGCACGCCCAGTGCATACCACCAGCCGATTCGTGCCCAGGTGCGTTCCATTGTTCTTGTTGACGTTGCGCGTTGTGCCCGGACAAGTCTAAGCGCAGGTGCACCAGCGCCTGGCGTGCGCCGTTATTCATCGTTATTGCGGCAGGGTGGCCGCCAGAGGCTGGATCACTGGAGCGGGTTGGCGGTCGCAAACCACAGTCCGATGCCGGTGGCGATGATGAATGCGCCGTCAGTCACGCCGACCGCCAGAAAGTACCTGGTCTGCAGTTCAGGCGCCATTTCCGGCTGCCTGGCCACGCATTCGAGCAGCTTCATGCTGGCCAGGCCGATGCCGATACAGGAACCGACGGCGGGGATGCCGATCAGCAGGGCGATGGCCAGGGGGAGGAGGTCGGTCGAGGGCGTGGTACGGGTCCTTTCAGTGGCTTTTGCCACGACCGATGCCATGGCAAGACCAGTGTCTTTGCGCAGCCGAACTCTGTCGATGACCTGCCAGGTCGTGTTGGCGCGCAAGGGCAGGAACTGTCGGGACCACAAGCCTTCACGGCAGGCGTCGCTTGCGGCGCTTGAACCAGGTCCAGCCGAGCCAGGTCAGTGCGATCAGCGAATACGACAGCAGGCCCATCAGCGTCGCTATGATGGCCAGGCCCAGCAGCAGCGGCTTGCCGACCGAGGTCATGCGTTGCCACAGGCGGACTTCCTCCTTTGGCAATCCAGCCGCTTGCAGTTCCCGCGCGGTCACGCCATTGGGCTCGGCCTTCTCCGGCGCGCCGGTGATCCAGTGCCCCAGCTTGTAGGCCGCGTAATACAAGGGCCCGAAGGTGAGCGGGTTGGTGACCAGCGTGCTGACTGCTGCGGCTGGCACGTTGGCACGCAGCAGCACTGCCGCACCGACGGACAGTGGAATCTGGGCCACCGGGATCAGCAGGCCGAAAAAGATACCCAGTGCCACACCCAGCGCCACGCCACGGCGCGACCAGCGCCACAGCCGGGGACGCCGCAGCACCGGGCCGAGCCAGCGCAGCCAGCGGTTGTCGAGAATTTGCGCGCGGGTCGGCACCACTGCGCGCAGGCGTTCACGCAGCCCCATTCACAGGCTCCGCACGCCGATGCGGCGCAATATCCATTGCTCGGTCTCCAACACCAGGTACTGGGTCATTCCCAACAGGACGATCTGCGACCAGGACCGGGCGTCCAGGAGGGTGGTTCGCAAAACTTGCCGCATGGCAGGAGCATAGGTGAAAAGCAGTTGCAGGGCGACCAGGATCAAGGCTATTGCAGGGGCTATCGGGTCACGCTCTCGGTGCGGTTGCTGCCCAGCGTCGATAAGGAGTCCCCGCCATCGCCGCCATACCCGGGTTCGGCGCCCTGTGCCGGTCGCGTCACCGGGTCAGGCTTGGGAGTCAACGCGCTGCAGGTCCAGCGCAATCGCGCGTGTGCCGTCGCCGGATTGGTCTCGCACCTCGACAAAGCCGAGATCGCGCTGCAGAGCCAGCATCCGCTTGTTGTCCTGCAATACCGTGGCCACCAGGCGCTGCGTGCCCTGCGCGCGCAAGGTCCGAATCAGCTTGTCCATCATCAGTCGACCCAGTCCCTGGCCCTTGATATCCGATCGAACGACGATGCCGAACTCCGCGCTGATGTTGTCCGGGTCGGATACCGCCCGCGCTACGGCCAGCGTTTGAGTACTGCCGTCAGGCCCGGTGGTTTCGGCGATGAAGGCGATCTCGCGTTCGTAGTCGATCTGGGTCAGCCGGGCCAGCTCGCTCGGTTCGATACTGCGCCGGCTGTAGAACACCCGCATGCGCACGTCCTCGGGGTCGAGCTGCGACAGGAAGGCCAGATGCTGTGCTTCGTCGCCCGGGCGG